>JAJAYP010000057.1 GCA_026786185.1 Gemmatimonadaceae bacterium
CGCCAGTAGAACGCGACGAAGCCGCCCCACAGCCCTGACGATGGCGCGTATGCACCGCGGGGTGCGTTCACTCCCAGCCCGATGGCGATTGGCAGGAGGGCGACGACACCGGCGAAGAAGATCATCCAGGACCGATCGGTCTCGGACTCCAGCCGTCCGAACAGCCGCAGGGCGTGGACGGCGGGAACCGCCGGCACGAGCGAGGCAGCAGGCCAGCCGAGAAACGCGACGAGCGGTTCCGACAGGATCCGGCCCACGGGACCCATGTCGAAGCCCGCGCCCAGGTCGCGAAGCGCGAGGGAGAGCAGCGCGCCGGCGAGGAACACGGCGGAAAGGAGGAGCGCGATACCGATGAGTTCGCGCTTGATGCCAGTACTGCCCACGGAGTTACCGCTCGCGTTCAGGCCCCAGCTTGGTGATCATCCGGTCCTGGTAGATCGGGATGACCGGGAACGAATCCACGGCCGCACATGCCGTCAGATCCCCTTCGAATCCCGCGGCGGCCAAGGCCCGGCCATGCGCCGCGGTAGTGAAGAGCCGCATCAGGTTGTCGCCGTACTTCCGGTCGATCAACGACGCGGCGAGCGCGGCATCGTTCAGCTCGATGTCGGCAAGCCGCCTGGAAATATTGTGGACGTACCGGCCAGCGCACGCGGCGTCCTCGAGCGCGAATTGCCGCTCCTGCCCCGCGCAGACGATCGCGATGTCCGCACCCCCGCGCAACGCGGAGCGCAACATCGTGCTCACACCCGTCAGGTTGACGTACGACGCGACCACGACGTCACGAGCGCCCTGCACCGCCAGCAACGCCTTGGTCCCGTTGGTGGTGGCCAGGAGGACGCTCGTCCCCTCCACGACATCGCGCGTGTGCTCGAGCGGAGAGTTGCCGAGGTCGAACCCCTCCATCTTCAGCATCCGCCTCTCGCCCGCGAGCCGGAACGAGCCACGCTCCATCTGCTTGGAGCGCATGATCGCGTCCTCGGAGCTGTCGAACGGCACCACCGACTTCGCGCCGTTGGCGAGCGCCACGGCGATCGTCGTCGATGCGCGGAGGACGTCGACGACGGCGACGACTCGCCCCTGCACATCCTGCGGCGTGAGCTGTTGCACGCCGTACAGCACATCGACCCGCACCTAGCCCGGCTCCTTCATCAGGTCCGGTTCCCGTTCCAGGAACTTCGTGTCCACGTCACCGCTCTGGAAGCGGGGGTTCTGCATGACGCGCGCGAGGAACGGAATGGTGGTCATGGGACCCTCGATGATGAACGTCTCGAGGGCCAGCCGCATCTTTGCGAGCGCCTCGGGACGATCGCGCCCTTGGCAGATCACCTTCGCGATCATGGAATCGTAGAAGGGCGGCACCGTGTAGCCGGCGTACACGTGGGTGTCGAGGCGCACGCCGTTGCCGCCCGGCGGATGGAAGGTGTGGATCTTTCCGGGCGACGGCTGGAAATTGCGGTTGGGGTCTTCCGCGTTCACGCGGCACTCGATGACATGCCCGCGCAGCGGAGGCATCTCGAGAACTGAGAGCCGCTCCCCCGCGGCGACCCGGATCTGCTCCTTCACGAGATCGATGCCGGTGATCATTTCCGTGACCGGATGCTCGACCTGTATGCGCGTGTTCATCTCCATGAAATAGAACGAGCCGTCCTCGTCGAGCAGCATCTCGATCGTCCCCGCACCCACGTATTCGATGGCCTTGGCGCCCGCGACGGCGGCGTCGCCCATGCGCTTGCGGAGATCGGGTGTCATCGCAGGACTTGGCGATTCCTCGATCAGCTTCTGGTGGCGGCGCTGTACCGAGCAGTCCCGCTCGCCCAGATGGATGACGTTGCCGAACTTGTCGCCCATGATCTGGAACTCGATGTGCCGCGGGCGCATGAGGTACTTCTCGACATACACGTCACCGTTGCCGAACGCCGACAGCGCCTCGCTGCGCGCGAGCTGGAAGGAGCGCGCGAAGTCATCGGCGTCCTTCGCGACACGCATCCCCTTTCCGCCGCCGCCCGCCGCCGCCTTGATGATCACGGGAAAGCCCATGCGCTTCGCGAAATCGAGCGCCTCGTCGACGTCCTCCACCGGACCCGGCGTGCCAGGGACGATCGGCACGCCCACCGCCGTCATCGCCTTGCGGGCCGCCGCCTTGTCGCCCATGACGCGGATCTGCTCGGCGGTCGGCCCGATGAACGCCAGGTTGCTCGCCGTCACGATCTCGGCGAACTCGGCATTCTCGGCCAGGAAGCCGTAGCCGGGATGGATCGCGTCCGCGCCCGTGATCTCGGCCGCGGCGATGAGACGGGGAATCTTCAGGTACGAGTCGCGCGCCGGCGCCGGACCGATGCAGACGTCGTCGTCGGCGAATCGCACGTGCAGCGATTCCCGGTCCGCCTCCGAATAGACCGCGACGGTCTGCACGCCCAGCTCGCGGCACGCCCGGATGATGCGCAGGGCGATCTCGCCGCGATTGGCGATGAGCACTTTCTTGAACATGACTTGCCGAGTCCTGCGGTCAGGCGGTGGAGTCGGTCTCGAAGCCGGACCAGCTCGTGTCGCTGGTGCCGGCCACGCCCTGGGCGCGCAGCGCGAACTCGCTGGGGCTGGTGGCATAGAAGACCGCGCTCTCGTAGGAAATGATCCCCTGCGAGTAGTACGCCATCAGCGCCTGATCGAAGCTCTGCATGCCATACTGCACCGTGCCTTCCTTGATCAGGTCCGGGATGTTGAGCGTCTTGTCCATGTCCCGGATCTGGTCGCGCACCGTTTGCGTGTTGATCAGCACCTCCACCGCGGGCACACGGCCCGGCTTGTCCGAACGCGGCACCAGGCGCAGGGAGACGACCGCCTGCAACGCGCTCGCCAGCGAAAACCGCACTTCCGCCTGCTGGTGTGGCGGATAGAACGAGAGCACGCGATTGATCGTCTGCGTCGCATCGGTCGTATGCAGCGTGCTGAACACCAGGTGCCCGGTGTCGGCCGCCTTGAGCGCGGTGTCGAGCGTTTCCAGATCGCGGATCTCGCCGATGAGGATGACGTCGGGATCCTGTCGCAGCACGCGGCGAAGCGCCTGCGCGAACGTCGCAGTATCGGTGCCGACCTCGCGCTGGTTGATGTTGCAGTTGATGTCGCGATGGAGGAATTCGATCGGATCCTCGATCGTGATGACGTTCGCCTTCCGGTGCTCGTTCAGGTGCTGGATCATCGCCGCGAGCGCGGTGCTCTTGCCCGACCCGGTGATACCGGTGACGAGCACCAGACCACGGGGGCGCAACGCGATCTCCTCGAGCACGGGCGGAAGATTCAGCTCCTTGAGGGTCTTCGCCTGATACGGAATGGAGCGCATGGCGTAGCAGAGCGATCCGCGCTGCTGATACACGTTGCACCGAAAGCGGCCGATGCCGGGCACGCCGATGGCGAAGTCGCACTCCTTGTTGTCGGTGAACTCCTTCACCTGACGCGGCGTCATCAACTGCTCGGCGAGACCCTTCAGGTCTTCGGGCTTGAGCGGGGGGTGATCGAGCGGCACGAGGTCGCCATGCAGCCGCAACGTCGGCGGCCGGCCCACCTTGAGATGCAGGTCGGATGCGTTGCGCTGCACCAGCTGCTGGAGCACGTCCTTGAAGTTGAACGTGCCAGCCGCGGCTCCGGCTGGAGTGCCAGCCGAGCCGGGGGCCGACGGAGCCGGGCGCTTAGCCATTCGGATCGATGCGGAAGAGCGCCTGTCCGTACTCCACGGGCGCGGCATCCGGCGCCATCACCTCGGTCACCACGCCCGAGACCTCTGATTCGATTTCGTTCATGATCTTCATCGCCTCGATGATGCAGAGGATCTGGCCCTTCGAGACGCGGGTGCCTACCGACACATAGGGCTTGGCGCCAGTCTCGGGAGCGCCATAGAACGTGCCGACCATTGGAGACTTCACCTCGGTCCCGGCCTTTCCCTGCGGACCCTTCGCCGATTCGTCGATCGCTGGCAGTCCATCGGCCGGCGTCGGACGACCCGGCGGCAGCGCGGCGGGCGCCGCGAGCAACGGGGCCAGTACCGGCTGCGCCGCAACCTGCATGGCGCCTCGTCCCGTGGGACTCTTGGAAATGCGGATCTTGAGACCCTTGTCCGACGAGATCTCGATCGAGTCCACCGTCGATTCGTCGAGGATGTCGATGAGCTTCTTGACGTAGCGTAAGTCGATCATAGGCCCACTGGATTGGTCGTGCCGCGGTTCTTCGCGCGGCATTCAGCCGAGCTCCATGAGCTCGCGCGGAAACTCCGTCAGAATGTGCGGTCCGTCTGCACCGAGCACCACATCGTCCTCGATTCGCACGCCGCCCCACCCGGGACGATAGATGCCCGGTTCGATCGTCACCACAGCACCTTCCGGGAGCACACCATCAGCCGTTCGCGCCAGGCGCGGCGATTCGTGCACCTCCAGCCCGATGCCGTGGCCGAGACTGTGACCGAACTGCTCGCCGAAGCCGGCCCGATCAATGTAGTGGCGCGCGATGGCATCGGCATCCCGTCCGGTCATTCCGGCCCGCACTCCGCGCGTAGCGCGCTCATTCGCGCCGCGCACGATGTCGTACACCTCGCGTTGTGCGTCGTTGGCTTTCCCCACCACCACCGTGCGCGTCACGTCCGAACAGTAGCCACCCACCTCGGCGCCGAAATCCATCAGCAGGAAATCCCCGTGCTCCAACGCTCGCGTCGAGGAGCGCGCGTGCGGCAGTGCCGAGCGGGGGCCGCTGGCGACGATGGAGGGAAAGGGAAACCCTTCGCTCCCCTCATCGCGTAATGCCTTCTCGAGCACGCCCGCCACCGCGAGTTCGGTCATGCCCACCGCGAGCTGAGGCAGCGTGCGCGCCAGTGCTCGTGTCGCCACGTCCGCCGCCTCCTGGATTCGCGCGATCTCGTCGCCGTCCTTCCGCTCGCGCAACGTCTCGACGAGATCCACCGTCGGACGCCATTGCCACCGCGCGCCCGACTCCACCAGCCGCTGGAAGTCGCGATGCTGCACGTGTGCCGTCTCGAATCCCAGCACCTTGACGGACGACATCGCCGCGAGCTGCTGCCAGAGCCCCGTCCACAGGCTCGCGGCCTCGATCGAAATGCGCGCGATCGCCCCCACCTCCTCGGCGACCTGCGTCTGATAGCGGAAGTCGGTGATGAGGACGACGTCGCGCGCCGTGATGACGAGCAACGCGCTGGATCCGGAGAACCCGGTGAGATACCGGATGTTCGAGAGGCCGGTCAGGAGCAGTCCATCGAGGTGCGCCGCCGACAGGCCGTCCACGAGCGCGGCGATTCGCATCGGCCGCATGTCGATCACGCGTCCGCCTCCCGACGACGCAGCTCGTGTACGAGCCCGCGCAGGGCGAGCTCATACCCATGTGTGCCCAGCCCCACCACCACCCCGAGCGCGGCGGATGCGAGCATGGAGTGCCGTCGCTCGGGCTCGCGCGCGTACACGTTGCTGATGTGTACCTCCACGAACGGGAGCGCGATGCCGGAAAGCGCGTCGCGCAACGCGAGACTCGTGTGCGAGTATGCGCCGGCATTCACGACGACACCGTGCGCGCGCCCACGGAGCGCATGCACCATGTCGACGAGCGCGCCTTCGCCGTTGTGTTGCATGCACTCGATGTCGATTCCGAGCTCTCGCGCCACGTCCGACAGTCTCGCGTCCACTTCGGCGAGTGTCGTCCGACCGTAGATGGCGGGCTCGCGGCTGCCGAGCAGGTTGAGGTTCGGTCCGTTCAGGACGGCGATCCTCACTTCGGCTTGAGCCCCTGCAGCCACGAGTTGAATTGCTCGATGTCGTCGGCGTTCCGCTCGGCGGGCTCGGTGGCCGCCGACGGATCACTCGTCGCCGGCGTCGACGGCGTCGAGGTTACGGCCGGCTGATCCCGGGCGCTCGAATCCGGCGCGAAGAACTCGTCGAAGGAAAAATTCTGCGACGCGCGCGGCGGACGAGGTGCGCCACCGCGAAAGACGCTGTCCAGCGATAGCTCACCCGCGGCCGCCCGCGCTGGACGTCCGCTGATGACCGGAGACGACTCCGGTCCGCCACCGAACGCCTGGGCGAGTGCCGAGGCAGCCGAGTCTTCCGACGTTCCGGAGGAGCGCGTCCCGAACAACGCGTCGATCGAGCCGCCGCCAGCCTGGGTTGCGGCGCCTCGCTCGATGCCGGTGGCCATGACCGACGTGGGGGTGGGCCGCGCCGGCGGCGGCGCGACATCCTGTTCGGATCGCGAGGCGGGCTCCATCGCGGGTGAAGACTCCATCCACGTCTCCGGCGCTGCCTCCGGTGCGGGGGCAGAATCAGGTGCACCCTCGGATGCACGCACGGGCTCGGGCGTGAGTTCCCACGCATTCTCGGGCGTCGACGCGGGCGTTCCCGGGGCGAAGTCCTCATCCGAGGGCGGCGCCGCAGCGGCGGCGCGTTCTCCGGGACGCAGTGTGGCGAAGCGAGCGAGAAAGTCACGAATCGACTGCCCTGCGGGCTCCGGATTCGCCGGTTGCAGCTCCGCGACGCGCGCGGCCAGTCGCTCGTCGCCGGGCTTGGCCGACAGCAGTTGCCGATACACTCCGAGCGCCTGATCGCGCAGACCCTGCTTCACGAACAGCTCGGCCATCGTCTCGGTGACGAAAGGTGCACCGGCTGGCGAGGTGCTCTCCGACGAATGCGCTTCCGCCGGCGCCGCGGCCACAGGAGCAGGCATCGGTACAGGCGTGGGGTCGGGCAGCGGATCGCCGAAGTCCATCAGCGCTGCCTCTGCGGCGATGACCGAGGGGGGAAGCTCGGGGGGTATGCGGAGCACCTCATCGTCCACGGCGGGCACCTCGGGCGGCAGGTCCGGAGGCGCATCCCAACCACGTTCAGCCTTCGGCGGCACGATCATGCCGCGCGCCGCCAGGTCCGGATCGTCCGCGCGCTCGAACTCGGTCGCGGCGCTCACCTGCGACTGGCTCATGTCGGAGGTGTGGCGGCTCGGCGTCGGCTCCGACGTGTCGAGCATGATGAGGTCGGGTCCGCCGTCCGGCGTATTGCGCTCGAATGCCCCCACGCTCGTCTCTTCGAGTCCAGCCAGCGGTTCGATGTCCGACGACGGTCGCGTGAACTCCCCAGGCTCCAGGCTGCTGCCGAGATCGCGCGCATGATCGACCGGACCACCGAGGGGAGAGAACTCCACCGATTCCAGCCCCTCGGCCCGCCCTCCCTCGCCTGTGGCCGCCACGCGCTCCGGGCCTGCGGACGCGTGCTGAGTGATCGGCGGGGCGAACTCGGATGTCGAATCGAGGGCGTTGGTCGTCGGGAGCGGCGGCGGCATCGGCGGGGGAGCGTCCCACGACGAGGCGGACGTGGATTCTCCGCTGGTCGCCACGTGCGTCGTCTCGCTCGAACCATCAGCCGATCCGCCGCTCGCGCGATCCGAATCCATCGAGGCGATGAGCGCTTGAATCTCCTCGTTGCGCGGATCCGCGTCGAGCACGCGATCGTACCAGCGGCGCGCCGATTCGGCATCGCCCTGTCCACGCGCGATGTCGCCGAGGTGGCGCAAGGCGATGAGGTTTTCCGGATCGAGGGTGAGCGCCGTTTCGAAGACGGTGCGCGATTCCTCGAAGCGCGACGCTTCGAACAGCGCCTGTCCGTACACGATGTGCCCGCTCATGTGGCCGGGCTGCTGCGGCAGGAACTCCTCGCAGATCATGATCGCCTGCTCGATCTCGCCAGCTTTGCGGAACTCGTTGGCGAGCGGAGCGAAGTACCGCCGCGGATTCTCGTCGAATTTCTTTTTGAGCTCGTCGATGCGGGCGGTGCTGGCCATCAAAGCCTCGGTGGCGGCGCGCGGGCAGGGGTAGGATGAAGCGGATGAAGATACGGTACACGAGGGACAAGTCAATCAGAAGTGCCACCGTCACTTGATTTTAGCCCTTCTCGCCGGATAGCTTTTGCAGCTTCTCTCCGTCACTTTTTCCAGCTGCATCCAGCTGCATCAAGGAGTCCCGCTCGTGCTCCAAACCATGCGGAGCTCCGCCAAGGTCGTGATGTGGGTTCTCCTCGCATCCTTCGTTGGCGGGTTCCTTCTCGTCGAAACATCCGGCCTCCTGGGTCGCAGCGCCGTCACCCCCACCACGGCCGTCGCGTCGGTGAACGGTGCGGACATCCTGTACACCGATTGGCAGCGCCGTTCCCAGCAGATGGTGCAGCAGCAGCAGCAGCAGCAGTCGCAGTCCGGGCGTTCGCTCACGCAGGACGAGATCAGCCGGATCGACAACCAGGCGTTCGACGAGATGGTCGCCGAGCTGCTGCTGCAGCAGGAGTACGAGCGTCGCGGCATCACGGTGTCGGACGACGAGCTGCGCGACTACGCGCGTTTCGCGCCGCCACAGTGGGTGCGATCCGCGCCCGACCTGCAGACCGAGGGTGTGTTCGACCCCGCCAAGTACCAGCGCCTCCTGGCCAGTTCGCAAGCGCGGCAATCGGGCCTGCTCGTGTCGCTCGAGCAGTACTTTCGCGGCGAGGTGCCGAAGCAGAAGCTGTTCGAGCAGGTGACGAGCGGCATGTTCGTCCCGGATGCGGAGCTGTGGCGTTCGTGGCAGGACGCCACGGACAGCGCGTCGGTGAGCTTCGTCGTGTTCCGGCCGAGCATCACGGCTGCCGACACGGCCGTGAGCGAGGGTGAGCTGCGCAAGTATTACGAGGCGCATCGGAGCGAGTTCGATCGGCCGGCCCACGCGTCACTGAGCGTGCTGTACATCCCACGCATCGTCTCGGCGGCCGACAGTGCAGCGGTCCGGTCGCGGATCACGGCGCTGCGCGCGGAGATCGCGGGCGGCGCCAAGTTCGAGGACGTGGCGAAGCGTGAATCAGCCGACTCCGCATCGGGCGCGGACGGTGGGAGCCTTGGCAAGAGCACTCGTGGCCGTCTGGTCCCCGCATTCGAGCAGGTCGCGTACGGGCTCAAGGCCGGCGAGCTCTCGCAGCCGGTGTTGACCCAGTTCGGGTATCACCTCATCAAGCTCGACGCGCGCGCCGGCGATACGCTGACGCTTCGGCACATCCTGCTGCGCATCGAGCCGAGCGATTCGTCGGCGGCCAGGGTGGATCGCTCGGCGGACCAGCTCGCGCGGATCGCCGCGAGCAGCGAGCAGCCCGCGAAGTTCGACGAAGCAGCGCGGACGCTCAAGCTCACCCCATTCCGGGTCTCGGTGGTGGAGGGCGAGCCGGCGCAGCACGACGGGAAGTACATCCCCAGCGTGAGCGCGTGGGCGTTCGCCGGCGCGAGCGCGGGCGAGAGCAGCGATCTCTTCGATGCAGAGGACGGCTACTACATCGCTCGCCTCGACACGTTGTCGGGCGGCGGCAAGACCTTCGATGCGGTCAGGTCGGCGGTGCGTGAGCGCGTCGGGCTCGATCGCGCCGTGGAGCGCGCCGTGCCTGATGCCCAGGCGCTGGCCCAGGCGGCTCGACGCTCGAGCCTCGAGGCTGCCGCCGCCGCGAAGGGAATGACGGTGACGAAGACGGGCATGACCACCCGTGGCGGCGCCGCGCAGCAGTTCGGGAGTCTCGGCGAGGCAGTCGGCGCCGCGTTCGCGCTCCCGGCGAGCACGCTCAGCGCGCCGATTCGTCAGCGGGACGGCGTGTTCGTGATGCGCGTCGATGCCCGCAAGCCCGCCGATCGCGCCGCGTTCGACACCCAGAAGACCGACCTGCGTGGGCGACGGGTACAGCAACTTCGGCAGCAGCGCCTCCAGATGTTCCTCGAGGACCTGCGGAAGAGCGCGAAGGTGACCGACAACCGCAAGGACATCAACGCCCAGTTGCGGCGGCAGGCGGTGACCTGAGAACTGATAACTGTAGGTCGGTAGGTCGGTAGGTCGGTAGGTCGGTAGGTCGGTAGGGCGGAAACATGAAGGGCACACCGGACGCTGTTCGGTGTGCCCTTGCAGTAACACCTACCCACCTACCCACAAACCCACCTACACAAAACCCCAGTCCTCAGATCAATCGCTTCGGCTCGGGCCGCACGTCCTCGGACGCCTGCCGCGATGTCGCGAGCGGGTCCGGCGCAGGCAGACGCGCCTCGGTGCGGGGCTCGGGCTCGGTCACGGACCGTTCCACGTCGTTGATGTTCTTCTTGAACTCCCGGATCCCCTTGCCGAACGATCCGCTGATCTCCGGAATGCGCTTGGCACCGAAGAGGACGAGCACGATGACTAGCACGATCACCAGCTCGCCGAAACCAAGATTGAAGGGCATCGAAAACTCCTAGAAGAGCGATCGGGCGATGAGATACGCGATCAGGACACCGAGCAGGCTCAACAGCGAAACGTCGAGTGCGACGGGTCCCAGCGAAAACTTGAGGATCACCAGGTCAAGCGTCACTGGCCCCACAGAGGGAGTCACGCCAGTGGTAAGGAATTCCTTCACCGCTCCGACAGGCAAGAATCGGCGCGCGGCGACCGTCAACAGTCCGCCCGTGATGAAACCGGCCGCGAGCGTGAGACTGTGAAAGCCTGCATTGTGCTTGGTGGATCCCCGATGAGGAGGCATTACGACCGCCGGTGCATGACGTAGATGATGGCCCCGGCGAGCGCGGTGCGCGCCGGTGTATCGGGAAGGCCGTCGAGCGCCTCCTCGGCTTCATGGGCGAACTGTTCTCCCCGGATCTGCGCGCTGGCGATGCCCCCGGCGTCGGTCACCAGTGCGATGGCTTCGGCAATCTGGTCGTCGCCGGGCGCATCGGCCGCGAACAGCGCATCGATTCGCTGCCGGTCCTTCGCGGAGAGTCTCGGTAACGCGGCGATGAGCGGCAGGGTGACCTTGTGCTCGCGCAGGTCGAGCCCCGACGGCTTGCCAGTCACCGAGGCCGTTTCCGTGTAATCCAGGATGTCATCCGCAACCTGAAACGCCATTCCGAGCCGTTCACCATAGCGCTTGAGCGCGAGTCGATGCGGTGCTGCGCCGCACATCGCGCCGGTCTCGCATGCCGCACTGAGCAGTGACGCGGTCTTCGCCTGAATCAACGCGTCGTAGTCCGCCTCGTCGAACGAGAGCGCATCCACGGCCGCCAGCTGCCGCATCTCTCCGATCGTGAGCTGCGTGGAGACGCTCGTGAGCACGCGCAGCAGGTCGAGGTCTTCCATGGCCACGAGCGCCTCGAGCGCACGGGAGTAGAGGAAGTCCCCCATGATGACGCTCACCTGGTGGCTGAACAGTGAGTTCACGGTTGGAAGGCCGCGCCGTAGCGCGGAGTGGTCGACCGAGTCGTCATGAACGAGCGAGGCCAGGTGCATCAGTTCCACCGCCGCGGCGAGCGTCACCACGCGCGGCTGCGGCGACTCCGTCGTTTCGCTGGCCAGCAGGGCGAGTGTGGGCCGGAACATCTTGCCCTGCATCTGGAGCAGATGGCCGCTCACCTGCTCGATCAGCGGCAGGTCTGCCGTCACGACACGCCGCATCTCGGCGACGACGTCCTCCAGACGCTCCGATACGGGCGCCTGGATGGCGCGTAGCGCGGACGTCGCCGGAACGCGCGCGCGGGTCGCGGCTCCGGTCAACGGCGCGCGCCTTCGAGCGCGACCAACCGGTCGCCGACATCGCGGAACTGGATGTCGACGACGAAGACGCGATGATAGAAGTCGACTGCCGCCTCGTGTTGTCCTCTCTCCTCGGCGCATCGTCCCAGCAGGTACAACACACCGACGAGTTGCTCGTCGCGCACGTTCCGCTCGTTGAGGGCGCGCGCGAGGACGGTGGCCGCCATGGGGTATTGCTCCTTCTCCATGAACGACTGGCCGAGTGCCTCATAGCTCGGCACGCGGTTCGTCGGAGAACGCAGCGCCTTCTGGAATTCGCCGATCGCCTCGTCCAGCAGCCCCATCTCCTTGTATGCGACCCCGAGATCGTAGTGGCTCTGATGATCTTCGTCGTCGATGTTCTCGGCGATTCCCTGCTTGAACTTCCGGAGCATGTCCTGGAAGTCCGCCTCCTCGTCGCCCGTGGGCTCCTGCTCCTGCACCACCATCCGCGTGTTCTTCTGCACCTCGTCGCCGCGTAGCCAATCACCAAGGTTCACGAACTCGTCGTCACCCACCGATGCGCGAGGCGCGGTGACTGGTGCGGACGGGCGCGAGCCGCTGCCGCCGGCACGGCCCGTCTGCGGTGCCGGTACGGGTGCCGGTGGAGCCTCCGGGGCCGGAAACGCCTCGAGCGCCGCCTGGACGCGCGCGTCGTCGGGTGCGAGATCCAGCACGCGCTGATAGATCGCCCGTGCCTTGTCGAGCGTACCCGCCCGAAACAGCGCGTCTGCGAGCTGGAGATACGCCTCGATCAGCGTGCCCCGCTCGTTGCGGCGAAATGCGTACTCGACCCGCTTCTGGTGATGTCGCACGGAGCTCGCATCGAGGCGCACGATCTCGTCGACGAGCGACGAGGCGGCGTCGAGGTTGTCGGCTCGCTCGAAACCGAGCATCGCCGCTTCCAGTTCGCGGAGGCCACCCTCCCGATCACCGCTGTCGAGCAGGGCTTCGGCAAGTCGACGACGAATCCCATGATCCTCCGGGTCGGAGTCCACGATGTTCTGCAGCACCTCGACCGACTGCGCCGCCTTGAGCGTGGAGCTCCGGCGTGCGGTGAGCGGGCCAGTGTCGGGTGACGGCGCATCGGCCATCGCCTCCTCTCCGATGGCGATATCGTGCGAGCGCAGCGGCGGTGACTCCAGCACCGGTTCCCTCTCGACCTCGAACGCCTTCGGCGGCGCGTCGGCGCGTGGCGGACCGAGGTCCATCAGCGGGATGTCGTCGGTGGGTCGCGACCTCGCCCTGGACTGCCCCACGTCGAACGTGATCGCGTCCGGCATGATGAGATCGAGTTCGCCCCCCACCGGCGTCTCGTCGACGTCATCGAGAAGCAAAAAGTCAGGCGATGCCGGTCGTGACGGTTCAGGCGCTGGTCGCTTCGGTGCGGGCGCCGCTGGCGGAGCCGCCTCGGGCTCCATCATGTCGAAGTCGAGCAGTCCGTTATCCATGCCGCCCATGGGACTCACATTCGACTCGGCACTGCCAAAATCGACTGTATCGAGGTCGAGCAACGATTCCGATCCCGCGAACTCGTTATCCGCGCCCGTTCTCGTGACCTCGAGTCCATCGAGCAGGCCTGACGAGGGCGCATCATCGAACTGGTCGAAGCCTGCCGAACGCGTCAGCCCGTCCAGCACCTCGGGCTCCAGTGGCGGCAGGTCGAGCAGGTCGGGTTCCGGAGCGACAGGCTCCTTCGGCCGCGCCTCGACAGCCGCTCGCGGCGGAGCGGCCATGCGTTCCACCACGGGCGGAGCGACCGGGGGGGCAAACGATTGCGCAGCGGGCGCCGCGACCGGCTTGACGGGGGGCGTACTCACCGAGGGGGCGTCGATGACCCGTTGTGTTCCCGACGCTCGTTTCGCCGGCGTATCGTTCAAATCGAGAAAGACGAGGTCTCCCGCATTCCGCCTGGGCGCATGCCCGGGCGCACGAGGCTCCACGGAGGCATCAATGGCCTTCATGCGCGAGACGGCGGCGTCGGCCTCGGCCTGCCGTCCCTCCTGCATGTATCGCTCGTACACGAGCTGCAGCTGCTCGATGGCTTCCTCGCCACGCTTCGCCTTGAGCAGTTGATCGGCGAGCATCAGGCGAATGTCGTCCTGATCCGGACACAGATCGGCGAACTCCTTCAGCGCGCGAAAGGCCTCGTTCAGCTTCCCCGACTTCTGCATCCGGTCGGCATACTCGAGGAAGTTGGCCTTGGCGTCGCCCTTGAATCCCTTGTGAGCGCTGATCTTTCCGAGCTTGTAATAGATCGAGTTCCGGCCGGGCGAGCTGCGCAGGATCTTGTTGCACAGCGCGATGGCGTTGTTGTAGAAGCCCGTATCGACGTAATGGTCGACTGCCTTCTCGTAATAGTCGACGGCGTCGGCGACGTTGCCCTGCTTGAGATGAATGTCGCCGACCCGGTTGTACAGCGTGACATCCACCTCGTCACGCGACCCTTCGTAGCTGTCGAGGATTTCGACGTAGACCGCCAGCGCCTTGTCGAACTGCTTCTTCAGCTCGAGCTCGGCTGCCTTTTTCTTCAGCTTGGCGACATCAGGCATCGTCGAGGGGCGGGCTCCGCGAGGGGCGTCCCCGGCCTCGAGGAAGAGGGGGGCTCAGCGGTGAAAACCTAGTGCTAAGTCATGGGCATGACAAGGTTTGCCGCGTGCCCACGACGCTGCGCAACGGCCGGCGCCATACCAGTAGGGCAGCTCGCGGACATCTTCGACCTCCCAAAGCGCAATGTCGGCGGAGAAGCCGGGTGCAAGTTGCCCAACGCGATCGGCCAGCCCCAGCGCCGCCGCGCCGTTCACGGTGCCGGCGATCAGTGATTCGGCCACCGAGAGCCTGAGCTGACTGACGCCAAGGGTGAGCACCAGCGGAAAGTTCGTCGTCGGCGAAGTGCCGGGATTGAAATCGGTGGCCAGGGCGACTGGAACTCCCGCGTCGATCAGCCGACGAGCGGGCGCGTGGTCACGCTTGCCGAGAAACAGCATCGTGCCCGGCAACAGCGTCGCCACTGTGTCGTTCGCGGCGAGGGCGGCGATCCCGCCATCGCTTACCGCAGCGAGATGGTCGGCCGAGATTGCGCGCATCGCGCCGGCCAGCTCCGCACCACCGCCGGCGACGAGTTCGTCCGCATGCAGCTTGATGGCGAGCCCGCTTGCCCGTGCAGCAGAGAGGATCTCGCGCGATTCGTCCACGGTGAACACGCCAGGCTCGCAGAAGACATCGGCGAACGACGCCAGCGAATCGCGCACCACGGCGGGCAGCATCTCGTGCAGGAGGAGATCGATGTACGCGCGCCTGCCGTCGCCTCGCTCTCGATACTCGATCGGAATCTCGTGGGCGCCAAGCCAGGTGGCGAGGATCCGCATGGGCAGGATTTCGGCGAGCCGGCGTACGACGCGCAGGGTCTTGAGCTCGTCGTCGAGGGTGAGCCCGTAACCGGACTTGACCTCCACCGTCGTGATCCCGGATGCGGCGAGGGCGCGCAATCGCGGCTCGGCCAGGGCGTACAGCTCGTCTTCGCTTCGCGTCCGAAGATCCCGCACCGATGCGTGGATGCCTCCGCCGCGCCGTGCCATCTCCATGTACGGCACGCCTGCCGCGCGCTGCTCCTGCTCGGAGTACCGCGGCCGGCCGAACACGGCGTGGGTGTGCGAGTCCACGAATCCTGGCGTGAGCACGCCGCCGGCGCAGTCCACTTCAGTCGCGCCCGCTCCGCCGCGGCGCAGCGTGCGCTCGTCATCGACACTGGTAATGGTGCCAGCCGTCACCAGTACGCCGACACCCGTGCGAACCACAGCATCCGCCATTTCCGGCCCGCGACGGCCACGGCCCGGTCCGGCGCAGGTCACCACCTGCCCCGCGTTGACGAACAGGAGCTGCGCGGGCGTCATTCCGGCGCGTGCGCGGTGCCCATCACGTCGCGCACCCGCGAGAATCGGAGCGGCGCCTGCGCCTCGCCACGACATGCATAAAAGCACGCATTGCACTCGATGGGCTCGTACCGCTTGAAGTCGCGCCAGTGAAAGTCGGTTGGAAAGTCCGGACAGCGCTTGACGTGCCCGGTGGGATCCAGGTGGATGGTACGCAGTCCGGAGCGGCACGGCTGCATCGCGTCGCCGCGTGCCCAGCGCGGAATCTGCTCCAGATACGCATCGGAGTTGGTGATCACACCGCGCCGCCGGCGCTTGTAATCGAGCAGTGCCTCGACCGCATCGTTCAGGTCGTCGAGCTGCGGACCCGCAAGGAGATGATCGCGATTCCCGTTCTTGGAATCGGTATACACACTGAAGTTGACACCGCATCCGATGGCTGCCGCCCGCTCGACGATCGGCAGCAGCTCGTCGAGGTTGTCGTCCTTGATGACGGTGTTGAAGCGGATGTTGTCGATGCCGCGGGCGCGCATCGCGTCGACGGCATCGAAGATCTTCGCCGTGAGCCCGGGAATGCCCCGTGCGACGTCGTGGCGGCCGTCGAGATAGTCGAGCGAGATGTTGAACTGGTGAATGCCCGCGGCCCAGAGCGACTGCGCGCGCTCGGGCGTGAGCATTCCGCCGTGAGTGATGAGCGTCGTGTACTTGAGGCCGGGCACGCGATCGACATCGGCCACCATCTGCTCCAGGTCGCGGCGCAGCAGTGGCTCGCCGCCGGTCCAGGTGACGAGCATCGGATTGAAGTAGCGTGTCGCGTCGACGAACGAGTCCAGCTCGTACTGCTTCGCCGACGCGGGCGTCTTCCAGTAATCGCAAAAGCCGCAGCGCGCGTTGCAGCGCTCGGTGACCTCGAAGTGAACGAGCACGGGCCGACGACTCGCGACCTTCCAGAGGTATTTGCCGATGAACAATGGTACGTGATACGGCTTGAACCGCGCCGAGAGCATCAGTGGTCTCGGGCGTATCTGTCGTCCTGAGCGCACCTGTCGTGTCGAATCACCTCGACCCCATCGGGATGTTGATTCCCGTGCGAGCGGCCGCCGACCGGGCCGCGTCGTAGCCGGCGTCGGCATGTCGCGCCACCCCGATACCGGGATCGTTCGTCAACACGCGCTGCAGCCGCTCGCGCATCTCCGGCGTGCCGTCGGCCACGATGACCTGGCCAGCGTGGAGCGAGTTGCCGATGCCCACACCACCACCATGGTGGAACGACACCCACGTCGCGCCGCTCGCGACGTTGAGCATCGCGTTCAGGATGGGCCAGTCGCTCACCGCGTCGGTTCCATCGAGCATCGCCTCCGTCTCGCGGAACGGGGAAGCGACACTGCCGGTGTCCAAGTGGTCGCGCCCGATCGCGATCGGTGCCGAGAGCTCGCCACTCGCGACGAGATCGTTGAGCGCCACGCCGAATGTCGCGCGATCGCCCTGACCGAGCCAGCAGATGCGCGCGGGCAGGCCCTGAAAGTGGATCCGCTCGCGTGCCAGGGTGATCCAGCGGTGCAGATGCTCGTCGTCGGGGAACAGCTCCAGCACGAGACGATCCGTGCGGGCGATGTCGGCGGGATCGCCGGACAGCGCGACCCAGCGAAACGGACCCTTGCCCTCGCAGAACAGCGGCCGGATGTACTCCGGGATGAAGCCGGGAATGTCGAACGCGTCCGTCACCCCGGCGTCGTGGGCGACGGTGCGCAGGTTGTTTCCGTAATCGAAGGTCACGGCGCCGCGTCGCCTCAGCTCCAGCATCGCGCGCACGTGTCGCACGGCCGTTGCCGTGCTGGCCGCGACATATCCGGACGGGTCGCGCTGCCGCCATGCCGCTGCGTCGTCGAGCGAGACGCCATCGGGCACGTAGCCGCGCAGCATGTCGTGCGCACTCGTCTGATCGGTGAGGACATCGACGCTCACGCCGCGTCGCACGAGCTCCTCGAGCGCCGGCGCGGCGTTCATCGTCACCGCCACCGAATACGCTCGGCCGTCACGCCGCGCCTGCTCGGCCAACGCGATCCCTTCGTCGAGGGTGCTGGCCTTCGCGTCGCAATACCCGGTAGCCAGACGCTTGTCGATGCGCGACTCGTCGACGTCGAACGCGAGCACCACCGCGCCCTGCATCGTGGCCGCCAGCGGCTGCGCGCCGCCCATGCCGCCCAATCCCGCCGTCACGACGAGGCGTCCGGCGAGCGAGCCGCCGAAGTGCATGCGCGCCACCGCGCCGAGCGTCTCGTACGTGCCCTGCACGATGCCCTGGGAGCCGATATAGATCCAGGAGCCGGCGGTCATCTGCCCGTACATCATCAGCCCCTGGCGTTCGAGCTCGCGAAAGTGTTCCCACGTCGCCCACCGGCCGACGAGGTTGGAGTTCGCGATGAGCACGCGAGGCGCACCGCGATGCGTGCGGAAGACGGCGACCGGCTTGCCGCTCTGCACGAGGAGCGTCTCGTCGTGCTCGAGCGCACGAAGCGAGGCAACGATGGCGTCGAATGCCTCCCAGTTCCGGGCCGCCTTCCCCGTCCCACCGTACACCACCAGGTCATCGGGTCGCTCGGCCACCTCGGGATCGAGGTTGTTCATCAGCATGCGGAGCGCGGCCTCCTGCGGCCACCCCTTGCAGGTGAGCGTCGAACCGCGCGCCGCGCGCACGACGCGAGCGCCCACCGCTCCAATCGCCAGCGTGCTCACGCCGACCCTCCGACTCCAGTGGTGAAGTGGCCCCGCTCGATACCCTGCGCCAGCCCCATGATGTCGGGCGAGAGCACGCGGTCGCGCTCGAGCGGCGCCACGAGCTCCCGTACCAGGCGACGCCCGTGCTCCGCGCCGCGGCCTGCGCGCAGTGGCAGACGGTAGTCCAGCCCCTGAGCGGCGCACATCAACTCGATGGCGAGCACGTGCCGGACGTTGTGCACGATGCGGCGGAGTTTCCACGCGGCGCCCATCGCCATGGGCACGACGTCCTCCTTGTTGCCATCCGTCGGGATGGTGTCCACGCTCGCCGGATGCGACAGGACCTTGCATTCACTCGCCAGCGACGCCGCGGTCACCTGCGCCATCATGAAGCCGGAGTTCACGCCCGCATCCATCGTCAGGAAGGGCGGCAGGCCCTGATTGAGATCTGGATGGACGAGCCGGTCGATCCGTCGCTCGGACATCGTGGCGAGATTGGTGAGGGCGATCGCCATGAAGTCGAGCGCCATGGCGACGGCCTGTCCGTGAAAGTTGCCGCCGCTCAACAGCTCGCTGGTCTCCGCGAAGACGAGCGGGTTGTCCGTGGCGGCGTTGAGCTCGCGACCAATGACCCCCGCGCAGAAATCGATGGCGTCCAGCACGGGGCCGTGGACCTGCGGCATGCAGCGCAGCGCGTACGGATCCTGGACGCGGGGATCGTTGTCACGATGCGACTCGCGTATCTCGCTCTCGCGCAGGAGCGACCGCAGCAGCGCAGCGCTCGCCGCCTGGCCGAGTTGGCCGCGCGCATCCTGGATCCGCGAATCGAAGGCGACGGGGGTGCCGAGCAGCGCCTCGAGCGTCATGGCGCCGGCGAGGTGCGCGACCTGCCAGAGCCGGTGTGCATCCACCACGGCAAGCGCCGCGATCGCGGTGTGTGCCTGCGTCCCATTGATGAGGGTGATGCCTTCCTTCGGACCGAGCTGCACGGGCTGGAGCCCAGCGGACGCAAGCATCGTCGCCGCGTCGGCGCGCTGGGCGCCCCGATGGAGGTCGCCTTCGCCGATCAGCGCCAGCGCGAGGTGCGCGAGTGGCGCGAGGTCGCCGCTCGCGCCGACGCTGCCCTGCTCCGGGATCGGCGGATAGAGCCCGGCGTTGAGCATATCGATGAGTAACTCGACGAGCGCAGGCCTGGCGCCTGAATATCCCTTGGCGATGACGTTGGCGCGGAGAAGCATCATCGCCCGCGCTTCACGCTCCGGCAGCAGCGCGCCGACCCCGGCCGCGTGGCTGCGCACGAGATTGACCTGCAGCTCACCGAGGCGGGCGCGCGGAATGGAGACGTCGGACAGCTTGCCGAACCCGGTCGTGACACCGTAGGCGACGGCGTTGCTCTCGACCAGCGCTGACACGACTTCGTGCGCGCGCAACATGCGGAGTCGAGCGGCTGGCGCGAGCTCGACCACCGCGCCGTCCGCGACCGCCACGACGTCGTCGAGAGAGAGAGACTGTCCGTCCAGCATCACGGCGGTCGGCATCGACGCAATGTCCTGCGTGCGGCGCGACAATACAAGTCTCGGGGACGATCCTGCGATTCAGCCCCGTCCCTTTCGCATCGCACGGACCGCATTCATGCACGATGCATGCGATGCTGGGCGGCGATGACGCTAGAAGCCCTGGTTCTTGTAGGTGCTCTTGTGGTAATCGAACTTGAGATCGGGCTCTGCCTTCAGCGAGATGAGGAAGTTGAAGGAGAAGCTGCCGTTGGGCGACTGCGTGAAGGCGAAGATGGCGCGCCAGTCGTGGAGATCACGCTGCAACGAGACGATCTGGCTGGCGAAGTTCTTGTTCTCGAAGTCGTACGAGGTGTTCCAGGTCGCCGCCCAGTGCTGGGTGACGTTGAAGTTGAGGTTGCCGCTCAGCGACGTGGAGTTCGGATAGCGATAGATGGGCGATCCGATGAGGCCCGACGTGATGGGCACCACCGTCGTCGGATTCGTCGACTCGCGTGCGATGCACTGATCGTACACGCCGACACGTCGCAGCTCCGCCGTGTTGAACTGCGTGCAGCGCGACGCCGCGGTGAAGTCGATCACATTGGCGCCGTCGGCCACCGGTCGCTGCCGTTGCGCGCTGAACTGGAACGACGCCTGCCACCCTTGGGTGATGGTCGGCAGGAAGCCCGCGTTCCGCGCCGCGCGCCCGGCCACCGGTTGTGAGGCGACCTGCCGCGCGTACCGGTCATCGCCGGGCGCCCGCAACTGGTCGGTGCTCGCCTGGCTCGGCGGCACCGCCCTGCCGAACAGCCGCGAGAAGACCGCGAACGGATTGGCCGTGTTGCTGAAGGAGAACGACGCCGTGACGCGCTCGCGAAACGGTGAGAACTTCGCCGAGTCGCTCACCGTCGAGCCCTGGAACAGCGAGTAGTCCACCCCGAGGTCGAGCCCCGGCAGCAGGTCCGACCGCACGGTGTAGTTGAAGTTCTGGGTCGTGAGCCCACGGATCGCGTCGCGTGTGTACCTGGCGCGCTCGAAGTCGTAGGACAGGGCGCTGAAGTTCAGCGACAGCAGCTTGAGTTTGTCGCCCGACTCCGGATTGGAGTCGTTGAGCGACCGCGTCTTCGCCTCGATGTTCGTCGAGAGCTGGAAGGAAAGCTGGTTCTGCTGGAGAGCGCCGAGATAGCCGTTCGGTTGGCCGTTCGAGCCGGCGCGCGTACGCCCGAGCGCCGCGAGATACGCATCACTGACATCCGCTTTCGGCGCGTAGCTGTACCCGATCTGCGGAGTGATGGAGTGCCGAATGCGCGTGAAGGGACCGAACCCGCCGAACAATCCGAACAACGTCGGGGACGCCGACACGCTGAAGCTCGGCCGCTTCGACTGATGCACCCACCGCCCCCCCGTCCGCTCGTTGCGGATCCAGTAGGCCGACCCGTCCACGTTCGACAGCGACATGGACGCGGAGAGGTTGTAGTTGTTGCGAGCCAGCGCCGGCAGGGTGAACACCGGCGTCCAGTCGACCTGTGTGCCGTACGTCGACGCGAAGATGCGTTGTTCGATCCGCCCGGTGGTCACGTCCGCCACGAGCGCAGCTTCCGGAAAATCATTGCGGTGCGACGTGACCGTGAACCGGTTGCCGAGCGAGTAGCCGAAGATGGTGAGCGGCGTATCGAACGACAGGTTGCTGTCGTAGGAGTTCCGGCGCAGCGTGTCGCCGAAGATGGAATCGACGCCGGCAGGCGTCGTTCCGGACCGGAGCAGCAGCCCCAGCGATGACGGCTGGTCGATGCCCGTGACCTGATGCGACGTGTAGCTCAGGCTTGGCGTCCACGTCAGCCAGCTCCCGAGACTCAGCGGGCTGGTGTTCACGCTGAGGCTCGGGAAGGTCTGGTCGGTCTGGCTGCGTCCCGGCTGCTGGCTGCGCGATCCCCCCAGCGTGAAATCGGCCGGACCTACCTTCTGGTGATACGACGCCGATGAGCGGATCGTCGACAGGACGGCATACGGGTTCACGGTCGTCGACCGCTGGATCTGCGTGCTGCTCACGTAGTTCAGGTCCATGCGCAAGGAGCTGTTGCGCGTGAAGTCCTGTGAATGCCCCCAGCTCACCGCCGAGTTGCGCTGCTTGCCCTGGATGGTGTACGCGGTGGCGAGATTGCCCGTGACGTAGCGCTCCAGCCACCGGTACCGGAACTCGCCGTTGTACCTCGTGAACGCGACGTCATTCAGGGTGAGCTGCCCCGCGGAGCTTCGCCAATCGAACGACGCCTGGGCGTCGATGAAGTCGCTGATCGCCCAGTAGTAGCCGAGTCCTTCCACCTGGCGGCGATAGGACGGGCTGTTGCGGACGATGTCGCTCACCCCGACGTTCGGGGAGAGGATGCCGCTGTGGCGCCCCCCGCGAATATCCTGGAAGAGAAAGGGAAGCCACAGCACCGGCACATCGCCGATGTAGAGCACGGCGGGTCGCGCGACGACGAACGAACCCGTGCGCTTGATCTCCCGCGCCGCGAAGTGATAGTCGGGAATGGAATCGTCGCAGGCGGTGATCGTGCCATCCCGCAGATAATAGGTGGCGTCGTTCGCGCTCTTGATCGAATCACGCCCTGCCACGACGACCACGCGTTCCCCGGTGATCTGCAGGACCTCGCCACTCTGCGGAATCGAGGTGCGAATGTCGCGGACGCTCGCGCGACGGGTCGCGATGTCGTAGGTCCCCGGTCCGCGACTGACGATCGGCGCCTGCCCCGGTGAGACGAACACGCTGCGACCGGTGGAGTCGGTACCGACCCGGACAGCGCTCCCCGTCCCGCTGTAGCTGATCGAATCCGACTTCACCAGCTGCGAATCGCGCTGGACGATGGCCTTCGTGGTGAGCTGGATGGCTCTCGTCACCGCATCGAACGAGATCGATTCGCCCTGATACTGCGTGACGCTGTAGCCCGGCGTGTTGAGCAGCCGGAGCATCACCGAATCCGGCGCGGCGAAGTTGGCCTTCCCGATCGTGTCGCGCACTGCCAGCGAGTCACCCCGCGGCCGAAGCGTATCGGAGCGCGCGCGGGGTACGGATCGGGGGGCCTGCGTCGGCCGGTTCACCTGAGCGACCACCGCCGGCGCCTGCGCCGCGAGCGCGATCGCCGCCAACACGATAGTCGCGCCCGGCATCCGGCGCCGACGAGTCACGCCGGTACCTCGTGTGCCGCCGCGCTCTCCGCCGCCGCTGCCGCCGCCTTCTTCCGGAACACGATGAGAGAGAGGAGGATGCTCACTTCATACAGCAGGTACAACGGCACCATGAGCGCCACCGACGTGACGAACAGGTCGCCCGGCGTGATGATCGCCGCGACGACGTACGAGCCGAGCAGCGCATGGCGGCGATACTTCGCGAGGAACTTCGGGGTCACCAGCCCGAACAGCGAGAGCAACAGGACGGCGATCGGCAACTCGAAGACTGCGCCCATGGCGAGTACCATGCTCGTGACGAAACCGAAGTAGGCCGAGACGGTGATCATCTGGTCGAACGCCTTGTCGCCCAGATTGAACAGGAACTTGAGCGTCAGCGGGAGCACGTAGTACCACGCCAGCGCCGCCCCTCCGATGAACAGCCCCACGACCCCCAGGATCACAGGGATGGCGATACGCTTCTCGTGTCGATGCAGGGCCGGCGAGAGGAAGGCGTATACCTGCCAGATCAGGACCGGCAGCGCGAGCACGATGCCGACCATGATCGACGTCTGCAGCAGGATCGAGAATCCCTCGCCCGGCGCCGTGTACACCAGCTTTCGCCCGTGCAGGAAGGGCAGGATCGGGCCCTGCATCCATGTCAGCAGGTCGAATCGATAGACGAGGGCGAACGCGATCGCGACGCCCACGAGCACCGCTCCGAGCGACCAGATGATCCGCCAGCGCAGCTCCTCGAGATGATCGAGAAACGGCATTTCCCCCGTACTGCCCATTACGTCACCCGCCCTGCCGGTCGAAGGTTATTCGGACATGCTCAGAACGTTTTCAACTGCTCGCGCGCCAGCGACGCCTCGTCCGACCGCGGGTATTCCCTCACAATCCGCTCGAACGCCGCGCGCGCCTGCGCCGTGCGCCCAGCCGCCCGGATGGAGATCGCGTGCTTGTACAACGCCGTCGCGGCCTTGGGCGACGAAGGATAGCGCTGCACGACCAGCCCGTATACCGAGTCGGCCGCGACCTGGTTCCGCTCGGCGGCATACGTCTCCGCAATGTAGATCATGGCTTCGGGTGCGTCTTCCGAGCGCGGATACGTCCGGAGGAGCTCTTCGAACCCGCTTCGCGCCACCCTCGCACTGCCGCGACGGAGCTGGTCGAGCGAGCTCTGGAAGAGCTGCGCCGGACCCGGACCCGAGGGCACGGCACGGGTCGTGTCGCCCTGAACGGGAACGGGCGGAGCGGCCGCCATCTGACTCCGCTCCTCCAGTGACGCGCGCAGCTCCTGCAGCCGCCGTTGACTCTGGCCGCTCAGCTCCTGGATCTGGAGAATCTGTCGGCCCATCTCGTAGTGATCCGTTGCCACGGTGGATTGCAGCTTCGCGAGCCGCGCGCTCACCGCACGCACGGAATCGTTGGACTGGACGATCTGATTCAACACCGCAGCGACCTGTGCACTCCGGGCCGTGTCGGCACGAGCCGCCGCCGATTGCATCGTGCTCAACTGGGTCTGCAGCAGGAACACGTCGCGCTTGGACGCGACGCAGCCGCCGAGCGCCAGCACGGCCGCGGAGAGGAGGGCGAGTCGGCGCATCAGTCGCGGGTCCGCACGAGGATACCACTCGCGCCGCGCACTTCGAACTCGGCGCGGCGATTCTGCTGATACGCCGACTCGTCGCCACCGGATGATGCAGGCTGCGAATCGCCCAGGCTCTGCGTCGACACGCGGTTCTCCGCCACACCCTTGCCGGTCATATATCGCTTCACCGTCGCCGCGCGGCGCTGGCCGAGCGCCAGGTTGTACTCGGCGGTGCCGCGCTCGTCGGTATGCCCAGTGACCACGAGCGTGATGGACGGATTCGCCTGAAGCACGGCGGATTTGGCGTCGAGCACTGCCGCGCCGTCATCGCGCAGCTGGTCGCGATCGTAGTCGAAGTAGACGCGCTGCGCGAGGATGTTCCCCATGTCGAGCTGGGCCTGCCGGTCACCCGCGGCATCCCGCGACGCGGCAGCATTCGCCGCCGCAATCGAGTCGGCACGGCGCTGCGCGGCTTCTGCCGCCTGCGCATCGGCGCGTCGCTGCGCCGCCGCGGCGTCTACGCCCGCCGGAACCGGCGTTGCCGCCGGAGTGACCTTCCGCCGGCATCCTTCGAGCGCCGCGAACGAGGAACAGGCGAGCAGCGTGAGGACAAGGGAGCGAGCATTCATGTACATCTCCGGTTGAGAACGAGCATCGCGCGAGTAAGCGTGACAGGATTCATGGTTCGCCGAGTCTCGGCGACCATGACGGCAGGCGGACCGACGCGC
Organism: Gemmatimonadaceae bacterium; assembly: GCA_026786185.1. GTDB lineage: Bacteria > Gemmatimonadota > Gemmatimonadetes > Gemmatimonadales > Gemmatimonadaceae > AG11. Next base: position 25,149 of record JAJAYP010000057.1, read on the forward strand.
CGCGCGTGAGCTGTCGCGCACGGCCGCTTTCGGCATCGATGACCCAGAGTTGACGCGTTCCCGAGCGATTGGACACGAAGACCAGGTGGCGGGCATCGGGCGCCCACGACGGATCGTCGTTACTGCCGTCGCTCGTCAACTGCTTCAGTGCGCGGTCACGCAAGCCGACCGTGAGTAGCTGGAACTGACCGTCGATTCGCGACTGGAACGCGACGAGCCGTCCGTCGGATGACCAGTCGGGACTTGCGCGATACGCGCTCTCGCCGACGTCGAGCGGCGTGAGGAGATCGACGTTGGTGCCGTCCGCATCCATGGTATAGATCTCCGGATGCCCCGCCCGTCCCGACATGAAGGCGATGCGACGGCCATCGGGGCTGAACGAGGGAGAGACGTTGTCGCTGCCTCGGCCGACCGAGAGCCGGCGTGCGGCGCCTCCGCTCGCCGGCACGCTGTACAGGTCGACGCCATCGTCTTCGCCGTGCGCGTAGACCACGCTCGCCCCGTCGGGGGTGAAGACCGGCGAGATGAAGACCCCACGTCCGCTCGCGACCGTGCGCCCGCGGCCGCCGATATCCTGCACGACGATCTGCGATGGGACGTACGTGGAATACGTGATGGTCCGGCCGTTGGGATGCCATGCCGCCGAGCCGGGTGTCACCGCGCCCGCCAGCGGCGACTCACCATGGCCATCGCTGTCGATGAGCCAGAGCCGGCCACCTCGCGTGAAGAGCACCCGGGTCCGCGAAATACCACGCGTGCCCGTGAGCGACTGCTCGAGCTCGTCGGAGAGCCCGTGCACGGCCGACCGCCATGCGCGCACACTGGACGCGGGCGGCGCCACGTAGTCGCGAATGAGCGCCGTCTGACGCGTCGCCACGTTGTAGACCGCGAGGTGCAGACCGCTCGGAGTGGGAGTCACCTGAATGGCCGCGGCCGCGCCAAGCTGAGCGAGCAGCGACCAGTTCGGCGCGCCGGCGCGCGCAACGGCACGCGATGCGGACGCGTCGAGGGGGATCACGGTGATCCGATCGCCGAGATCGAGATCGCGGCTCACGATCGCCGCCACCGAGTCGCCGAGCGCGGTGGACACGGGCAGGACGACGACACCAGGCTTGGTCCCCGGGTCGTACGTGAGTCCGATGCGAACGCCGCGTGACGTCGTGTCCTGCGCCACCACGAGTGAGGGCGCTGCGACCAGCACTGCGGCGAGCACGCGAAAGAACGGCAGGTGCATCAGCGGATCAGGCGAGGGTCGAAGCTGAAGATCACCGGGAGCACGTCATCCGGAAATCCGGCGGGAAGGGGACCGAACGACCGCGCCGCGGCTTCTACGGCACCCATCGCCTCGGTGTCGAAGGAGTACACGCCGGACCGCGTCGTCAGGCGGATGCCGGTCACGCTACCGTCACGTCGAATGAGGAATGCGACGACCGCCGTGACGCCGCTGCGCGACGGCTTGAAGTTCACGGCGATCTGGCGCACGACGTTCTGGAGGTACCCGGGATACGGGAACTCGATCCCATCCACGCGCACGTTGGCGACATCGGCACCGCGACCGCCCTGCGGCCCGCCGCCCGCCGCCGGCGCCGGCGCCGGCGGTGCTTTCACGTTGCACCGCGCGGCGCCAGCAACCGGCGTGGCGGCCTTGACAGGCTTCGTGCGAACAGGGCGTTTCGTCCGGGATGCAAGTGGCGGCATGCGCGACGGATCGGGCGTGGACCGCGCTGGTACCGCGGGCGTCGGCGCCACCGTTGCCGGCGCAGGCGCGGATGCCGCTGGCGGCTGCACGATCCCGGTTTGACGCGGGCCCGGCGGCGCCGCGATGAGGCTGACTCGATACATCGGCGGGGCCGGAATCGAGGGAGCGCCACGCACGAGCAGGAACGCCGCGACGACGATCGCGTGCGCCGCCGCGGACGCCGCGATCGGCACGCGGAGCGACAGGGCCTGGGGCATCACCGCGCTCACGGCCCAGTCTCCGGGTCGGTCACGAGCCCCACGTCCCCCACGCCAGCCGCGCGCATGATGGCGAGCACCTGCGTCACCACACCATAGGAGACGCTGGCGTCGCCTCGCAGGTATACGCCGTCCCGCGCACGCCTGCTCGCCAGCGCGCGGAACGAGGCGCGGAACTCGGGAAGCGTCATCTTCGTCTCGTCCACGTAGATCGCGCCGGTGCGGTCCACGCTCACGACCAATCCACTCTTCGGCTGCTCCAGCGGTTTCGCGTCGGCCTTCGGTAGCGCGACATCCACTCCGCCCTGCATCATCGGCGCCGTGATCATGAAGATCACCAGCAGCAGGAGGATCACGTCGATCAGGCTGACGACGTTGATTTCCGCATTGAGCGCGAGCTCGCGCCGGCGGTGTCGCGCCACCTCAGATCCGCCCTTCGCGAACGAGCAGCGCGATGACCGTCGTGCCGAATCCTTCCAGCAGGTTGTCGAGCCGGTTCAGCCGGTTCGCCAGGATGTTGTACCCGAACGTCGCGGGGATTGCGACGCTGAGAGCCGCGGCGGTGGCGACGAGCGCCTCCGCCACACCCGGCGCCACCGCGGCCAGGTTGCCGGACCCTGTCGTGGCGATGCCGACGAAGGCGCTGATGATGCCGAGCACCGTGCCGAGCAGTCCGATGAGCGGGCTCGCCGAGCCGATCGTCGCGAGCCATGGAAGGAATCGGCCGAGGCGGTCGCGCTCCGCCAGCGATTCCGCGTCCATCACGAGGCGCAACGTCTCGACACGTGACGCCGCGGCCGTCGGCGCCAGCTGCGCGATCGCCTCTCCGCCGTGCTGGTCGGTGCGCATGGCACCGGATCCGATGAACTGGAAGGCACGCACGAGCAACCGATGCGAGGCGCTCGGTGAGGCGTGCTTCACGGACACACCGACGGAATCGAGACCGCCCGCACGCTCGATCTCTCGCGCGAACGCAGTGGACGACCGCAGCGCCCGCGTGAGCTCCCGGCCGACGCCGAGCATGATCGCCCAACTGACGAGGGAGAGCACGACGAGGATCACCAGCACCACCTGCGTCGCCGTGCTGGCGTGCAGGATGAGTTCCTTGGCCGAAGTCGGCACGGCGCCGGCCGACTGCAACAGAAGCATCATGCGCTCACGCGGTGCGGGGAGACCGGCGCCGCGCGTCGTGCCGCGCCGCGAACGCCGCGTAGCTGCGCGCGAGTCCTTCATCGAGATCCACCTGGGGACGCCAGTCGAGCAGGCGAGCGGCCTTGCTGATGTCGACGAACGACTCCTGCTGCTCGCCGGGCCGATGCGGCGCATACTCGATGTCGAGCTCACGCTTCGCCGCCACATGCAGCACCTCCGCCAGCCGCAGCACAGGCGTGCCGATGCCGGTGCCGATGTTGAAGGCACGCGAGTCGAGCAGCGCGCGCGCCGGCAGCGCTCGTGTGGCGGCACGCCACGTCGCATCCGCGACGTCGGTGACGTATACGTAGTCCCGCGTCTGCAATCCGTCGCCGAAGATGGTCAACGCCTGGCCGTCCAGCAGTCGTCCGCAGAAGATGGCGACGACGCCCGCCTCACCGTGCGGATCCTGGCGCGGGCCGTAGACGTTGCCGAATCGCAATGCCACGGTGTCGAGCCCGTGCACCCGCGCGTAGTACGCCAGGTACAGCTCCACCGACAGCTTGGCGATCGCGTACGGCGACTCGGGATCCTTGGTGAACGTCTCGACATTGGGGGGCACAGTATGGTCGCCGTACAGCACGCCGCCTGTGCTGGAGAACACAAATCGCGTGGCCGGTGAGTGATGCCGGACGGCCTCCAGCAGCGCGAGCGACCCGAGAATGTTGGTCCCCGCATCGAACACCGGTTCCGCCACACTCTTCCGCACATCCATCTGCGCCGCGAGGTGCACGATGGCAGTGGGGGTCAGCGAGGCGACGAGCGCGGCGGCCGCAGGGTCACGGATGTCGAGCGCATGCACCTCCGCGCCAGCCGGCACGTTCTCGCGTTTCCCCGTCACGAAGTTGTCCACGACGTGCACTCCCCACCCTTCCGCCAGAAAGCGCTCGGCGACGTGCGACCCGATGAAGCCCGCGCCGCCGGTGATCAGGACTGTCGACATCAGCTGTCGTCCCGTCGTTCCGGCTCGCGCGGCGGCACGTCCGTCCTCGAGGAGCTGACGTCACGCTCGTCCAGGGCGAAGAGGTAGCGCGCCGCGTCGACGATGCCGAGACCATGTCCATTCGCCGCAGCCGCGCGGAGGCGGACCGTGGGCTCGTGCAGGAACTTGTTCATGAGGGAGTGTGAGAAATGATCGACAGCGGCGCGCTGGTCGGCAGTGAGATCGGGAATGCGGCGGAACGTCTCCGCGAGTTCGCGATCGCGCATGCGATTCATCTCGTCGCGGAACTGGGTGAGCACCGGTACGGCAGCGAGTCCAGCCACCCACTGCCAGAATTTTTCGACCTCGGCCGTCACCACCGCCTCGGCCGCAGGCAGCGCGCCGTGACGACGGGCGAGATTGGAATTCACAACGGCGTGCAGGTCATCCATGTCGTACAGGAACACATTGTCGAGCTGGGCGACCGCTGGATCGACGTCGCGCGGCACGGCAATGTCGAGAATGCAGAGCGGCCGATCACCCCGACGCGCGACGGCCGCGCGGACGCGCTCCGCACTGACCACCGGGCGTGGTGCGGCGGTGGAACAGAGCAGCAGGTCGACGTCGGCCAGCGCCTCCCACGCGTCGTCGTAATGCACAGCGGTCGCGCCGTACTGCGCGGCGAGCTCCGACGCTCGCGCGAAGGTGCGATTGGCCACGACGGCGGCCCGGACCCCCTCCTGCTGCAGTGAGGCCAGCGCGAGCTCGGCCATCTCTCCCGCGCCGAGGACCATCGCGCGCCGTCCGGCGAGCCTGCCGAAGATCTTCTTGGAGAGCTGGACCGCAGCCGAACTGACGCTCAGTGCGCCGTGGCCGAGCGTCGTCTCGCTGCGCACGCGTCCCCCCACGAGCAAGGCACTCTGGAAGAGCCGGTTCAGCACTGTGCCCGCGGCAGGCCGGCAGCCCTCCCACGCGTCGCGCACCTGCCCGTGGATCTGCGCCTCACCGACGACCATCGAATCCATTCCCGACGCGACGCGAAAGAGATGCGCTACGGCGTCGCGGTCGCGCCGCACGTATCCGTACGCACTCGCATCGGCGTCGAGCCGTTGCGACAGCAGCGCCCACCCCGCCGACACGGCGTCTCCCTCGCCCTCGACCAGGTACAGCTCGGTGCGATTGCACGTCGACAGCAACACGCCTTCGCGCGTACGCGCGCCGTCGCGCAGGTGAGCGAGTGCAGGGAGCACGTCGGGACCACGAAACGCGAGCCGCTCGCGTACATCGAGCGGTGCGCCGTGATGGCTCACGCCGACGACGATCACCGCCATGCCGACACCCGTGCCGCGAGCTCGCCACTCTCGACGGCGTCGCAGAATCGCTCGTCGATCAGCAGGTCGGCGCGGCGACGCCAGGACTCCCCCTTGCCGTCGTCGAGCAGTCGCCGGCGCAGCGCGGACAGGTCGGACAGCGCACTCGCGTATCGCGCATCGAATCGCATGGCGATCGCATCGCGAATGCGCGCGGCGGCGCTGGGCACGCCACCGGCGCTCACCCCGACGATGAGCGCACCGAGGCGATGCGTCGCCATCGTCGAGAAGCTGCCCTCGCCCGGCGCGTCGGCGACGTTGACGAGGCGCCCGGCGGTGCGCGCGTCGAGCGCCGCGGCGGCGTTGACCGCCCGGTCATCGGTCGCGACGACGACGAGCTGTGCGTCCGCGATGTCCGACGTCGCATACGTCCGCGTCATGAGCTCCAGTCGCCCGCCCGACACCCGGTCGTGCAGCGGCTGGGCGATCGCCGGCGCCACCACACGCACGTGGGCGCCGGCGTCCAGCAACGCCGTCGCCTTGCGTACCGCCACCGCGCCGCCACCGACGACGAGTGCGCGAACCCCTGCGCCTTCGATGAGAATGGGGAACCCGCTCACAGAAACCGACCCCGCGCATTCGTCTCCGCGACGCGAAACGCCACGTACAGCACGATGACGGCGGCGAACGAGACACTGGAGTAGATCGCGGCGCGCCGCGCTTGCCATCCGCCCACCACTCGCCCGAGCGCGATGCCGGAGACGGCGAGCCACGCGCCCATGGCCCAGATCACCTTGAGCACGCTCATCTCGCGGTACGCGAGCGAGTAGGACACCGCCAGCACGACTCCGAGCGTGAGTCCCAGCCAGCCTGCGATCGCCGCGAGGTGGTTCACACGGTCGAGCGTTGCGAGCGGAGGGAAAAACCGGTAGATCGCCCCGAACCGGCGTGACTTGAGCTCACGGCGCTCGACGAGATACATGCAGCCCGCTGCGGCCGCGGTGCCGAACGCGGCGATGCCGAGGAAGCTCAGCGCGATGTGGGCGATCAGCCATGCGCCGCGGACGCCCGACGGTTCCACGCCGGGAATCAGGCCGATGATGTTGGCGCACATCGTCGCGATCGCCGCCAGAGGCGCCGCCACGAGCGTAAGGCTCACGTCGCGCGCGACCACCTCGGCAAACAGCAGCGTTGCGGCGAGGACGAGTCCGGCGAACGAGAGCGACGGCCCGAGTCCTGTGAGCGGCAGCTGGCCCACACGCTGCGCGTACGCGAACAGGCCGGCAGCGTGCGCCAACAGCCCTGCAGCGAGCAGCGCGGCGACTCCACGCACGGGCGGGCCCACCGGACGCGCAAACGGCGTCGCGGCAAGTGCCGCGGCGCCGATGTAACAGGTGATGGCGACGAAGTGGGCGATCGCGGTCATGGCGGTCGCGTAATCTAATGCACGGACAGGCGTTACGGCATCATGTCACGCCTGTCCGGGACTGACTCAGGGCATGCGCGCCGTGATCCGCACACTTTCACCCACGCGAATGGCCGGAAGCTCCTGCGACGTGATGCGGGCCGAGGCGCCGAACGGCGTCACGCGCACCACTTCGCCGCGCGCGATCTCGATCTCCGGGATCGCGGGCCCGATGTCGCTCGTCATTTCCTTGCGCGGGCGATAGACCAGGATCTCGTCGCCGATGCGCACGCCATCCTTCGCCGCCAAATCGAACAGGACGTAGTAGTTCAGCGAGGGCAGTACCGTCTTGTCCCGGTGGATGTATCGGATCTTTGCCGTCTGGCCGGCGTCCATGGCCACCGCAATGGGCGTCTGCGTGGCCCCGGCACCTGCCGTGTCCAGCGGAACGACGAACTGGTCGGTATCGAGATGGCTGTACAGCTCCACCACCTCCCCGAGCGCCGCGTCGCCGTCACGCGGCGGCCGCACCACCTGCACGATCGCCGTCGGGACGACGACCATGCCGACGCCCTCGATGTACTCACCGAGTACGTACGTGAGATACCGTTCCCGTTCGGCCGCGACGCTGCCGGGGGGCGGTGACATCAGGACCTTGTCGTAGAGCTGGAAGTTGGTCGTCGCGTTGGGCTTCTCGATGCCGGGAATATCGGCGCCGATGAGAACCCGACCCGGACCACGCGGCCCCTTGTCTCCGTCGAAGTACGGCGCGCGCACCACGTTGCCGATCGCGACCCTCGGCGGCAACGCGGCGTTGGCCATTCCGTCCCGGTTCGGCCGGGGCATGATGCGCGGCGCGAAGATCGTGGGTCCGGCAACGCGACGTGGCTGCTCGGGCTCCTCGGGCTGCGCGCGAGTGAGCATGCGGGTCGTGTCGGACGGCGACGCACCGGCCGCGACGGCGGCCCCCGACGTGCGACCAGGCAGGCGAAGGGTCTCGCCCGGATAGATCCAGTGGGGATCCTCGATCTGGTCCGTGTTCAACCGATAGATCTCGGGCCACTGGAATGGGTCGCCGAGGTAGGTCTGCGCGAGGTCCCACAGCGTGTCGCCACGCTTGACGATGTGCGTCGCCGAGTCGGTGCGCACGTTCTGCGCACATACACTGGCGGCGGAGCCGACCAGGACGAGGGCGGCGGCGCTGAATGACCAGCCGAGACGAGGAATCTTCACGCGCTCGAGGGCTGCTGCGCCTACGGAAAGGCGCATGGGAAACGGAGGCGCCGCGCCGGAAATGACGGGGCTTGTCCGTAGGACGACTGACCCCTCGGGGGGATACCGGCGGCAGGCGCCGGGCCCCGCCCGGCACCCCTCCTTCCCGGGCAACGCTAACGCATCGTGAGTCCGCCCGTCCGGTTCTCCCGCGCCTTCTCGCGGACCCGCTGCGCGACGATGCACGCCGCTGCCGCGCGCCGGGCGACATCCGCACCCGCGACGAACCGCTCCCGATCGAAGCGCGGTCCGAGGGCCGCGCGTGCCGTATCCGCAACCGTCGTCATGCCTGACGGATAGGCCGCCGCGGAGAACGTGAAATCCGTCGCAGCCCCTGCGGTGTCGCCCAGGATGAGCCTGGCCCGCGCGCGGTTGATGTAGGCGAGCGACGGCGCACAGAACGCACCACGACGCATCGCGGCCAGTGCGGAGTCGGCGTCTGCATGGCCCAGTCGAGCATCTCCATCGCGAAGCGCTGCCGACGAAAGCACGCCGAAAGCCATGCCTCGGTACCGTTCGCAGCGGGTCCGCCATCCGCCCAGCGTCTCCGCGATCGGCCGGCGACCGGCGGGCAGTTCGCATCGCCGCGCCGCTCTCTCACGCAGCGCCTTCGTCCGATCATCGTTCGCCGTGGTGCGGGTCGGCCCGGTCCTCACCATGCGCGCCATCATGTAGATGTTGCCATCCGTACCGTTGTCTGCCTGCCTGCCGCTCCAGAGCGTCCGGGTCGACGAATCGCCGTACGTCATCGCGAGACGAAGCGCGTCCTCGAAGCCGCGATTGGGCACGGGCGCGGCGCGATACGCTCGATCGAGCGACGCCAACCACGACCGGATGGAATCCCGCAGGGCGGGCGGCTCACGCAACTCCATGTCGTGCAGTGCACCGGCGAGATCGGCGAGCGCACGCGGGTCCTCCGGATGCTCTTCGACCAGACGCGCCACCCAGCGCAGCGCCTCGCCCGGCTCCTCGATCGCGTTCGCGAACAGCGCCATGTGATGCAGGCGTTCCGCGTCCAGGTTCCTGGCCCCCCAGAGCCGTTCATGCATCGAGGCGTACTTCCGCTCGCCGCTCTGGAAGAACCGGAACATGTCGAAACCGCCGATGGTCGATCTCGACGCACGCGCGTAGGCCCAGCCGGCCGGATGGCTCGGGAAGTAGCGCTTGAGCGAATCGGCCACATCCACGGACTGGCGCGGACGAAAGTGGGATGGGCCGCCGAACCAGGCGGGATCGATGTCACGTGCCGCAACGAATGACGCATACGACGGTTCCCGCGACGCCGTCCCGCCAATGATGATCCAGGGCCGCACGCCGTCCGCATCGAACTCGTCCTGCTCGAGATCGAGCACGGTGAGACCGAGCGCCAGGAAGGTGCGCGGGAGTGTGAGGGTCGCGACGTACGTACCGTCGGGAGCGCGTGTCAGCGTCCCGAGCGAGTCTCCGAGTCCGGCGAACACCTCGCCGCCGAACGCAGACGGATAGGCGCCCGCGCCCGTGGCCTGTCGCCCAACGAGGATCAGCGTTGGCGTTGGCGACATCCATTCCGCGGGCTGGTACCGCACGCTGAGCTGCCCCCCGGGCACTGGACGAGCGGGCGAGAAGGTCAGCCGGCTCGTGCCCGCCGCCTCGAGGCTTGCACGATGTGGCCACGCCACGACAGCGGCGACGGCGGCCGCGGCCACGAGCCCCGCACCGATGACCATTCGTCGCGACCGGTTGCGGTGCGGGGCGATGCGCGATGCTGATGCGCGAGGCTCGCGTGCAAGCGGATCCCCGACCAGCAGCGTCGGCATGGCAGCGACCGTCGCCGCGCGATTCGCCGACGCGTCGATGCGACTCCAGAGTCCCGCCGGGGCAATCGCGCCCTCCGTCGCGCGAAGTGCCGACCCCAACCCGCGAATCTCCTCGACGATGCCGCGACACCGCTCACAGTGGGCGAGATGTCGGCCGACCCGCGAGCCGGCCGCGCCGTCGCGATCATCGTCCACGTGCGCAGAGAGCGCGTCGAAGCCGGGATGAGTCATCCAGAGCTCACTGGTCATGTCGAACCTCGCAGCAGGTCGCGCAGCTGGCGCCGCGCACGATGAAGTCGCACTTCCGAGTTGGCGACGGAAATTCCGAGCGCCTCGGCGATCTCCCGGTGGTCGAAGCCCTCGAGCTCCCGGAGCAGGAAGACGGTCCGATGCTCCTCGGACAGGAGCGTCACTGCCTTCTGGATCGTCAGCCGATCCAGCACGTGGTCCGCTCTCGCGACGAGCGAGGCGACGCCGTCGATGCTCACTTCGCGACGGCGTCGTCCACTTCGCAGCAGGACCAGCGCCTGGCGGACCGCGACGCGACGAAGCCAGGCGGGAAAGGTCGCCGTCGCGCCGGTGAAACCGCGAAGCGCCATTGGCAGCCGGACGAACAGGTCCTGCGTGACGTCCTCCGCGTCGGCTGAACACCTCGTGTACCGACGCGCGACGGCGAATACCATGTCTCCGTACAACACGAAGAGCCCGCCCAGCGAGTCCCGGTCGCCTGCGATGGTCAGGTCCAGTCGGTCTCGCAGCGACACCACGACATCGGCGGTGAGCGTCACGGCGGCAGCGGTTCCGTTTCGTGGGCGGGGCATGACTGAGGATGCCGGAAGGGGGCGAAAGCTTACAGTGCTCCCTGTGTGACGCGCCGCGCGCTCCTCACGAAACGAGGCGGCGACGAACCCGAGTGGGTCCGCCGCCGCGATCTTTCCACATTCCTGGCCGTGTCAGAACGGCAGGTCGTCGTCCTCGTCGGCGAGCGCACCCGGGAAGTCCTCGAAGTCGTCCCCGCCCGCGCCTGCCTTCGCCTTCGCCGGAGCTGCCGACCGCGCGCGCGTCCCTCCGGCCGCTTCCGCATCCCCGTCCGCGCCCCCGCTCCGAGATCCGCCGCCCGAGCCTCCGCCGAGCATGATCAGCTCGCGCACATTGATCTCGGTGGAGTATCGCGTCTGGTTCTCCTTGTCCTGCCACTGGCGATACTCGATCCGCCCTTCCACGTAGAGCTTGTCACCCTTCTTCACATACTTCTCGACGATGTCCGCGAGCTGCGAGCTCTTGGTGTTCCACACCACGCAGCGATGCCATTCGGTCTTTTCCTGCTTGGATCCGCTCGCATCGTTCCACGATCGGCTTGTGGCGAGCGAGAAGGTCGCGACCCGGTTGCCCCCCGTCGTCGAGCGAACCTCGGGATCGTTCCCGAGGTTTCCAATCAGCGTCACCTTGTTCAAGCTCCGGCTCATACACTCCTCCCTGGGCGAGATGTCGTTGCATCGCCAACATGCTAAAGATAAAGTCCAGGTGCGGGGGCACCAATCTGCTGCACACATCCTTGAAACAGCTGCGTTTGCGACTGCGACTTCATGTGACACCTTACTTCACGACGGCACCAGATCCCGCCTGAGCAGCAGCGCGTCCTCGTTCGGGTGCTGATAGTAGCCTCGCCGGCGCCCGACCTGCACGAAGTCCAGCGATCGATAGAGCCCGCGCGCGGCCGCGTTCGACTCGCGGACTTCCAGGTAGAGCGCGCGAACGCCGTCGGCGACCATGTCGAGGATGATCTGGTCCAGCAGCGCGCGCGCCACACCGCGCCCTCTCGCATCGGGTGCTACCGCGACGTCGGCGATCTCGCCTTCGTCCGCCATCACGAGGGCGAGCACGTATCCCACGAGCACCGGTGCCGCACCACCCTCACCGCTGGCCCTCCCTGATTCCTCCGCAACGAGCACGCGCATGTGGCGCAATGCGTGGGCGGCCGACAGTGTCTCGAAACTCCACGGATCGGAGAACGAGACGCGCTCGATCGACGCCATGGCGTCGAGATCAGCCGGCACACATCGCCTGACGGTCAGGGTCACGTTGGCGAACGCGCTCATCGCGGCACCAGCGGCCGACCGTGCTCCGATTCCCACCTGACCTGCGCCTCGGCCAGTCGTCCGTACGCGGGCTCCCAACGCGCCAGGTCGGCAGGTGGGGTCGAGTCGAGCATCTTTGTGAGATACACCACACTCCGCGCATGCGGCCCCGAATTCACGCCCGTCGTCCCCTCGCCGACCAGCCTTGCATCGGCGTGCTCCGCCGTACGTTCGACCTCCGATGAGGCAACACGACGCGCCGGCCACAGCAGCGAGATGTCGCCGTCGGCCGCGACGTCATAGAGTTCGACATAGTGCTCACCGCGCAGCGCATCGAGCGCCGCGAGGAAGCGTCCCCGGGAGTGCATCCCGCTGGACGCGACAACCAGCGCCAGCGACGACACCGGGACGAGCGGTATTCCAATGGCCATCGCGATGCCCTTGGCAATTCCGCCCGCGATGCGCAGGCTGGTGAAGCTCCCGGGCCCGGCACCACACACGACGCGGCCGAGTTGCGCCGCCTCGACCCTGCACTCCTCGAGCACCGCGGCGACGGCGGGCATCAGGGCCTCGGAGTCGCGTCCCCGCATCGCCACGGTACGCTCGCCCACGAGCGTGGAGCCGTCCAGCACCGCCACGCTCCCCGCATAGGTCGCCGCATCCAGCGCGAGGGTGATCATGCGTGCCACCCGGCGTACAACAGCCGGCGATCGGGATCGCCGGGGAGATGCTGCAGCGACAGAGTCACGTGCCCGCCGGTCAGTCGGTCACCCGCACGCTCCGGCCACTCGACGAGCACGACCGCCCGCGACGTCAACAGCTCGTCCCACCCGAGCTCCTCGAGCTGGTCGGGTCGCTCCAGTCGATAGAGGTCGAGGTGGTGCACGGGAGATCGCGGCGCCGAATATTCGTGCGCGAGCGCGAAGGTAGGCGAGGTCACCGCTTCCGTGACGCCATACCCGGTGCAGATCGCCTGCACCAGCGTGGTCTTGCCGGCGCCCAGTTCACCGGACACGGTGCCCAGCAGCGGCGCGTGCGTCGCGCGGCCGAACCGAAGTCCCCAGTCGCGAAGCTGTTCCTCGCTCATCGCGAGCGCCCCGCGATCGGCGAGGGCGGGCACGAGCGGCGGGTGCACCGGCGCCGGTGTCTCGGTCACCGCCGCGCGCCCGCCTTGGCGTCTGCGGCGACCTTCCCGCGGACGGGCGCGCCGGCCATCCGGGCCCTGACCTCGAACAGCTGGTCGCGCAGGCGCGCCGCCGCTTCGAAGTCGAGTGAAGTGGCGGCCTCGCGCATCTGGTCCTCGAGCATCTTCACGAGCACCTCCGGCTCCACCATCTCGTAGCTCGGACCCGTCGCCTCGGCCACTTTCTTCCCGCGACGCGGCTTCTCGTCATCGCGCTCGAGCCGTGCGTCGGCGACTCGCGTGATGAAGCGCACCTCGTCCACGCTCTTCGACACGGACGTCGGCGTGATGCCATGCTTCTCGTTGTGCGCCGTCTGGATCTCGCGCCGACGTGTCGTCTCGTCCATGCATCGCTGCATCGAGCCCGTGATACGATCCGCGTAGAAGATGGCCTTGCCGTTCACGTGCCGCGCCGCGCGGCCGGTGGTCTGGATCAGCGACCGGTCGGAGCGAAGGAACCCCTCCTGGTCCGCGTCGAGAATCGCCACGAGCGACACCTCGGGCATGTCGAGTCCCTCGCGAAGAAGGTTGATGCCGACGAGCACGTCGAATTCGCCGAGCCTGAGCCCACGCACAATCTCCATCCGCTCGATCGCGTCGATGTCGGAGTGCATGTAGCGCACGCGCACCCCTACCTGCTGCAGGTAGTCGGTGAGATCCTCGGACATCCGCTTCGTGAGCGTGGTCACGAGCACCCGCTCCCCGACCTTCACCCGCTTGTGGATCTCACTCAGCAGGTCGTCCACCTGCCCGCGCACCGATCGCACCTCGATCACCGGATCGATCAGCCCCGTGGGGCGAATGATCTGCTCGACGACGACGCCCTCCGACAGTCGGAGCTCCAATTCACCGGGCGGCGCCGACACGAAGACGGCGCGCGGCGTGAGGGACAGGAACTCGTCGAACATCAACGGCCGGTTGTCCAGCGCGCTGGGCAGACGGAATCCGTAGTCGACGAGCGTGAGCTTTCGCGCGCGGTCGCCGTTGAACATGCCGCCGATCTGTGGCAACGTGACATGCGATTCATCCACGACGACCAGGAAGTCCTCGGGGAAGTAGTCGAACAGGCACGCCGGCCGCTCGCCCGACTCGCGACCGGACAGGTGCCGTGAGTAGTTCTCGATGCCGGCACAGGTGCCGATCTCGAGCATCATCTCGATGTCGAAGTTCGTGCGACTTTCCAGGCGCTGCGCTTCGAGCAGCCGACCGTTCACGCGCATTTCCGCCAGCCGGCCCGTCAACTCCTCGCGGATCACCTTGACGGCGCGCTCCAGCGTCGGGCGCTGGGTGACGAAATGCTTGGCCGGATAGATCGCCGCGCGCTCCAGCGTCGCGATGGTCTCGCCGGTGAGCACGTTGATCTTCGAGATGCGCTCGACCTCGTCCCCCCACAGTTCGACGCGGACGCCTTGCTCCTCGTACGCCGGAAAGATCTCCACGGTGTCACCGCGCACGCGGAAGGTGCCGCGCTCGAACGCGACGTCGTTGCGGTTGTACTGGATCCGCACGAGGGAGCGGAGCACGTCGTCGCGATTGACCTTCTGGCCCTGCGTGAGCGTGACCATCTGCTCGCGGTACGACACCGGATCGCCGAGTCCATAGATGGCGCTCACGGTCGCCACGATGATGACATCGTTTCGCTCCATGAGCGACGACGTCGCGCGCAGCCGAAGGCGATCGATGTCCTCGTTGATCGACGCGTCCTTCTCGATGTACGTGTCGGTGGTGGGGACGTACGCTTCCGGCTGGTAGTAGTCGTAGTACGAGATGAAGTACTCGACGGCGTTCTGCGGAAAGAAGCTCTTGATCTCTCCGTACAGTTGCGCGGCCAGCGTCTTGTTGTGACTCAGCACCAGCGTCGGCTTGCCGTATCGTGCGATGACGTTGGCCATCGTCATCGTCTTTCCTGAGCCGGTGACGCCGAGCAACGCCTGGAATCGGTCGTCGCGGTCGAGCCCCTGCATCAACTCGGCGATCGCCCTGGGCTGGTCGCCAGCGGGTTCGAACGGGGCCTGCAGGAGAAAGTTCGCGCGCGGAGCCATGACGGGAATCTAACGCCTTCGGGGACTGTTCGGGAGGCCGGTGAAACCGTGAACCGTGAACCGTGAACCGTGAACCGCCGATCACCGTTCACCGTCAGTCGACAGACGTCAGTCGTCACTCCGGGTTGATCCGCTCCCGCCTCTGCACGTCCGTGATGCCTTTCACCTTCCGCGCCGCCTTGATGATCTTCTGGAGGTGCGCGAGGTTCTCGACTTCCACCAGCACGGCGCCGGACGCTCGACCATCCGCCGTCTTCAGCTCCATGCTCCGGATGTTCGTGCCCGACTCGCTCACCGCCGCGGCCACGTCCGCGTACAGACCGCGACGGTCGTTGCCCTCCAGCGCCAGGCGGACGGTGAACCGCTCGCCCTCGGCTTCCTGCCAGTCGATCTCGAGCCGGCGCTCCGGCTCGTGGGCCAGGAAGAGCAGGTTGGGACAATCAGCCCGATGGATGCTCACGCCGCGTCCGCGCGTCACGTAACCGGTCACGGGATCCCCCGGGACCGGTTGGCAGCACTGGGCGTACCGGACCATCAACCCATCGACACCCTGGATGCGCACACCCTTCGTTCCGCGCACCCGGTCCACGAGCCGGTCCACGAACGTCGGCTTGACCGGCTCCTTGTCGACGTAGTCGGGGAAGAGGTGCTTGAGCGCCAGCCCGACGTTCACGTCCCCCTGCCCGATCGAGGCGTACAGATGAGTCGCGTCGGTGAGCGAGAGCTCCCGCGCCGCCGTCGTGAGCGTCGCCTCCTCGGGCCTGATGAGCCGACGCCGCTTGAGCTCGCGCTCGAGAATGTCCTGCCCGAGCTTCACCGACGAGGCGTGCTCCTCGTGGCGGAGCCACTGCCGGATCTTGTGCCGCGCGCGCCCCGTGCGGACGTGCGCGAGCCAGTCGCGGCTGGGTTTTGCCGATGGCGACGTGATGATCTCGACCTGCTCCGAATTCCGGAGCGATCGCGAGAGCGGGGCGATGCGCCCGTTGATCTTCGCGCCGTTACAGTGAAGGCCGACCTGCGAGTGCACCGCAAACGCGAAGTCGATTGGTGTCGCGCCCTTCGGTAGCTGAATGACGTCGCCGTTCGGGGTGAAGACGAAGATCTCGTCGGCGTAGAGATCGAGCTTCAGGAACTCCAGGAACTCGTCCGGCGTCTTGGCGTCCAGCTGCAGCTCCAGGATCTGCCGGAACCACGTGAGGTGGCGATCCAGCTCGTCGCCACTCTTCGCGTCTTCCTTGTACAGCCAATGCGCGGCGATGCCGAAGTCGGCGGTGCGGTGCATCTCCTTGGTGCGGATCTGGATCTCGTACACTTGTCGTCCGGGGCCGAACACGGTCGTGTGCAGCGACTGATATCCGTTCGACTTCGGTTGCGCCACGTAATCCTTGATGCGCTCCTGCACCGGGGTCCAGCCCTCGTGGATGATGCCGAGGGCGTGATAACAGTCGGGCACGGAGTTGACGAGTACGCGGATCGCCAGAAGGTCGTAGATCTCCTCGTACGGCTTCTCCCGCTGCTTCATCTTCTTGTAGATCGACCACAGATGCTTCGGACGCCCCGTGACCTCGACGTCCCGGATCCCCGCCTTCTCGAGCTCCGCTTCCAGCGGGTCACGCAGTGACGCGATGAGCGCCTCACGCTCTCCCCGCTTCTGCGCCACCTTCTTCGCCAGCAGCTTGTATTCGTCACCCTCGAGGTGCTTGAACGCGAGATCCTCGAGCTCCCAGCGCATCTTCGCCATGCCAAAGCGGTGCGCGAGCGGGGCGTAGAGATCGCGCGTCTCCTGTGCGATGCGGTGCTGCTTGTCGAGCGGCAGGAATTCCAGCGTTCGCATGTTGTGCAGCCGATCCGCGAGCTTCACGATGATGACGCGCGCGTCCTTGGCGATGGACAGCAACAGCTTGCGATAGCTCTCGACCTGCCGCTCCTGATTCGATCCGCTGTTCGGCAGCTTCGCGATCTTCGTCAGCCCGTCGACGATGGCCGCGATCTCGCCGCCGAATTCCTGTTCGACCTGCGCGATGTCGAGCTTCGTGTCCTCCACGACGTCGTGGATCAGGCCACTCGCGACGGTGGTCGTGTCGAGCTGCAGCTCAGCGAGGATCTTGGCGACCTCCACGCAATGGGTGACGAAGGGTTCACCCGAATTCCGGAACTGGCCGCGATGCGCGGCCTCACTGAACCGGTAGGCACGCGCGAGCACATCCTCGTCGAGACGACTGTTGGCCGCGTCGCCGAGGAACCAGCCCGGAATGATCTCGTGCAGCGCCGTCGCCGTCACAGCAGGCCTGTCTCCGCGAAACTGGTGTATCGCCCCCGACCGATGATGACATGGTCGTGAACGGGAATGTCGAGCAGCTTCCCCGCCGCCACGAGCTGCTCCGTCACCAGCCGATCGTCGGCGCTCGGCGTAGGATCGCCGCTCGGGTGGTTGTGCACGAGAATGACCGCCGCGGCCCGCTCGGCGATCGCCTCGCGAAACACTTCCCGCGGATGCACGAGGGACGACGTGAGGATTCCGCGGGTGACCAGGATGTCGCGCTCGAGCCGATGCTGCGCATCCAGCACCGCCACATGAAACTCTTCCACCGGCAGATCCTCGAGGCGTGGGGCGAACAGCCGAGCGACGTCCCGCGGGGACCGGACCGGCGCGCCGTCGTCGCGCACTTCAGCGGCAAGCCGTCGCCCGAGCTCGAGCGCCGCATGCACCGTTACCGCACGTGCCATTCCGACACCGCTCGTTGCGGTCAACGCGGCCACGGGCTGCGTCGCCATGCGTCTCAAGGAACCACCTGCCCCAGCGAGAAGTGCCTGGCCGACGTGGAGCGCCGAACCGCCGATCGTGCCCGCGCCGACCAGCAGGGCGAGCAGCTCCGCCGAACTGAGGGCCGCGGCGCCGAGTGCGACGAGCCGTTCGCGCGGGCGCTCCGATCGGGGCAACTCCCTGATAGATAGCGCGGTGGGCAGGGGCTGGCTAGACAGCGGACTTGCCATGACGACCTCCGGAAGCGGAAATGCTCCCCGCGATCGCGGCGAGCGTCCGAATCCATATCACGCACCCGCAGTGCGGCCGTCATCAATCGCCCGCGCGCGACGTCCCCATCGCCAGGAGCCGTCTGCGCCAGGTGCAACATCGCCCGCACGAGCATGCGGAGACGGCCCGTCGCACCAGGCGACAGGCCGTCCATCGTTCACCGGCGCTCGGTTCGCATGCTCACATCGACACGCCGTGACACTTCTTGAATTTCTTGCCCGAGCCGCAGGGACAGGGATCGTTCCGACCCACGCTTGCCCAGTCGACCGGTCCGCCGGCCGCCGCGCTCTGGATGTCGCTCATGCTGCGAGCCTTTCCCGCGCCCACGATCACCGGATCCCGCCGTGCGGTGACCTGCTTCTCACCCGGCGATTCGGCCGGGCCGATGTCGACCACGTCCGCCGTGCCGTTCCCGCCAGCGCCCGACGGCACATCCTCCAGCACCCCGAGCGCGTTGTATCGGCGGGTTGGAGCGACGGGCATCGGTTCCGGCATGTACGGCGCCTCGGACGGACGGTCTTCCTCGACCACGAGCTGCACCTTGAGAAATCGATCCGTGAACGTCTCCGCCACATCGTTCATGAGGTCCACGAACATCGAGTACGCCTCCTGCTTGTACTCGAGGAGTGGATCCTTCTGTCCGTACGAGCGATAGTGGATCGAGTTGCGCAGCTGATCCAGGTCGTACAGGTGATCCTTCCACTTCTCGTCGAGCACGTTGAGCATGACGTACCGAAGCAGCCGGTCGCCGTAGCCGCCCTCTTCGTCGCGCACCATGTCCAGCGAGTCGATCTTGCCGGCGAATGCGGCGCGACCGGCCTCGGTGGCGATCGCCTGCGCATTCAGCAGTTCGGTCGGACGTGATGACTCCTCCTCGAACGACGGAACCTGCAGGAGGTAGTGCATCAGCAGTTCCTTGTTCAGCAGCTCGAAATCCCACTCCTCCGCCGTGTCGAACTCGGCGAGCAGGGTCTCGACCCGACGCGAGACTGCCTTCTCCACCATCTTGACCGCTTCGCCCTTGAGCTCCTCGCCTCCTTCCAGCGCGAACGCGCGCAGCGAGTAGATCACCTCGCGTTGCTGATTCATCACGTCGTCGTATTCCAGCAGCCGCTTGCGGCTCTGGAAGTTCTGCAGCTCCACGCGCTTCTGCGCCTGCTCGATGGAACGAGTGATCAGCGGGTGGGTGAGCACTTCGCCCTCCTGCGCTCCCATCCGATCCATCAGTCGCGCGATGCGCTCGCTGCCGAACAGGCGCATCAGGTCGTCTTCCAGCGAGAGGAAGAACTGGCTCGCGCCCGGATCTCCCTGACGGCCCGCGCGGCCGCGCAACTGGCGGTCGATGCGACGCGACTCGTGACGCTCCGACCCGATGATGTGTAGGCCACCCATCTCGTCGACATCCATGTCCTTGCCGTCGACGTCCTTGACGACGGATGGCTTCGACGGCGTGACCCCATCGCCCAGCTTGATGTCCGTACCGCGGCCCGCCATGTTCGTCGCGATGGTGATCACGCCGGGCTGGCCGGCGTTGGCGACGATCTCCGCCTCGCGCTGGTGGTACTTCGCGTTCAGCACGCTGTGGACGAGCCCCGCGCGCTGCATCAGCTTGGACAGCGTCTCCGACGCATCCACGCTCGTGGTGCCGATGAGCACGGGATACCCGAGCTCGTGCAAGCGGCGCGTCTCGTCGACGATCGCGTTGTACTTCTCGCGCCTCGTCTTGAACACGAGATCATGCCGATCGTCGCGGATGACGGGCCGGTTGGTCGGGATCACCGCGACTTCGAGCTTGTAGATCGTGAAGAACTCGGTCTCTTCCGTTTCGGCCGTGCCGGTCATGCCGGCCAGCTTCTCGTACATGCGGAAGTAATTCTGGATCGTGATCGTGGCCATCGTCTGCGTCTCGCCCTTCACGCGGACCCCTTCCTTCGCCTCGACCGCTTGATGCAGTCCCTCGCTCCACCGGCGCCCGGGCATCGTCCGCCCGGTGAACTCGTCCACGATCAGCACTTCGCCGTCCTGCACCACGTAATTCACGTCCTTCTCGTACAGGGCGTGCGCGCGCAACAGCTGATGCACGATGTTCAGTCGCTCGCTCTTGTTCGCGTAGTCGATCTCGAGCTGGCGACGTCCGGCGATCTTCGTCGCCGCATCCATGTCGTGATCGTGGTCGATCCGGTGCACCGCTTCACTGAGGTCTGGCAGCACGAACGCTTCGTGATCGGCCGGCGACATGAAGTCCACGCCGCGGTCGGTGAGGTGCACGGAGTGTCCCTTCTCGTCCAGCACGAACAGCAGGTGCTCCTCGATGTCCCGGAAGCTCTGCTTCGCCGGCGGCAACTTGCGATCGGCCATGTGCTCCAGCTCCATCTTCTGCACGAGCTGCTTGTTCCCCGGCTCGTTCATCAGCTTGAGCAACCGGCGATTCTTCGGGTGACCAAGCTGGGCCTTGAACAGCTTGATCGCCGCCGCCTGGGTGTCCTCCTGCTCCAGCAGCCGCTCGCCGTCGGCGACGAGAACGTTCACCAACTCCATCTGCTTGCGAACGAGGCGGGAGACCGCCGTGTTGTGCTCGAAGTACTGCACATCTCCCTCGTTCCCGACGGGTCCGGAGATGATCAGCGGGGTTCGCGCCTCGTCGATGAGAACCGAGTCGACTTCGTCCACCATCGCGAACACGTGGCTGCGCTGCACCCGCTGGTCGATCGAGACGACCATGTTGTCACGCAGGTAGTCGAAGCCGAACTCGTTGTTGGTGCCGTACGTGATGTCCGTCAGGTACGCCGCACGACGCTCGGGCGTGCCGGCCTCGGTGTCGTCAAGGCATCCGACCGTGAGCCCCAGCCACTGATAGAGATGGCCCATCCACTGCGAATCGCGACGGGCGAGATACGAATTGACCGTCACCAGATGCGCGCCCTTCCCCGGCAGCGCGTTCAGATACAGGGGCAGCGTCGCGACGAGCGTCTTGCCTTCGCCCGTCCCCATCTCGGCGATCTTTCCGAGATGGAGCTGGATGCCGCCCATCAACTGCACGTCGTACGGCACCATGTTCCACTCGGTCTCTCGACCGGTGACGGTCACCGTGGTGCCAAGCAGCCGACGCGCCGCCTCCCGGACGGTGGCGAATGCCTCGGGGAGGATTTCGTCGAGCGTCTCGGCGATCGTGCGACGAAGCTCCCCCTCCACTCCGCCCCGTCCATCCGCCCCAGTCAATTCATTGTCGAGGCGCTCCCGCTCCGTCGCGTCCGTCGCCTTCCGCTTTTCGTCCCGCAACGTGGCCGCGCTCGACTCGAGGTCGGTCGTGCGCTCCTTCAGGAGTGCGCGAAACTTCGCGGTCTGGGAGCGGACCTCGTCGTCGCTGGCATCCACGAGCCGCGCCTCGCGCTCGTGGACGGCGTCGAGAATCGGCTGGATCCGCTTCAGATCCCGGTTGTGCCGAGTGCCCAGTATGGCTGTCAGTACGCGCTTGAACATGCAGTCCTCTAGCGATACAGCCGGTGCTCCGCGATGTAGTCCGCGACGTCGTCCGGCACGAAACCTCGAATGGTGCGCCCCGCGCATATCCGGGCGCGCCGCGCGGTGGGCGCGATGGCCCCCCGCCCCGCTTGCAACCTCGGCACACCGGCC
>JAJAYP010000058.1 GCA_026786185.1 Gemmatimonadaceae bacterium
CCGGCGGGCCGGGGCCCGCCGGCGCCGACACGGGACGGGGGGGGGCGCCGCCCGGCGGATGGGCCGGCGCACCGGTGGGAGCCGCGGGGCCGGCGCCGACCGCCGGAGCGTCGGGGACGGCGCCGTACACGGCGGGCGATGCCTGGTGCGCCGCCCACGACGCGAAGTTCTCCGCGGTGACCGTGAACGCCTTGAAATGCATGTTGGCGTGCGAAGGTCCGCAGAACTCCGCACACATGCCGTTCCATGCCTGCTCGCCCACGGAATCGGGCGTGAACCAGAGATAGTTCGGGTGATTGGTGATGAGGTCGCGCTTGCCGCCGAGCTGCGGAATCCAGAACGAGTGCAGCACGTCCGCGCTCTTCAGCGTGAAGTTCACCTTGCGGCCGACCGGCAGGTACAGCTCGTTCGCCGTGGTGATGCCGTACTGCGGATACTTGAACTCCCACCACCACTGGTGGCCGATCACTTCGACCTGCAGCGCGTCCGCGGTCGCCTTCGCCTGCGTCTTGAAGATCACGTGCACCGTCGGCACGGCGATGAACGCGAGAATCAACGCCGGAATGGCCGTCCAGAGGATCTCGAGCGTCGTGTTGCCATGCACATGCTCCGGACGATCATTCTCGTTGCGCCGCCGATACCGCCAGATCGTGTAGAGCAGGATCCCTTCGACAAACACGAAGACGATCGTCCCCAGCCAGATGAGGATGTCGAAGAGAGAGCCGACGTCGCGATTGAAATCCGTGAAGCGGGTGAAGACGGAGTTGGGATATTTCGAGCCGGTGGTGCACGCAGTGAAGACGACCGCGAGGACGGCCGGCAGCGCGGCCGCGAGCAGCCGGCGCAGACGGGGAGGCACGGGCATGCGGAGTCCTTGGTCCGGCAGGTTCGGGAAGTGCGTCCTCACACCCGAATGAACCGGGTCGAGGTCGTACGGCAACGCGAGAAAAGTACCGGCCGCACTATGTGAACGCAACGCGACCGCGGTGTCCACGAAACGGTGTAGTAGTTTCCCCCACACCAGCTCACGCGCGCTGCGCCGCGGCGATGCCGGAGGTCGCTCGGCGCTATGCCGGCGTGTCAGTCCATGGTACGCCTTCCTCTTCCTTCATGGCGTGATTGTCCTTGGTCCGCACGGCCGCGATCTCCAGCGATTGCTTGAGCGAGCCGACCCCTTCGCGAAGAATGCGCAGCTTGGCGATCTCGTTTCCGCCCCGCCCCGCCACGATGTTCATCGCCACGACCTGATCGGCGATCATCCCGAACTGCGGCTTGAGCAGTCCGATGAGGGGCGTGAGCGCGCGCTTGATCTGCGAGCCGAACAGTTGTGTCGGCTGCTTGCGCTTGATCGTGAGCCCGAAGTTCTCGACGATGCCGTGCAGTCGCTGGACCTGTGCATTCGCCTCGTCGATCGTCTTCATCTTCTGGACGCCAGCGCCATCCAGCTTGGGGCGTGCTGCCATACTGAAAACCTCGCGTGAACCGTGAACCGTGAACCGTGAACCGTGAACTGTGAACTGTGAACCGTGAACCGTTCACCAAGTGCGCTGTGTAGTCATTTCACCTTCTCCATTCGCCCATTCGGTCGCAGCTCGCGCCCCGCTTTCGCCTGTGGCGCACCGTCGAGTCGCACGACATCGGCCGTGAAATCCCACCGTCCGTCCTGCACGCTGCCACCGACACCGTAGGCGTCCACCGGCACGCCCTCGTCCTCGAAGGCCCGGACGCGCGCGACGTCGAAGCCGCCGGAGACCACGATCTTCACCTCGCCGAAGCCTTCCGTATCCAGCGCATTGCGGACGTTCCACACCAACGCGGGATTCACGCCCGTCGGCGCGAAGGCGCCCATGTGCCCGAGCACCGACGCATCCACCATGAACTCCGATGTATCCAGACGCACCGCCCAGAGGCGGCCTTCCAGCGCGCGGGCGACGGCGAGGCTCGTGCCCACCGAGTCGTTCTGATAATCCACCAGCGCGATCAGCGGAATTTCCCGCGGAAGCACCTTCGCCACCGCGACGGCGGCCGCCACCGTGTCGCCGCCATACGCGGCGATCAGCGCGTGCGGCACCGTGCCGACTCCCTTCTTGCCACTGAACGTCCCCTGCGCATCGGTCGAGACGCTGGCGGCGCCGCCCACGTGCGCGCTCAGACCGTCTCCCGGTTGCAGCCGCGCATGGTCGCTGCGCGCTCCGAAGTAGTAGACGGGCTTCGGGCGCGCGGCGTCCACGAGCGTGCGGACGTTGGTGCAGATGCGCGTGCGCCGCGCGAGGCTGCCGAGCACGAGGGTCTCGAGGTGCGCGAACGCGGTGTACTCTCCCTCGACCTGCATCACGGTGTCCCACGCATCCACCCGGTCGCCTTCGTACAGTGCCTGGATGTCGAGTGCGCCGACGTCGTCGCAGCACAATTTCAGCAGCGCGATCGCCTCGTCGATTCCCCCCAGCCAGCCGGCGCGTTTCGTCGTCACCTGCCAGGTCACCTGCGCCCGCCGACCGTCGGCCTGCAGGGCGGCCCGCGCGCGATTGAAATAGACATCGCTGAACTCTCCGGCGCGGATGCGATCGACCGGCAGGTCGAACAGCGCGGGGTCCACCCGTCGTCGTCGTCGTGGCGGCACCGGCTTACCGCTTGGTCGGGCGGGGATGCTTGCGCGGAGACTTCGGTGCGGACGGCGTCTTCCCCTCGGCCTTCACGGCGGTCATCGTTTCCGGGTTGAGCGCCTGATCGAGTTGCTCGCGCGTGAGCAGGTTGCGCTCCATCACGAGCTCGTACACGCCGCGGCCGCTCGCGAGCGCATCGCGGGCGATCTCGGTGGACACCTCGTAGCCCAGCACGGGCACGAGCGCCGTGACGATGCCGATCGACTGTTCGACGAACTGCCGCATGCGATCCGGGTTGGCCGAGATGCCCGTGACGCACCGCTCGCGCAGCGCGACGCAGGCATTGGTGAGCGCGCCGATCCCGCTGAGGAGGCGGTACGCGATGACCGGCTCGAACACGTTCAGTTGCAGCTGGCCGGCCTCGGCCGCCATCGTCACCGTCACGTCGCCACCGATGATGTCGAAGCAGACCTGATTCACCACCTCGGGAATCACCGGGTTCACCTTGCCGGGCATGATCGAGGAGCCCGGCTGCATCGGTGGCAGATTGATCTCGCCGAAACCCGCGCGGGGGCCGGAGCTGAGGAGACGCAGGTCGTTGCAGATCTTGGAGAGCTTCACCGCGCATCGCTTCAGCACGCCACTGAGCTGCACGAACGACCCCGTGTCGGCTGTGGCCTCGACGAGATCGGGCGCCGTGATCAGCGTGAGGCCGGTGAGCCGCGACAGAGTGGCGCGCACAACTTCCGCGTAGCCGGCCGGCGCATTGATGCCCGTGCCGATCGCCGTGGCGCCCATGTTGATCTCGCGAATGAGCGCCTGTGCCTCGCCCAGCCGCTCGACGTCTTCCAGAATCGTGTGGCCGAACGCCGTGAACTCCTGTCCGAGCGTCATCGGCACGGCGTCCTGCAACTGCGTACGTCCCATCTTGATGAACGGCGCGAACTCGTCGCCCTTCGCGAGAAAGGCCGCCGCGAGGTCCTTCATCGCGTGCCGCAGGTCCTCGATCACCGTGTGCAGGGCGATCTTCACCGCCGTCGGATAGACGTCGTTCGTGGACTGGCTGAGGTTGACGTGGTTGTTGGGGTGGACGTGCTGATAGTCGCCCTTCACGTGGCCCGAGAGCTCGAGCGCGCGGTTGGCGATCACCTCGTTCGCATTCATGTTCGTCGACGTACCAGCTCCGCCCTGGATCATGTCCACGAGGAAATGCTCGTGGTGACGGCCGGCCCTGATCTCTCCACACGCGCGCACGATGAGATCGGCCACCGGAAGCGCGAGAAATCCGAGTTCACCGTTGGCGACGGCGGCCGCCTCCTTTACCGCGGCGAGCGCCTCGATGAGGGCTGGAAACTCGCGGAGCGGTACGCCGGTGATGGCGAAATTCTCGAGCGCACGCAGCGTCTGCACGCCGTACAGCGCCTCGTCGGGCACGTCGCGATCACCCAGCAGGTCATGCTCGGTGCGTGTTCGCGCGCCGCCGAAGCCGAGCGTGCGCCCGCGGCCCACGAGGGTGGCGTCCACCGCGGAGAGGCGATGCGAGATGGCGCGCGCGGCGCGACCCACGAGCGCGGCATAGAGCGTGGGCGCCTCCTTGAGCATGCCCTCGATCTGCGGCCGCGACAGCACGTAGGCCGTCGTCTGCAGGATGGCTCGAGCGCTCGTGCCATGGGCCGAGTCGTCGAGAAGCAGGCCTTCGCCAACCGCTTCCCCCGGACCGAGCGTCGCGAGCCGGACGGGGCGCCCGTTCTGCCGCTTCTCGATCGCGACCGCACCCGACACCACGAGCGCGAGCAGATGCCGCTCCGATCCCTCCTCGAAGAGCAACGAGTCGCAATCGTACTCGACTTCGCGGACCAGCCGCGACAGCTGATGGACAGCGGTGTCGGTGAGCCCGGCGAGAAAATCGAGGCCCCGCAGTTGATCGCGGACAGTGTTGGTCATAGACCCGCAAAGTATCCACTGCCGTTGGCGCTCGTGAGGGCGCCGCACGCATTCGAGGCCCCACCCGACCGCTGGCCAGGCCGAGTGCGCCTCGCCCGCCGCCGTCAGGCCAGGGCGGGTTCCGGCAGTCGGGACAAGGCCAGCGGATCCGCGCGAGGCTCCGTCGGCCGATCCGACGCCTCGCGAGGCGGGTCGTCGGCCGCCACTGGCACCGGGTCGCCCTCGAGCTTGAAATTGGCCACGAGTCGCGATAGTTGTTCAGCGGCCGACGCGAGTGTGCTGGCGGCGGCGGCGATTTCCTGCGTGCTGGCACTCTGCTCCTGACTGGAAGCGGCGACCTCTTCCATTGCGGCAGCGAACGAATCCGTGCCGATCGCGAGCGAATCCAGCCGCTCCGTCATCTCGGCAACAAGTCGACTGGTCGCCGCGGAGGTGCGTTCCACCGATCCGGTCCAGGCCTCCGCGCCGGAGACGGCCTGTTCGATGTCCGAGAACGAGGCCGACGCGCGCGCCGTCGCTTCGCGGACCTGGGCCGCCGTGGTCACCGCGCGTCGGGCGGAATCGCGCGACTGCTCGATCCCGCGAAGCACGCTGGCGACGATCGCCTCCGTGCGCTGTGCGGCATCCGACGACATGGCGGACAGTCGGCGCACTTCGCTCGCCACCACGGCGAATCCCTCGCCCTGGACACCAGCGCGGGCCGCCTCCATGGCTGCGTTCAGCGCGAGCAACTTGGATTGCCGGGCCAGCTTCCGCACCAGCGTCACGAACGAGCGGATTTCCAGCGACGCTTCGCTCAACGCCTCCACCGCCGTGGCGCTCGCATTGATGTCGACGACGAGGGTGTCGAGGGACACCGCACTCGTGTCGAGTCCCGCGCGGTTCTCTTCCGCCAGCGTCCGCAGCGCGCTGTTCCGGAGCACGCCCTCGTGCGCCCCCGCGTCGAGCGCGATCGCGAGTCCCTTCAGCTCGCCCGCCGAGACTGCGAGCGCCCCGATCGTGCCGGCCATGCCGGTCGCCTGTTCCGAGAGATCGCTGGCAGTGTGCGCCATTTCGCCCGCCGCCGCCGCCATCTCCTCGGCTCCAGCGGTGATCTCGTGCGACATCTGCGACGTCTCGCGCGCCGCAGCCACGATGGCGCCCGCGAGCCGCCGAAGTTCCGCGATCATCGCGCCGATCGCGCGCCCCAACCTCCCGATCTCGTCGTCGCCCGATACCCGGCGCAGGGTCACGGAGAAGTCGCCAGCGGCAACCGCTTCCGCTGCGTCGGCAAGCTCCATGGTGGGGCCCGACATCCGGCGTGCGAGGAAGTGATGCAGTGCGAGCAGCAGGATGAGCAACCCACCGAGTAGTGCGGCCGCTCCATAGTAAAGGCCGCGCCGGGTGCCGGCGAACGGCCCCTGCAGTTCGCCAAGGGGGAGGTGCGCCATCACGCGCCAGCGCCCTCCGTTGGCGAGCAGCGCGACCGCGCGCTCCGAGCCAGCGCTCACGGTGGCGGCGGTTCCCAACGTGATCGGCGCCACCGCGGTCGCAACACGGCTCATCGCCATCGAGTCGGAACTGAGGATGACACGATCGGCGGCATCGAGCACGTCGATGCGAACGCCGGTACCGGCTTCGCGAAGCGCATGAACGAGAGGCCCCATGGTGAAGGCGAGCTTCACGACACCGATCGGCGTGGTATCTGCGCGCACGAGCGTCGCCAGCGACACCACCGTCTGTCGCGCCGACGAGTCGAACACGGCGTCGGCATTGGAGAGGCCGTTGCGCCATGCCGCCTGCCACCAGGATTCGTCGCTCTGCACGAAGTCGGAGCTGAGTCCGGTGGTGACGGCATTGTAGCCTCTTGCCTCGGTGACCAGAATTTCCGCCGCGCCCAGGCGCGGAAGCATGGCGCGCAGGTAGTAGCGTGTCGACGGCTCCACCTGCAGCGACCGATCGGCGCGGAAGCGCGCTTCCAGCTCGGCCATCGGGGCGTTCACGATGCCCAGCTCTCGCGCCCGCGCCGATCCGGCACGGACGGCCGAAATCACCTCCGGCGACGCCGCCACGAACTCCGCCTGCCGCACGCGCTCGGCAAGAGCGGCATCGACCACCAGCAGGGCGCGCCGGGCGGCGTCGGCCACACGCACGTCGCCTTGACGGGCGATCACGCCGTCGAGGGCGGTGCCGGCGCCCCACGCCAGCAGGAGAATCGCCGCGACTCCGCCGAGTGCCACCGTCACGAGAAAGCGTCGATGGAGGGATGCCGCGACCCGGGGCGAGGGTTGCGGCCGCACGGGGCTGGAGCTGATGGGGGACGACATGCGTGGCGGAGACCGGTGGTGCGTGGAGGGTGCAGGGCAGTCGATTCGCGCGGCTTCGCGCGTGTGTCAATGCCCTTCCCCATCAGGCTAAATTGTGATTCAGATGACGAAACCTGCCGTGTACACGCCCGACGCCGACGAACCGGCCGGATACGACCCCGCTGCGATCGAGGAGAAGTGGCGCGCTCGCTGGGAGGCGAGGGGCACCAACGTCACCGATCTGCAGAACGGCGCGCGTCCGTTCTACGCCCTGATGATGTTTCCGTACCCCAGCGCCGAAGGGCTCCATGTCGGCAACCTCTTCGCGTTCACGGGGAACGACATCTATGGACGATTCCAGCGTCTCCAGGGGCACACCGTCTTCGAACCGTTCGGCTACGACGCCTTCGGCATCCATTCCGAGAACTACGCGATCAAGGTCGGCGTCCACCCCGCCGAGCTGATTCCGCGGAACATCGAGAACTTCCGGCGTCAGGTCCATCGCGCCGGATTGATGGTCGACTGGACGCACGAGCTGTCGACGACGGACCCGGAGTATTACCGGTGGACGCAGTGGGTCTTCCTGCAGCTCCATCGCCGGGGCCTCGCATACAAGAAGAAGGCGGCGGTGAACTGGTGCCCGTTCGACAAGACCGTCCTCGCCAACGAGCAGGTCGTGGGCGGCGCGTGCGAGCGATGCGGCACGCTCGTGGAGCAGCGGTTCCTCGCGCAATGGTTCTTCCGCATCACCGAGTATGCGGGCCGGCTGCTCGACAACCTCGACACCCTCGACTGGTCGGAAAGCACGAAGGCTGCGCAGCGCAACTGGATCGGCAGGTCAGAGGGCGCGGAGCTCGTCTTTCCGGTGCTCGATGCGGACGGCCGCTCCACGCGAGCGGTGACGGTGTTCACCACGCGCCCGGACACGATTTTCGGGGCGACCTATCTCGTCCTGGCGCCGGAGCACCCCCTGGTGGAGGAGGTCACGCCGGAACGATCGCGCGCGGCGGTGCAGGCGTACGTGGCCGATGCCGCGAAGCAGGATCTCGTGGCGCGCAAGACGACGAAATCGAAGTCCGGTGTGTTCACCGGCGCCTACGCCACCAACCCGGCAACCGGGCGACCGGTCCCGATCTGGATCGCCGACTACGTGCTGATGGAATACGGCACGGGCGCGATCATGGCGGTGCCGGCGCACGACGAGCGGGATCACGAGTTTGCGCGCGCGTACGACCTGCCCATCGTGCAGGTGGTGGGGCCGACGGACGGCACGGTGACCATCGACGAGGCGGCGTACACGGGAACCGAGGGCGCACGTCTCGTGAACTCGGGCCGGTTCACCGGCATGGGGGTCGCGGAGGCGAAGCACGCAATCGTCGCCGAGCTGTCGGTGGCGAATGCCGCGAAGCCCGTCGTCAACTACCGGCTGCATGACTGGTGCATCTCGCGCCAACGGTACTGGGGACCGCCGATCCCGATCGTCTATTGCGACGATTGCGGCACGGTGCCCGTTCCCGAGTCACAGCTGCCCGTGCTGCTGCCGTCCATCGACGACTTTCGCCCCGACGATTCCGGCGTGAGCCCGCTCGCTCGTCACGACGAGTGGTACCACACGCCGTGTCCGCAGTGCGGAAAGCGCGGGCGGCGCGAGACGGACGTGAGCGACACGTTCCTCGACAGCGCCTGGTATTTTCTGCGTTACCCGAGCAGCAGCCGCGACGATGTCGCGTTCGACCGCTCCATTACCGAGAAGTGGCTTCCGGTGCACAGCTACATCGGCGGCAACGAGCATGCAGTGCTGCACCTGCTCTATTCACGGTTCGTGACGATGGTGCTGCACGACGCGGGGCTGATCGGGTTCGAGGAGCCGTTCACCCGATTCCGAGCGCACGGGCTGATCGTGCGCGAGGGGGCGAAGATGTCGAAGAGCAAGGGAAACGTCGTCAACCCCGACCAATACATCGACCAGTGGGGTGCCGACGCGTTCCGCACGTATCTCATGTTCCTGGGACCGTTCGAGGAAGGGGGCGACTTCCGCGACAAGGGCATCTCGGGCGTGAAGCGATTTCTCGATCGGCTCTGGCGCTCCGTGCACGATGCCGAGCGAGGTGGAGCGTCCGATCGCGACGTGCAGCGCAAGCTGCACCAGACGATCAAGAAGGTCGGCGACGACGTCGCGCGCCTGAGCTACAATACGGCGATCGCGGCGATGATGGAGTACATGAACACGATGCGCGCCGGCGAGCGGACGCCGCAACTGGACGAAGTGCGGCCACTCGTGCAGCTGGTGAGCCCCTTCGCGCCACACATCGCCGAGGAGTTGTGGGAAGTGATGGGAGGAACGACGAGCGTGTTCGACGCGGGCTGGCCAGCATTCGACGCGTCGCTCGTGATGGACGACCGCATCACGATGGCCGTGCAGGTGAACGGCAAGACGCGCGGGACGATTTCGGTGCCGACAGGAGCGGCCCAGGACGACGCGCTGGCGGCGGTGATGGCGGATCCGGCCCTGGCGAAGTTCGTGACCGGCGCGCCGAAGCGCGTGATCTTCGTCCCGGGTCGCCTGATCAACATCATCGTGTGACGGCGGGCGACGAACGCGAGCGACACGATTCACCGTTCACCGTTCACGTCGCCTCAGAACCGTATCCCTACCGTGAGCGGCAGCGTGATCACCGGTCGGCCGTCCGACAGCATCAGGTGCATGCGGGCTTCGCCTGTGGCAGAAAACCCCGTGAGCGGAATCTCGATCCCGGTGCCCAGGTTGGCGCCCGGCCTGGTACCGAGTCCGGTGCCGGAATAGATGGCGATGCCGCCCGTGACGAAGGTGTTCGTGGCCGACTGCTGCAGCTTGTACACGATCGTGGAGCCGAGCGAAAACAGATTCACGTCGTCACCGACGCGGTTCTGCTTCAGGGCGAATCGCTGGAACAGCAGCTCACCGCGCAGCGCGTAGGGCTGTCCGGTGACGCTGTACTCCACGAGACCGCCCACGAGATAGCCAGCGGCGTGATCATCGGCGAGGCGGCCGATCGGGAGCGCGATGCCCGCCGTGCCACCGAAGATCGGCGTGTACATGTTGCCGGCTGGCACGCTACCGGGACCGGAGACCTGCGCGGACGCGGGCGCGCCGAGAGCGCCGGCCAGCGAGAGCATGAGTGAAACGCGTCGGATTCGCATGAGGCGAAGACTAGTGTGGGCTGGATGACGAGGCAACGCGACGTGGATCACAACAGTCTCGCGATCCACTCGCCCACGAAGTACCCCACGACGGCGACGCCGAGCCCGACGACGAACATGTCGAGCCCCGAGCGGAACACGCTGCGTCCGGTGAACACGGAGCGCGCCGCGCCCACCAGCCAGTGCGACAGCATCGAGACGGCGAACGACACGACGACGGCGGCCGGTCCGGAAAACATGAAGAACGGCAGCACCGGGATGAGCGCCCCGACCGCGGTCGCGAGCCCGGTGATCCACGCCTCGCGCATGGGCGACGTGGCCGACTCGCTGATGCCAAGCTCTTCCTGCACCTGCTCGGCAAGCATCTTCTCCGGGTCAGCCATCACCTGGGTGGCGATGCGATGCGCCGACTCGCGGTCCATTCCCTTCGCCTCGTAGATCAGCGCCAGCTCGTCACGCTCGATCTCGGGCATGAGTGCAACCTCGTCACGCTCCATCGCGATCTCGTGCGCGTTCACCTCGCGCTCGCTCTGCGCCGCGAGATATCCGCTGGATCCCATCGACAGCGCGTCGGCGATCAACCCCGCGACGCCGGCGACGATCACGTGGTGGTACGTGTCCGCGCTCGCGGTCGACGCGCCGAGCACGCCGGCGACAAGACCGAAGTTCGCGGTCAGGCCGTCGTTGAATCCGTACACGACGTTGCGCAGGAATCCGCCTGCACCCGTCTTGTGCCAGGGCTCTCCAACCCGGCCAGCGATGCCGTTCAGCGTCGTGGCGTGCTCGGCCGACTCCTTGGCCAGTACCAATGCCTCGTCACGGCCAGCGACGCCGCGATCGGTCGTGCGGTGCATGTCCAGATAGGCCTTGACCTCGCGACCTTCCTCGGCGAGCAGCATCGGGAGCAGAAACCCCGGTCCGAAGCGTCGGCCAAGAAAGGCGAGCAGGCGAGTCCGCGCAGTGGGCCGGTGCTTGCCCGGCGACCTGCCGTGCTGTGCCAGGAGCGCCGACCAGATCTCGAGGTGGCGGTCCTCGACATCGGCGAGCCGAAGGTAGATGTCACTTTTCGTCGCGTCGGCTTCCGACTCGGCC
>JAJAYP010000059.1 GCA_026786185.1 Gemmatimonadaceae bacterium
ATTCGGAGGAGCTTGCGGCCAAGCCTCACTGCGTGGTGTTCACCAAGATGGACCTCCTGGGCGACGACGAGTCACCGCCCATCGATGCGCACGATGCCTTCGGGGTGTTCGCGATCAGCGGCGCAGCGCGCACCGGTCTCGAAGAGCTCAAGCTCGCGTGGTGGAGGCGGGTGCTCGACATGAAGAAGCAGGCCGTTCGCCCGATCCGCGACCTTGAGCTGCCGTAGCGTCGCGGTGGTGCAACTCCACCTCGGCGACGCGGGCTATCCGGAGCGGCTGCGCGAATGCGACCCTCCGCGCACCCTGTGGGCGCGCGGGCGGCTCGACTTTCTCGAGCGGCCGTGCGTCGCAATCGTTGGAACTCGGCGAGCAACGGCGTACGGCGAGCGCGTCGCGCGCGAGCTCGGCAGAGTGCTGGCCATGGCCGGCGCGACGATCATCAGTGGCCTCGCGCGCGGTATCGACGCGTCGGCCCATCGCGGCGCGCTCGATGTTAACGGCGCCACCTGCGCCGTGCTGGGCACGGGGCTCGACGTCGTCTATCCGAAAGGCCACGTTGCGCTCCAGCAGACCATTGGCGAGCGGGGACTCCTGCTTTCCGAGCTGGAACCCTCGAACGCCGCGCATGGCGGCTCATTCCCCATGCGGAATCGCATCATCGCCGGCCTGTCCGTGGTGACGATCGTGGTGGAAGCGGGCGTGAAGAGCGGCGCGCTGATCACTGCCGCCCACGCGCTGGAACTGGGTCGCACGCTGGCCGTCGTGCCTGGACCCATCGACGTGCCGCAGACCCAGGGAAGCAATGAACTGCTGCGCGACGGCGCGGTGGCCATCGTGAGCATGGCGGACGCCGTCGCCCTGATGGGCCTCACCGCGCCCGTCCGCATCGCCGATCTTCCGAGCGCCGGGCCCGAGCGGCAACTCTGGGACGCACTGGCCGATGGTGCCGCGGACCTGGATACCCTCTGCACGCGGGCGTCCCTCCCGGCACACGTTGGCATGGCCGCGTTGAGCGAACTGGAGGTGCGCGGCCTCATCGAGTGCGCGCTCTCGGGCGAAATCCGTCGCGTGTAATCGCGCGATATTCCACGATGCACGTCTACGTCCACGTCCCGTTCTGCGCCCGTCGTTGCTCGTACTGTGATTTCTCCATCGCCGTACGACGGGACGTGCCCGTGGACGAATATCTGTCGGCGCTCGACTCCGAACTGTCGACGAGATTCGGCCGTGCGCAACCAACCTCCGCGGCGACGATCTATTTTGGCGGCGGCACTCCATCCCGGCTCGGTGGTGAGGGACTCGCGCGCGCACTCGCCATCGTCGAACGTCATTTCCCCCGCGTGGCCGGCAGCGAGATTACCGCCGAGGCGAACCCCGACGACGTCGACGCACGCGCGGCGGACGCGTGGCGGGCCGCCGGCATCAACCGTCTTTCCCTGGGGTCACAGTCCTTCGACGAACGCGCGTTGGCCTGGATGCACCGCACGCATGACGCCGCGGCGATTCCGAGGGCGGTCGAAACCGCGCGCGCCGCCGGCATCACGAACCTGTCGCTCGACCTGATCTTCGCGCTGCCCGACGAACTCCAGCGCGACTTCGAGCGCGACGTGCGCACGATGCTCGAGCTCGCGCCCGATCACGTGTCGCTCTACGGGTTGACGATCGAGCCGGCTACTCCGCTCGGTCGATGGGTGGAGCGCGGGATGACGATCGAGCAGCCGGAGGAAGGCTATGCGCGGGACTTTCTCACGGCGCACCGCCTGCTCGGTGATGCAGGCTTCGCGCACTATGAAGTCTCAAACTACGCCGCGCCGGGACGACGGGCGGTCCACAATTCCGCGTACTGGAGCGGCGCGTCGTACGTGGGCCTCGGGCCAGCGGCCCACGGCTTCGACGGCCAGACGAGACGCTGGAACCTGCGTGGCTACGCCGCCTGGCGAGACGCGGCAGCGAGCGGCGTCGACCCGATCGACGATGGCGAGCGTCTCACCGCAGACAACCGGATTGCCGAGTCCGTCTACCTCGGCTTGCGCACCGACGCCGGGCTGCCACTCACCGATGCCGACCGGCCGCTCGTGGCGCCGTGGGTGGACGCCGGCTGGGCGGCCATCGGCAGCGATGCCCGCGTTCGGTGCACGGCCGAGGGCTGGCTGCGGCTCGACGCGCTGGCGTCCGCCTTGACGCATCACCGAAGTCGTTAGTACATTTACACTTATGGCAACTGCCGACGAGCTCACTCCTCGCGAGCGCCGCGTGCTCGAAGCGGTGATCACGACGTACGTCCAGACGGCGGAACCGACCGGGTCGCGGGTGCTCTCCCGCCGATTCGGGCTGGGGGTGTCGCCTGCGACGATCCGTAACACGATGAGCGACCTGGAGGAGAAGGGGTTTCTGTCTCATCCTCACACGTCGGCCGGTCGCGTGCCCACGGACAAGGCCTACCGTGCGTACGTCGATTCCCTGCTCAACGCTCCCTCGGGCGCCATCGTGGTGGCCGAGCGCGAGCGGCTGCGCGAGGACATCACGGGCAGCCATTCGACGATCGAGAACATCGTCCGACGCGCCGCGCAGAGCCTCGGCGTGCTCACGCAGGAACTCGGCGTCGCACTGGGACCCCGGCTCGATGCGAGTGTGCTTCGGCGCCTGGAGCTGGTGCAGGTGGGCGGGGATCGGCTGCTGCTCGTCCTCACGCTGGACGGCCGTGTGGTTCGCACCGTGTTCGTGGAAGTGCGAGGCCGCTTGGCGGACACCGCCGTGACGGAGGTGACGCGCGTGTTGAACGAGCGGCTGGCCGGACACACGCTGCGCGA
>JAJAYP010000060.1 GCA_026786185.1 Gemmatimonadaceae bacterium
CGCCCTGCGGTGCGGGTGCGGGTTGCGCCACGACGGCCGACGGGGCTGGCGATGGTGCAGCCGGCGGCGCAGCGGGAGCCGGGCTGTCGGCTGGGGCGGCCGCAGCCGCAGCGGTCGGCGCGCTCCCTCCGCTCACCAACGCGTCGATGTTCTCGTCCTTCGACGCGATGATGCCGACGAGCGTTCCGACCGGCGCGGAGTCTCCCTCGTTGACGAGCCGCTTGCGGAGCACGCCGTCGCCGCGCGCGACGAGCTCCATGATGGCCTTGTCGGTCTCGACCTCGCCGATCGGCTCACCGCTCTTGACGGTATCGCCTTCGTTCTTCAGCCACTTGACCAGCCGCCCCTCTTCCATCGTGGGAGAGAGCGCCTCCATGAACACCTTGGTTGCCATGTTCGGTGATCCGTCAGTCGAGGTACATGACTTTGCGCACTGCGGCGAGGGTCTTCGGCAGGTCCGGCTTCGCCGCCTTCTCGAGGCTCTTGGCATACGGCATCGGCACGTCCTCCTGATGCACGCGGACGACGGGCGCGTCGAGGTTGTCGAAGCACTCGCGCTGGATATAGTCCACCACCTGCGCGCCGACGCCGCACACCGCCCAGCCCTCCTCCAGCACGACGGCGCGATTCGTCTTGTTCACGGACGCGGCGATGGCGTCGATGTCGATGGGGCGAATGGTGCGCAGGTCGACGACGTCGAGTCGAATGCCCTCCTTCGCCAACTGGTCGGCGGCCTGCATCGCGACGAGGACCATCTTCCCGTGCGTGATGATCGAGCAGTGATCCCCTTCGCGCTTGAGGTCGGCCTTGCCGAGGGGAATGGTGTAGTCCCCATCGGGAACCTCGCCCTTGGTGTTGTAGAGCATTTCGCCCTCGAGCACGCACACCGGATTGTCGTCGCGAATGGCGCTCTTGAGCAGCCCTTTCGCGTCGTACGGCGTGCCGGGCGCGATCACCTTGAGGCCGGGGATGTGCGCGAGCCAGGACTCCCACGCCTGCGAATGCTGCGCGGACAGTTGCAGCGCCGCGCCATTGGGGCCGCGGAAGACGATGGGCATCTTGTACTGTCCACCCGACATGTAGAGCATCTTCGCCGCCGCGTTCACGACCTGGTCGATGGCGAGCAGGGCGAAGTTCCACGTCATGAACTCGATCACCGGACGAAGTCCGACCATCGCCGCGCCGACACCGATGCCGGCGAACCCGAGCTCGGTGATCGGCGTGTCGACGACCCGCATCTCGCCGAACTCCTGGAGAAATCCCTTCGAGACCTTGTAGGCGCCCTGGTAGACGGCGACTTCCTCACCCATGAGGAAGACGCGGTCGTCCCGCTGCATTTCCTCTCGGATGGCCTGGCCGAGTGCGTCGCGATATGTGATTACTGGCATCTGCCGGTCAGGTGTGGGTGTCCGCGTACACATCTTCGTACAGCGCCTCGATCGGCAGCTCGGGACTCGCATCGGCGAAATCCCACGCATCCTGGACGACGGCCTTGATCTCCTCGTCGAGCGCCTGCAGTTGTTCGTCGGTAAGCTCGCCGCTGCGCTCCATGCGCGCACGGAGCAGCGAGATGGGGTCGCGCTTCATGTATTCCTCGAGCTCGGCCTTCGTGCGGTAGGTGCCGCTCACCGCGTCGGACATCGAGTGGCCCATGAAGCGATAGGTGCGCACCTCGAGCAGCGTCGGGATCTGCTCCTTTCGTGCACGATCGATCGCCTCGCCCACCGCCTCGCGCACGGCGAAGACGTCCTGTCCGTCACACTGGGCTCGCGGCATGTTGTACGCGGCGCCACGCTCGTAGATGTCGTGAATGGCCGACGCGCGCTCGAGCGACGTCCCCATGCCGTAGCGATTGTTCTCGATGATGAACACGCAGGGAAGCTTCCACAGTCCGGCCATGTTGAGTGCTTCGTGAAAGGCGCCCGTGTTCACCACCGACTCGCCCATGAAGCAGACGATGACCTGATCGCCGCCGCGGTACTTGATCGCGAACCCGACCCCGGCCGCGATTGGGACATGGCCGCCGACGATGCCGTGGCCGCCGAGGAAGTTGAGGTTGGCATCGAACATGTGCATCGAGCCGCCCTTGCCGCGCGCGCAACCGTCCTGCCGCCCGAAGAGCTCCGCCATCACCGCCCGCGGGGTCATGCCGCGCGCGAGCGCCTGTCCGTGGTCACGATAGGTCGTGATGACGTAGTCGTCCGGTCGCAGGAGCGAGATGGAGCCGGTGCTGACCGCTTCCTGTCCGATATAGAGATGACAGAATCCGCCGATCTTCCCGAGGGCGTACGCCTCCGCGGTGCGCTCCTCGAACCGGCGTTGCAGCAGCATGGAGCGCAGCAGCGTCATGTTCAGCGCGGCGTCGGATGTCGTGTCCCCCTTGGGGGTGTCGGGTTTCTTCTTGGTCGCGGTGGCAATGGACGCGGCAAGGACGGGGAAGCGGGGAGGGAGGAGGGAGGACGGAGGACGGAGCAGAGAGGACTGAGGACCAGGAACTGAAGGCTGGGAGCGGGGAGCTGTGAGCTGTGAGCGATGGGTGCGGTGGGGGGGGGGGGGGGGGGCCCACCCCCCCCCCCCCGCCCCCCCCCCCCCCCCCCCCCCCCCCCCGGGGGGGGCACCCCCCGACTCCGCGCGCCGTGGAGGGCACGCGGAGTCCGGGACACGCCCACCCAGTTCGCCACCCGGACGAGCGTGACCGCACGGCCACCAACCGTCCACAGGCGTGCCCGGGGCGGCGGCGTCCCCGGCGCCCGGCGCGCACCGACCGGACGACCGCGTTCCGATCGACGCTGGGCGCATGACCGAGAGCGTGGGGTTCAGGAGACGGGCGGCGGCGTAGACGCCGCCCCCCTCGGGGCAGCAGCGGCAGACGCCGGTGTAGCCC
>JAJAYP010000061.1 GCA_026786185.1 Gemmatimonadaceae bacterium
ACCCTGGGGTCACGCCGCCGCCGAGCCGTTTGCTCACCCGTTGCCGCGGGATGACGGCACACCGCCACGCGCACTGGCCATGCTTCCTGACACCCCCACGCTCGAGCAGTACCTCTCGCACGCGACCGCACTCGTCGAACGGGGCACCGCAGCCTTCGCCCAGTCGGCCGACGTCGACGCGCTGGAGCAGGCGCGCATCCAGTTCCTCGGCGACAAGCGCGGTGAGCTGTTGACGCTGCAGAAAGCGCTCGGCACGCTGCCGCCCGAGGCGAGACGCGATGCGGGACGCGCGTTCAACGACACCAAGAACTCCCTCGGCGCAGCGCTCGCGTTGCGACAGGCGGCCGTGAAGCACGCGACGGTCGCGGGCCCGCAACTCGACCTCACCATGCCCGCCCGCCGCCGCTGGCGTGGCGCGCATCATCCCGTCACGCTCGTGATCGACGAGATCGTCGGAATCTTCCGCGAGCTCGGCTTCACCGTCGCCCTTGGCCCCGAGAGCGAGTCGGAGTGGTACAACTTCACCGCACTCAACTTCCCGCCCGACCACCCGGCGCTCGACATGCACGACACGTTGTACCTCGGCGAGGGCGCGCTGCTGCGCACGCATACCTCACCAGTGCAGGTGCGCACCCTCCAGCGCCACGCGCCGCCCATCCGCATCCTCGCGCCGGGCACCGTGTTCCGGCGTGACCCGTTCGACGCATCGCACGCTCCCGCGTTCGCGCAACTCGAGGGGCTCGCGGTGGACGAAGGCATCTCCTTCGTGGATCTCAAGTCGACACTCACGCACTTCGCCCGCCGGTTCTTCGGCGTGCACACGCGCACGCGTTTCCGCCCCAGCTTCTTCCCCTTCACGGAGCCGTCGGCCGAGATGGACGTCGAGTGCCAGCTCTGCCACGGCAGCGGGTGCGCGGCGTGCAAGGGCACGGGATGGATGGAGATCATGGGCTCAGGCATGGTGCACCCGCGCGTGCTGGAATCCGCTGGCGTGGACAGCGAGCGATATACCGGATGGGCGTTCGGCATGGGGCCCGGACGCATCGCGATGCTGCGCTACGGACTGCCCGACATTCGACTGCTCTACGATTCCGACGTGCGATTCCTCCAGCAGGTCGCCGAATGAACGCCTCGGTCGAATGGCTGTCCGCCTTCGTCGATACGGGCCTCTCCGCCACCGCCGTACGCGATCTGATCACCGCGCACACCGCGACCGTGGATGAGGTCGTCGCGCTGCGCGCGGACCTCGCGCCCATCGTGGTCGCGCGCGTCGTGGAGGACGCCGCGCACCCCGACTCCGACCACCTGCATATCACGAAGGTGGACATGGGCACCGGTGAACTGCTCGACGTCGTGTGCGGCGCGCCGAACGTGCGCGCGGGCAAGCTCTATCCCTTCGCGCCGACCGGCACGGTGATGCCCGGTGGACTGAAGATCGAGAAGCGCAAGATTCGCGGACACACCTCCAACGGCATGCTCTGCTCCGCGCGCGAGCTTGGGCTCGGCGAAGAGCACGACGGCATCATGGAGCTGGATATCGACGTCGCGCCAGGCACGCCGTTTTTGAAGGCAGTCCCGACCGGCGACGCGCGGCTGGTGATCGACGTGCTGCCGAACCGGCCCGATCTGCTCTCGCACCTCGGAGTGGCCCGCGAGCTCGCGGCCGTCACCGGGCGGCCCCTTCGGCTGCCCGACATCGGCGTCGACGACATCAGCGTGCGCGACCCGAAGCGATTCCGCCGCGCCGGAAATGCCGGTGGCGTGGTGCTGCATCTCGAGGATGCGACACTCGCATCGCGCTACATGGGGGTCGTGATCCGCGGCGTCACTGTCGCCCCGAGCCCGTCGTGGCTCGTCGCACGTCTCGCCGCCATCGGATCACGCTCGATCAACAACGTCGTGGACGCGACGAATTACGTGCTGCACGAGTTGGGTCAACCCACGCATGCGTTCGACCTTGGTGCGCTCGATCTCGACACGCAGCTGCCAGAAAAAACCGTGGTCGTACGAACCGCGAAGGCGGGCGAGACGCTCGTCACGCTGGACGGCGTGACGCGCACGCTTACGCCGGACATGACGATCATTGCCGACTCGGTGAAGCCGATCGCCATCGCAGGGGTGATGGGAGGTCGCGACACCGAAGTCGGTCCCTCGACGACGGACATCTTCGTGGAGGTGGCCACCTTCGATGCTGCACGTACGCGCCGCACGCGGCGCGCCGTCGGGCTCTCCACGGATGCCAGCTATCGATTCGAGCGCGGAGTCGACACCGCGCTGGCGCCGATCGCGCTCGAGCGCGTCGCCCAGCTCATCATCGTCCTCGCCGGGGGCGAGGTACAGTCGACGCCGGTGGACCTGTACGCCGGTGAGCAGCAGCGCGCGCCGGTCGTCCTTCGTGCCGCGCGACTTGCCAGGCTGCTCGGCATCGAGCTTCCGGTGGAGCACGTCGCGACCCTGCTGCGCCGAATCGGATGCCAGGCCGACGTGGAAGACGGAGGCGCGATGGTCCACGTGATCGCGCCGACCTGGCGCCGCGATCTCGTGGCGGAGGTGGATCTGGCGGAGGAAGTCGCCCGACTGCACGGGTACGATGCGCTCCCTGACGAGATTCGGCCGTATCGCCCAGGCACGTCCCTGGACGCTCCGCTGTGGGGCCTCGCATCGCGCCTCCGCGATGCCCTCAGCGGCGCCGGATTGCTTGAAGCTCGCCCGACGCCGTTCGTGACCGGAGGCGAGGGACATGTGCGCGTGCTGAATCCGCTCGCCGAGAACGAGGCGCATCTGAGGCGTACGGTGCTCGAGTCCCTGGCTCGGCGCGCCGAACACAATCTGTCGCACATGCAGGGCAACGTGCGCCTGTACGAGATTGGGTCGGTGTTTGCGCCGCGAACCGACGGGTTGCCGGACGAAAGCGTCAACGTCGCGCTGCTGGTGATGGGTGACCGGGAGCCCGCACACTTCACGAATGCGAAGCCGGGGCAGTTCGACGCGTGGGACGCCAAGGGGCTCGCGGAGCTGGTGGCGCGCATCGCGTCGCGGGGCGACGCCGTTGACCTCGAGCCGTCGGACGAAGGCGAGACGCTCTGGCGGATCTCGATCGGCGGAACGGACCGTGGCCTCGTGCGTCGGATGGCACTGGACGCGCCCGTCTGGGCCTCGCCGGCCTTCGGCGTCGAGATCGCGCTCAGTCCGATGTCCAACAGCGATGTCGCGCCGGCTGGGGAGCACGCACACGAAGTGCCATACGACGCACCACCCCGTGCCACACCACGATTTCAACCGCTGCCCACCAACCCCGCCTCGGAGTTCGACCTCGCGCTACTCGTGCCCGCTGGGGTTCGCGCGGCGGACGTGGAGCGCGTGATCCGCGCGACAGCCGGCGACCTCCTCGAGCGCCTGATGGCATTCGACGTGTATGCGGGCCCCGGCGTCGATGCCGCGCATCGATCGATCGCGTGGCGGTTGACCTTGCGTCACCCGGAACGCACTCTACGCGACAAGGAGATAGAAGGCCGACGGGGTAAGATCCTGTCCGCACTCGAGACGGAGTTGAATGTCCGACGACGCGCGACCTGACCTCGCGGCAGTCCGCGAGCTGGAGATACTCGTTCGCCATCTGGCCGACGAGCTCGCGGGATTCCGGCGGCGCGCCTTGACCGCCGAGTCGCGCCTGCGGGAGCTTGAAGGCATGGAGGGCCGCCCGGCCGCCGATACGCAGCGGGCACTCGCCGCGAGATGTGCCGTGCTCGAGCAGGAGAACTCTGCCTTGACCGGACAGCTCGAGAGCGCCGCAGCCCGCGCCCGGCAGATGCTCGACCGGGTGCGCTTCATTCGGCAGCAAACGCAGGGCAACGTCGTGAGCGAGCGATGAGCACGCGAAAGCATTCGGTGAAGGTCGACATTCTGGGCGAGTCGTACTCCATTCGAACGGAAGCGCCCCCGGAACACACGAAGGCCGTGGCGGAGCACCTGGATCGCTCGATTCGCCAGATCCTCTCGGGCGGATCGGTGATCGAAGTGAACCGCGCGGCGATTCTGGCGGCGCTTCAGATCACCTCCGAACTGTTCGAGGCGCGTGACGCGTCCGTGGAGTTGACCGATGCAGTGCGTAACCTGAGCGCCGATGTGCGCCGGTTGTTGCCGCCAGCGAAGCGGGATGCCGCCGTCGAGCGCGCCGACGCCTGATCTCCCGCCGGCGCCATCGAGCGGGACCGTCGCGTGACGGCCGCCGATTTGCCTTTCCCATCCGCCGCGCCTAGTTTCCAACCAGCAGCCAAGCCGATCCGTAGGTCGATGCGCCATTTGTAGTTAGCTCGCTCCAGTCCGCACCCCACGTCGGTGCGCCCTCGAGTGCGCTGCACGGGTCGGCGCTCCACGAATCGAGCGGTGGTTTCCTCGTTCCCGCGTTCGCCGCGGTGGAGCATAGATCGATGAACAGTATGGCAATCCTTGCCGCGCTGGGCGTATTCATCATCGCCTCGCCGGCTTTTTTCATTATGGGTCGTCGGTTGGGCGCGTCGGCCGGGCAGCGCGCCGAACTCGAGCGCCAGTCCGCCGCGAAGACTTCGGCCGAGGAGATCGCGAAGCGGATCCTTGCCGACGCGGAGCGGGAGGTGGAGACGATGCGCAAAAGCGCAGTCGTCACTGGCAAGGAAGAGGTCATGCGGCTTCGTGAGACTGCCGAGCAGGACCTGCGCGGTCGCCGCTCCACGGTCGAAAACGAGGAGCGGCGGCTCAACGAGCGCGAGAGCGGTCTGGACCGAAAGGCCGAGGCCGTGGAGCAGCGCGATCGCGACATCGGACGACGGGCGAGCGATTTCGGTCGGCGCGAGAAGTTGCTGCAGACGCGCGAGGAGGAGCTGGAGAAGCTCATCGCCGACGAGCGCCGGCGGCTGGAGCAGATGGCCGGCATGTCGGCCCAGGACGCCAAGAGCGAGCTGATTCGTCGTCTGGAAGAAGAAGCGCGAGCCGACGCCGCCAACTCGTTGCGCGAGATTCGCGAGTCCGCGCGACGGAACGCCGAACGCGAGGCGAAGAAGATCGTCGCGCTCGCCATTCAGCGCATCGCCGCGGACACCACGGCGGAAACGACCGTGTCCGCCGTCGCGCTGCCGAACGACGAGATGAAGGGGCGCATCATCGGGCGCGAAGGGCGGAACATCCGGGCCTTCGAGCTGGCGACGGGGGTGGACGTGATCATCGATGACACCCCCGATACCGTCGTCGTCTCCTGCTTCGACCCGATCCGGCGCGAGGTCGCGCGGCTCGCGCTCGAGAAGCTCGTGTCCGATGGCCGGATCCATCCCGGCCGGATCGAGGAGGTCGTCAACAAGTCGAAGAAGGAAGTCGACATCGCCATCGTCGAGACGGGCGAGCAGGCCGCGTACAATACCGGCGTGCATGGGCTGCATCCGGAGCTCATCAAGCTGATCGGGCGGATGAAGTGGCGGACGAGCTACGGGCAGAACATCCTGCAGCACTCGCAGGAGGTGGCGCACCTGGCCGGAATCATGGCGGCCGAGCTCGGGCTGGACGTCGCGATGGCCAAGCGCGGTGCGTTGCTGCACGACGTGGGCAAGGTGCTGACCCACGAGCACGAGGGCACCCACGTGCAGCTCGGCGTCGAGATGGCCACGAAGTACGGCGAGAATCCGATGATCGTGAACTGCATCGCCGCGCATCACGACGATGTGCCGCACGAGAGCGAGGTGTCGGTGCTCGTGCAGGCGGCGGATTCCATTTCCGGCTCCCGACCCGGCGCACGGCGCGAGGCGTTCGAGACCTACGTCAAGCGCCTCGAGGGTCTCGAGCGCATCGCATCGAGCTACAAGGGTGTGGAGCGGGTGTTCGCGATTCAGGCGGGCCGCGAGATTCGCGTCGTGGTCATTCCCGACGACGTGGACGACGGTCGCATGACGACACTGTCCGAGGAGATCGCGCGACGCATCGAGGCGGAGTTGCAGTACCCCGGACAGATCAAGGTGGTACTGATC
The DNA here is from genome assembly GCA_026786185.1 of Gemmatimonadaceae bacterium. Lineage (GTDB taxonomy): Bacteria > Gemmatimonadota > Gemmatimonadetes > Gemmatimonadales > Gemmatimonadaceae > AG11. The sequence continues at coordinate 5,994 of JAJAYP010000061.1, forward strand.
CGCGAGACTCGCGCGGTGGACTTTGCTCGCTGACGTCGTGTCCGATCCGAGTCCGTCCGCGCCGACGCGTGAGGGTGCCCGACTCATCGACGGAACGGCCCTCGCCAAGCGCATCAGGGCGGAAGTGGCCGCGGATGTCGCAGCGCTTCGTCTGCGTGGCGTGACGCCCGGCCTGGCGGTGGTGCTGGTCGGCGACGATCCGGCCAGCGGCGTGTACGTGGGCGCGAAGGAACGCGCGTCGCGCGAGGCAGGGATGGCGGGAGACACGATTCGACTGCCGGCGAACGCGTCGCAGTCCGAGCTGCTCGCGCTGGTGGAACGGCTGAACCGCGACGAGCGGGTGCACGGCATCCTCGTCCAGATGCCGCTGCCGGCACAGATCGATCCTGACACGGTCATCCGGCACATCCGTCCCGACAAGGACGTCGATGGATTCCATCCAGTGAACGTCGGCAAGCTGTTGATCGGTCACACCGACGGCTTCGTCCCGTGCACTCCCGCGGGCGTGCAGCGCATGCTCGTGGAGCATGGCGTCGCGACGCGGGGGGCCGAGTGCGTGGTGATCGGTCGGAGCACCATCGTCGGCAAGCCGATGGCGGCGCTGCTCATGCAGGCGGGCGCCGGCGCTGACGCGACGGTCACGATCTGCCACAGCCGCACGCGCGACCTTGCGTCGCACACGCGTCGAGCGGATATCCTCATCGTCGCCGCCGGCCGGCCGCGCATGGTGACGGCGGACATGGTGAAGCCGGGTGCGGTCGTGATCGACGTCGGCATGAACCGGATTGCCGACGCGACGACGGCCAGCGGCACGCGACTCGTGGGGGACGTGGACTTCGAGGGCGTGCGGTTGGTGGCGAGTCTCATCACGCCCGTGCCGGGGGGCGTAGGCCCGATGACGATCGCGATGCTGTTGCACAACACCGTTCGCGCCGCACGGCGCACGCTGGACGCATGACCGGCCGCCGCATGACCGGCGCGCGCGGTCCGTCGCCAGCCGGCACTCCCTCCTTCTTCGACGCGGCTGAGCCGGAGGACGCGATCGCTGCGGGCGAGGCCGCCTATCCGGGTGCGACCTCCGCTTCCGCCATCGCCGTGTCCGATCTCACGCAGACGGTGAAGGCCGTCGTGGAAGGCGCATTCACGCCGCTCTGGGTGCGCGGCGAAGTGAGCGACTTCAAGGCGCATCGCAATGGCCACTGGTACTTCTGCCTGCGCGATCTGAGTTCGCAGCTCAAGTGCGTGGTATGGTCGCGCGACCAGCGCGGCATCCCCGCCGCGCCCGATGATGGCATGCAGGTCACGGCTCTCGGCCAGCTGGGCGTCTACGCAGCACGTGGTGAAATGCAGTTCACCGTGAAGCGGATGGAGGCGGAGGGCGAGGGACTGTGGCGCAAGGCGCTGGAGGCCACGCGACTCCGGCTCGAACGTGATGGACTGCTCGCGATCGCACGCAAGCGGCCCCTCCCGCGATTTCCGCGTCGCATCGCCGTCGTCACCAGCGCGAGCGGGGCGGCGCTGCGCGACATCGTCGCCGTGATCAGGCGCCGCGCGCCGGGTGTGCAGCTCGTCGTGGTGCACGCCGCGGTGCAGGGTGAGAGCGCCCCGATCGAGCTGTGCGCGGCACTCGATCGCGTCGCGCGCTGGGGCCGCGCCGAGCTCGTGATCATCGGCCGGGGCGGAGGGTCGCGCGAGGATCTCTGGGCGTTCAACGACGAGCGGGTGGCGCGGGCCGTCGCGGCCTGCCCGGTGCCCACCATCTCCGCCGTCGGCCACGAGGTGGACATCACGCTCTGCGATCTCGTGGCTGACGTGCGCGCGCCCACACCATCCGCCGCCGCGGAAACCGCCGTGGCGTCGCGCACGGAGATGTCGCTCGAGCTCGCGGCGCACCGCGGCCGCCTTGTGAGCGCGATGCACGTCTGCCTCGACGAGCCGCGCCAGCGTGCTTCGTCGGCAGCGCACGCATTGGTCGTGGCAACCGGCGGCATGGTGGACGCGCGGCGCAATGCGATGTCCGCACTCGCGGGGCGGCTCAACGCGCTGTCTCCACTGGCCACCCTGGAACGCGGGTTCAGTGTGGCTCGTGGTGCCGATGGCTCCACGCTCGCCTCCGTCGCCGACTTCACACCCGGCCGCGCATTCATCCTTCGCGTGCGCGACGGCGACGTCGACGCGACCGCACTCGGCACGCGACCCTGGCGAGTGCCGAACGCAGCACGTGAGGTGGCCGGATGACGACGATCGAGCAACGCCTCGCCCGACTCGAGGAAATCGTCGCCCGGCTCGAGGACGATCCGATGGAGCTCGCCGCCGCGCTCGCGTTGTTCGAGGAAGGCGTGGCCTGTCTTCGCGAGGCCGCGAGCACGCTGGTCGAGGCCGAGGCACGCGTGCAGAAGCTCACCGAGCTCGCGGATGGCGCCTTCGACGTGGCACCGCTCGACGATGAGTGACGTGCGTGCGCGGTACGCGCTCGGGCATGCGACGATCAATCAGGCGCTCGGCCGATTTGCCGACCGGCACCTGCTGCAGGTGGCCGAGCCGGTGGGAGAGGCCATCCGCTACAGCTTGCTTGGCGAGGGGAAGCGCATGCGCGGACTCCTCGTCCTCAGTGCCTACCATGCTGCTGGCGGCACGGGCGACGCCGCGGAACTGGCCGCGGCGATCGAGGTGGTGCACGCCTATTCGCTCGTGCACGACGACCTGCCGTGCATGGACGACGACGACATGCGCCGCGGTCGGCCGACAGTGCATCGGGTGTTCGGAATCGCCGCGGCCACTGCGGCGGGACTCGCCATGGTGCCGTTGGCCGCCCTCTGCGCCGCCGAGGCGGCTCGGTCGCTCGCGCTCGACGACGCAACGATCGGCGCGATCGTCGGCGAGCTGATGCAGGCGTCAGGTGCTGGAGGGATGATCGGAGGTCAATTGCTGGATCTGCATGGCGAAGGACGGCCGCTCGGGCTGTCGGAGCTCGAGCAGATCCATCGCGCGAAGACGGGCGCGCTGATCATGGCCGCGGCGACCATCGGAGGCCGGGCGGCTGGCGCGTCCGCGACGCGACTGCAGGCGCTCGCGCAATACGGTGCGGCCGTGGGACTCGCGTTCCAGATCGCCGACGATGTCCTCGACGTTACGGCGACGACCGATCAACTCGGGAAGACGGCTGGCCGAGACCTCGCGCTCCGGAAGAGCACCTATCCCGCGTTGCTCGGGGTTGACGGAGCGAAAACGCGGGCGGCAGCGTTGATTCTGGAGGGTTGCCGGGCGCTTGACGAGGTGGGGTTGCTGACGCCCGCCATGGAAGGCATCGCGCGCTTGACCGTCGAGCGCACCTCTTAGATTCACCGAGCATCTCATGTCACTTCTCGACCGTATCGAGTCACCCGCTGATCTTCGACCGCTCACGCGTGACGAGCTGCGCACGCTCGCCTCGGATCTGCGGGCGCGCATGGTGGACGTCTGCTCCCGGACCGGTGGACACATCGGCGCAGGTCTCGGCGTCGTCGAGCTGACGATCGCCCTGCATCACGTCTTCCGGACGCCGGTCGACCAGCTGGTCTGGGACGTCGGCCACCAGGGCTATCCGCACAAGTTGCTGACTGGCCGGAATCAGCGCATCGAGACGCTCCGCCAGGAGAACGGGATCTCCGGCTTCCTGAAGCGGTCGGAGAGTCCGTACGACACCTTCGGGGCCGGTCACGCGGCGACCGCCATCTCGGCGGCGCTGGGCATGGCCGCGGCGCGCGACATCAATGGCGAGGAGCTCAAGATCGTCGCCATCCTGGGAGACGGTGCGCTCTCATCCGGTCTCGCATACGAAGGGCTCAACAACGCGGGGCACTCGGAGCGCGACATCATCGTCGTGCTGAACGACAACGAGATGTCCATCGCGCCAAACGTGGGCGCGATGCACAAGTATCTCACCTCCATTCAGCGCAACTCGCTGTACAATCGCATTCGCAACAAGGTGGGCGAGTTGCTGGACAACGCCCCGGGGCCAGTTGCCGCGATCGCGCGAAAGTGGGAAGAGAGCGTGAAGGCGTTCCTCACGCCCGGCGTGCTGTTCGAGGAGCTCGGTTTGCGGTACTTCGGCCCGATCGACGGGCACGACATGGACGCGCTCGTGGACACCTTCGCCTCGGTGCGCGAGATGACCGGTCCGCGACTGGTGCACGTGATCACGCAGAAGGGGAAAGGATTCCCGGCGGGCGAGCACATGGCCGGGGAAAAGTGGCACGCGCTGCCGCCGGGTCATGATCCGGCCACGGGGAAGCAACTCAAGACGTCGACGGCGAAACCGGCATACACGGCGGTGTTCGGCAAGGGACTCGCCGAGCTCGGCGCGGAGAATCCGAAGGTCGTCACCATCACGGCCGCGATGCCGAGTGGAACCGGGACGGGGGCATTCGCCAAGGCGCATCCGTCGCGCTTCTTCGACGTCGGCATCGCGGAAGGGCATGCCGTCACCTTCGCCGCGGGTCTGGCCACGCGCGGGCTTCGGCCCGTGTGCGCCATCTACTCCACCTTCCTCCAGCGCGGCTACGACAACATCATCCACGACTGCGCCATCCAGTCGCTGCCCGTCGTCTTCGCGATGGACCGTGCGGGGCTCGTCGGCGAGGATGGCGAGACGCACATGGGCCTGTACGACATCGCGTACATGCTCTCCGTGCCCAACATGACCGTCACCGCACCGATGGACGGGCGCGAGATGCTCGCGCTGCTGCGCGCCGGCATCGAGCATGTCGGAGGCCCGTTCTGCCTGCGCTATCCGCGCGATGTCGTCGCCGGCGCCGTGCCGTCCATCGGCGACATCGAGGCGACGCCGCACGCCACGTGGGACGTGCGCCGACGCGGCCGCGATGTAGCGATTCTTGCCGTCGGCACCATGGTCGCGCCCTCGGTCGCGGCGGCGGAGACGCTCGCGGCGGAAGGGCTCGACGTCACAGTCGTCAACTGCCGCTATCTCAAGCCGTACGACCAGGTCACTCTCGCGGCGATCCTGGCCGATCATCGCCTGGTCCTCGTCGTGGAGGAGGGCACGGTCGTCAATGGCTTCGGCGCCTACATGGCCGGCGTGATCGCGAATCAGGACGCAGGCGTGCGCGTGCACGTCCACGGCGTGCCGGACCGCATCATCTACTCGGCGCCGCGCGCCAAGCAGCTCGCCGACCTTGGGCTCGACTCGGCCGGCATCGCCGAGCGCGTGCGCGCGCTGCACGAGAGCGAGGCGCTGACGCGGTGACGCGCCTCGGCGTTGTCGGGCACCGCGGCTACGACGGACTTCCCGGAGTCCTCACCACGCTGCGGGCGCTCGCTCCGACGCTTGGCATCACGCTGTCGTTCGAGGACACGATCCGCGACATCGCGGGACACGACGCCGCCCCCATCGTCGCCGCCGATGTGGACGCCATGCTCACCCTCGGCGGCGACGGTACGCTCCTGCGTGCGGCGCGAATCGTGGAAGGACATCCGGCGCCCATCATCGGCATCAATCTGGGCCGGCTCGGGTTTCTCACCTGTTACCCCGCGAACAAGATGGAGACGGCGCTTCGCCGCTTCGTCGCCGGTGAGCATGTGGTGGAGCCTCGCATGACGCTGGATGCGCGCGTCCGCGACATCCTCGGCGTCGAGCGCGCCCGGTGGAGGGCGCTCAACGACGTGGTGCTCCACAAGGGCGGGTTCGCACGCGTCGTCACGATGCGCGTGCTGGCGAACGGGGAGACAGTGGCGCGCTATTCCGCCGACGGTATCGTCGTGGCCACTCCGACCGGCTCCACTGCCTACAACCTGTCGGCCGGGGGGCCGGTGGTATTTCCGACGCTCGAGACGATTCTCGTCACCGCCGTGAGTGCCCATACGCTCGCCATCCGTCCGCTCGTCCTTCCCCCGACGTTCGAAGTGATCGTGCAGGCAGAAGATGGTCCCGACGAGCTTCTGGTGACGGTCGATGGTCAGGTCGGCGCGACATTCGCCGTGGGAGAGGCGCTCGTCATCCAGCGATCGGCGCATTCCGTGCCGATCGTGCGATTTCCCGAAGGCAGCTTCTTCGCCACCATGCGCGAGAAGCTGCAGTGGGGCGGGCTGCTGGACAGGGACGAACCGGGACGATGCTGACCGAGCTGCGCATCAGGAACTTTGCCATCATCGAGTCGCTCACGCTGCCGCTGGCGCGTGGATTCAACGTACTCTCCGGCGAGACCGGTGCCGGAAAATCGATCATCGTCGGCGCGCTCGGTCTGCTGCTGGGGGAGCGTGCGAGCGCCGACCTCATTCGAACCGGCGCCGACCGCGCGACGGTCGAAGGTGTGTTCGACATCGCGGACCGGCCGGAGATCGCGGCGCTGCTCGACGAGCGCGGCATCGATGCGGACGAATCGCTGGTCGTGCTGAAGCGCGAGATCGTCTCGGCAGGTCGCACCCGGGCCTGGGTGAACGGCACCACGGTGAGCGCGACAATGCTCGCCGAAGTCGGACGACTGCTGGTCAATCTGCATGGCCAGCACGAGTCGCAGACCTTGCTGGACGGCGACGCGCAGCGACGCATCCTCGACGCCTTCGCCGGCGCGACGGACCTCGCCCGCGAGGTGGAGCGCGCGTATGAGGCGGTCGCGGTGGCGCGGCGCGAAATCGTCGAGCTTCGGCGTCGCCGCGCCGCCGCCGAACAGCGCGCCGACTACCTTCGGCACGTCGCAGCCGAGATCGAGGGGGCACGGCTCGTCGACGGCGAGGACGTGCGACTCGAGGACGAAGCGCGCCGGCTGGAGAACGCGGAAGAGCTCCGAGCGTTGGCGACCGGCATTTCGAGCGGCATCGAAGGCGACGAAGAAGCGGTGCTCGTCCGCCTCGGCGCCGTGGAACGCATGCTCGCCAGCATCCAGCGCATCGATCCGGCGCTCGCGCGGCTGCAGGAGCTGTACGATGCTGCGTACTACAATCTCGAGGCGCTGGCGCGCGAGCTCATCGAGTACGAGTCGTCGGTCGATCTGGATCCCTCGCGTCTGGACGAGGTGCGCCGACGGCGTGACCAGCTGTTCAAGCTGTCGAAGAAGTATGGGGCGACCATCGCCGAGGTACTGGAAGCAGGACGCCAGGCGCGCGCGGGCCTCGACCTCGTGGATTCGGCGGACCTCGACCTCCGCACGCTCGAGGAGCGGGAGCGCACGGCCGCGCGGCTCTTGCACGACTACGCGGCGTCACTCACCGAGAAGCGCGTTGCGGCTGCGAAGCGGTTGGGCACTTCGGTCGACGAGGTGTTGCCTGCGCTCGGCATGACGGACGGCCGTTTTCATGCGGCGCTCGTCACGGCGAGGGAGCTGGGACCGGCGGGGGCGGAACTCGTGGAATTTCGCGTCTCGCTCAACATCGGACACGAGGAGCGCCCGCTGTCTCGCGTCGCGTCTGGAGGAGAGCTGTCGCGCGTGATGCTCGCCCTCAAGACCATCCTCGCGCGGCTGGACCGGGTTCCCACCCTGATCTTCGATGAGGTCGACGCCGGCATTGGCGGCCGCGTGGGCTTGCAGGTGGGCGAGACCATGCGGCGCGTGGCGATATACCATCAGGTGTTCGCGATCACGCACCTACCGCAGATCGCCGCGCGCGGTCACCATCACATCATGGTGAGCAAGGGCGCGCGCGGCGGTGTCACCACGGCCGACGTCGCCGTGCTGGATGGCGACGCGCGCGTGACCGAGATCGCACGCATGCTCGGCGGCGATCCGGAAAGCGATGTGAGCCGCGCCCACGCACGCGAGTTGCTCGACAGCGCGGCGGATCTTCCGGACGCGCCCGCGCCGCGGAGTGCCCGCGGGAGCAGTCGGTCGGCGAAACGAATCTAGCCGTTCACGCGCGCAATTGCTCCGTGTACGATCGGCCCGACCGGCGCGGAGCGCGCTGACTATCGCCGGAACAACTGATAAAAAAGTCGTATCTCGATCTGCTCGCGCGACTGCTTCGCCAGCCCCGCGTCGCCGGTGACCGTCTCGAGATGTGCGTATGACACTTCAATCGGATAGCGCGCCCGCCCACGCTGGTATCCATCGACAGTCGAGTAGCGGATGCCAAGACCCACACGTTGCGCGGTGCGTGCGGATCCACGCGTCGTCTGAATCGGCCCCGCGCCGCAATTGATGCATGGATCGACGAGGCCCGACGCGTCTCCACCGTACGTCGTCGCGCCGATACGCTCCAGCCCGTAGTGCGCGTCGAGCGCGAGCGACTCGCTGACGAGGAAGCGTGGTGTGACGTCGATGCCGAGCACGTCGCCCGCCGTGCGCTTGCGTTCCACGAAGAGGGGATACGGAAACGCGGCCTCCGGATCCCCGTAGAGCGACGCCTGCACGGTTCGACCGAACGACTTCGCGTAACGTGCAGCGACCGTCCCGCCGAGCCGCCCGACGATCACGTCCCACGCCGTTCGAACAGTGACGCCCGCCCCATCGCCGGTGGCGATGTCGAGCAGGCTCTGTGCGGAGTCAGGCCGGCTGGTGGGAAGGCGAACCGAGGCTGCGACTGCCAGGCGGCTCTGCACGCGCGGCGGACGCGCGGAATCGCGCTGGAACCGATCGAACACCAGGTACTGCGCTCCGATCGCGATATCGCCCAGCCCGAATCGTTCGGTGGTGCGAATGGAGTCGAGTCCACCGCCAATCGGTCCCTTCAGCAGGCCGGGGCTCGCAAGGGCGCGGTTTCCCTGCAGGTCGAAGTACGAGAAGTCGGTGGGAGCAGTGAAGATTCCCGTTGCAGCACCCGCGTTGGCACCGAGGTACTGCTGCAGTCGTTGATTCAGCTGAATGCGCCGCGCATCGAGTGCGTCGGCCAGTTCGCTGGACGCGCGTGGAGCGACGATCGTGTTCTCGGCATCGACGCCGAGTGCGCGCACAGCAGCCGCGAAGCTCCGTGCCCGATCGCGCGCCGATGTGGCATCGGCCGTGTTGGCGTTCACCGCGGCGCAGCCGGCGGCTGATGGATTGGCGGGACATCGCGCGAGGAGCACTCCGAGACTGTCCGCCGAGCGCTGGAATGCGACGGCGACCAGTCGATTGCTCGCCGCGGCCCCTGGGCGCGACGAAGCGGCCACGTACCCGACGTTCGCCCGCGTCGAATCGCCGCTCACGATTGCCTGAGCCACGCGTCTCGTCTGGACGATCGGCACGATCACCCCAACCGACAAGCGCCGCGTCACGCCGTACTCGAGCGAAATCGGCGTCGTCACGGTTCGGGCGTTGCTGGTGACCTGCAGTCGGCCGAGCGACAACCGAAGCAGGGGATCCTGGACCAGCGTTCGCAGGCCGGCCTCGATCGGGATCAAGCGGGGTAGCTGCGCGCTGCCGAGTGAATCCGTAGACAGTGCCGCACCGAGCGGCACGAGGCCGCCAGTCTCGCCGAAGCGCTGGTCGAAACGCGTCCACACGTTCGCCAACCGAAAGCGCAGTATGCCGGCGGGCACCGGTGCGGCGTCATCGAGATGCGACAGCGGCGATTGCGCGACGACGGGCGCCGCGACCAGCGCGACGAGCAGCCCGGCGAATGAACCGACGCGAGAGATGGTGGCGACGGCGGTGATGGAGGAGACGAGCGAGGGCATGGGGCGGAAGGTTATCATTGGGGCGCCGCACCAACAACGTCCTCCGCGAACTCCGTGACCTACCTCGCTCTTCCCTCGGTGCCCTGGCAACTGACGGGCAATCACTGGCTCGCGATTCCCTGCATACATCCGGCGGACGGCGCCATCCACGCCGTCAGCATGTTGCACCGCGGCGCCCGCGCCGCCGTGGAGTTCGCCGGTGATGCGGGTTTCGTCGACGGCACGGGCGCTGCGCTGCTTCGCCCCGTCGTCGAAATCGACGGCGCGGTGCACGCGCTGGCGCGCGGCACCATGGGCTGGGAGCGGGTCGCGCAATGGCTGCCCACCTTCACCTGCACGCTCGGCGACATCGTGGTCCGCGGCACCGTGTTCGCGCCGCACGGGCGTGATGCGGACGTGGCCGGGGCGGTCTACGCGGTGGGCGTGGAAAATCGCGGCACCAGATCACGCCGCGTCGTGGTGCGCATGGAGGGGTCGCTCGGTCACCGTCAGCTGCGCGTTCGCACCGCGCGCCCGGCCGAGGACAGCCCGCGCGTGGCGCGCAGCGCGAACGACCTGGTGTTGCTGGAAGGAAGCGCGCAACCGGGACTCGTCGCGCTCGCAGTAGGAGCGGATGGCGCCGCCGATGTCGACGTGCAGGGCACGTCGTTTTCGTTGACGCGCGCGCTCGACGTCGCCGGTGGTGAGAACGTCCAGGCGGCGTTCTACCTCGCCGCCGGTCCGGAGCGCGATGGTGCCGAGGCAACGGTTGCGGTGCTGCGGCGCCGGGGGTGGCGTGCCCTGCTCGCCGGTACGCGCGATGCGCTGCAACAGCTCGAGCAGAGCACCGGAAGCGACGGCATCGATCGATTGATCAACCGCAACCTCCTGTTCGCGTATTTCTACGGTGTCGCTCGCGCGATCGATGATGCGCATTACTACCTGGTGCGCACGCGCGCACCCTGGCATGGTGCGGGCGTCACCGTGCGCGACTGGGATGCGCTCATGTGGACGCTGCCCGCCGTGCAGTTGGCCGATGCGGGACTCGCGCGCGAGCTGTTGCTGCGGATGTGCGAGCTGCACGCGTACGCGCCGGGGCAGGGCGTGCACTACTTCGATGGCACGATGTTCGAATCCGGGTTCGCGCTCGAAGGTGTCGCGGCGTATCCCATCGCGGTCGACCGGTATATCCGCGACACGGGCGACGGTGCGATTGTCGACGAGCCCGCCATCGGTGACGCACTCTATCTCGCCAGCGAGGACATCAAGGACCGGCGCGACAGCCGCGTGCCATTGTACTCCACGGACGTCACCCCGAGTGGCGCGCCTGCCGCGCAACCGTTCACGCTGCACGCGAATGCCGCGGTGGCCCAAGCGCTCGACGTGCTGCGGCGCACCCTCGACGAGCAGACGGCACGCGAGATCGAGGATCCTGCCGCCGTGCGTGCGGCATTGCGACGGCACTTCGCGCCCGACCGAGATCTCAAGGGGAGGCTGTATGCGGCGATCGACCTGGCGGGGCAGATGAGTCTGGACGACGAGCCGTCGGCCAGCGCGTTCTGGCTGCCGATGTACGAGGCGCTCGACCGGCAGGATTCGCTGTTCCGTCGCACGGTCAAGGTGATTCCGCCCGCGCACGAATCTCTCGTGCGACAGATTGCCCGCCTGGTCGGTCCGGACACCAGGGTCGTGCTGGAATGGCTGCGCCGCGCACCCCTGCACGATGGCGTCGCGGCGGAGCTGGTCGACGAGCAGGGCCTCGCCCGCGCGAACGGCGGCGATGCCGCGCTCTCCGGTCTTCTGGCCGCGACAGCGTGGTACGCAGTGCATGCGCTCGGCGTGAAGGTGTGAGAGTCGGTAGGTCGATTCCCGCCCGTGCACTCCGCGCGTTATATTCGCCTTGGTCGTGCGGGAATAGCTCAGTTGGTAGAGCACAACCTTGCCAAGGTTGGGGTCGCGGGTTCGAGTCCCGTTTCCCGCTCTGTGTTCAGGTGAGGTGAAGGAGGACGAACAGACGGGGGAGCGAACGCTCCCCCGTTTGTCGTGAGCGGGCCGCGCGCCGGGATGGCGAAACTGGCAGACGCGCGAGACTTAAAATCTTGTGTCCGAAAGGACATCCGGGTTCGATCCCCGGTCCCGGCATCGCTGCCCGCGCATTATCCGTCATGGAACGAGGCCGGTTCGCGAACGCGCCTCGTTCAACGCACCATGTCCGCGCTGGTCAGCTGGCCATGGCCGCGGCTACGCCCGCCAAGGGCTCGTCGCCGGCGGCGTGCCGTCGATCCGCCCGGGCCGGCCAGATCGCTCCGTCACACGAGCGCGCACGACACTTGAAGTCCGGCGCCCTCGGATTGCGCTTGTCGGCGCGATTGTCCCAGACCCGACCTCCGCACTTCGGACAGCTCGGCTCATCGATCGCTGACGCCACGAATCGTCGCGCATAGCTGAGCGCCGGGTCTTCGACGGGACGTGCGTAGCGGCCGTCTCCATCCATTTCCACCCAGTTCTGTTCCAGCGCGTACAGTTCGTGGGCGACGCCGAAACGCACGGCAACGCGCTTGAATGCATCAGTGGCGGCCTGCTTGTAGTCGCGCCCCGTGCCCACGTCTTCCCGGATGACGCCCAGAATCTGGAGACGGGCCTTGAACGCATATCCGCCCGAACTCGCGTCGTCGTCGAGAGCGGGCGTGGGCGGTAGTAGCTCCAAGGTGAGATCCCATTCACCCGGCACGACGCCATCCAGTCGTTCGCGGACGGTATTGGCCTCGACGTAGGCGACGAACCTGGCCGAATGCCGCCCGTCCTTCGTCACGATCCGTCCGTCCTGTCGCCAGGCGACGTCGTGTCGCGCCAACGGCGCCGCGAGCCTCGCCCAGATGTCGAGTGCCTGCTCGTGTCCTTCATGTCGTGCGATCATCGCTCTCCTCCATCCATTTTCGTGTCGATCCAATGCGAGGCTCCTCGAGAGCTCCGCGCGATTTGCCCATGGTACGCCCTGGCCTGTGCGACCGCGGGGCAGGCGCGGTCGTGTTCGCAGTACCAACCATGTCGGTCGAAGAACACGAGATGCGTCCGCCGATGCCCCTCGAGCCCTTCGTCCACTCTGTACAACAACCGAACCGAGGTCGCGGCACCACAGACACGCCTGGGATCGAGCGATCGAATCCGCACGCCGTTCACCCTACCAGCGGTTGGCGGCCGGATGCCTTGCCGCCCGCCGGCTCGCTCGTCCGCCGCGCTCCGTGACGCAGTCATCGCGGCTACGCGTCGCCGCCGCCGCCCGGCCGATCGACCGGGACTCGCATCCGCAGGCGATGGATCGACTCCCTCTCCACGCGAGTCACGAACGACATCGATTGGCAGGTTTTTCTTGACTTGCCCCACCTCGGCTCCTACAATCCGTTACGGACGTCGCGCAGTTTCGGTCTGTGTTCGGTATGGCAATCTAGAAAATCTGGTAACGTATGTCAACGGATGTTCATGACATTGACCGGTCGATGGACAGCGCCCCCGAGCTGACTCAGCTTGGCAAGCATCTGGAGATCCTCCGGATCGAGCGCGGGGTCTCCAAGCAACGACTCGCTCGACACGCCGGCACGTCGCGCCAGCAACTCTGGCGCGTGATGACGGGCAAGTCGGAACTCACGAGCGCATTGTGCGACCGCCTGGCGATGGCGCTGTCGGTGGAATCCTCCTCGCTGCGCAATCAGAGAATTGCTGGCGCCACACGCTCATTGGGAATCAGCGCGCATACGCTGACCATGACCTCGGTTCCCGCTCCGCCTCCAGCGGTCTCAACCTACCTCGCCGACGTTCGTCACCTCGAGGCGACGATAATGACGCTTCCGTCCGGCGACGGAGGCCGGCGGCTCAAGCGTGCGCTACTGAACGCTGTCGAAGACCTGGCGATCGACGCAGCCCAAACGCTGCCGATCGACTTCGCCGAAATCCGTCGTCGCGTCCTGGCCGGCGAGCTGTGACGGCAGTGACGCGCTCCGCCCCTCGTTCCGACGCGTCGGTCTCCCCATGGCGCGTGTTGTGCACCTTCGTGGAGCGAGCATAACTCCTGAGGAGGTCGTCGCATGGATCGAGGAAAGGATTTTCTGAAGAGTCAGGTCAACAACGCCGTGATGCAGCACAAGGCTTTCGTCGAGAACCTCATCGCTCACGAAAAGCAGGCGGACGACGAGCGCTTTCGCTCGCTGTGCGCGAAGTTTTCCCCCAAGGCCGCGGCGCACCAGCAGATGCTGGAGGACTACCAGCGCGAGCTCGGCGGAGACATGGGCGCTGGCAAGGCATTCCTGGGCAAGGCGCTCGGTGTGGCGCGCGATCTCGCGGATTCCGTACGAGAAAGTGACTTTCTGCGCCTCGTCGGCGACATCGTCACCGCGCGGCAGAGCGAGGACACATTCAAGACCTTCCGTGATGCCGGACGCCAGCTCGGCATCCAGCGCCTGGCGCAGATCGGCGAACACGGCGAGCGCGATCATGACGAGTATGCGAAGGAAGCCAACAAGCTCTGCGCGCAACTCTTCGTGGAGCACGTGAAGCAGGGCGACACCAGCGGCATCGGAATGGCCGCAACGTCAGGCGCATCGGCCGAACGCACGATCTGATCGCGGGCGACTGTTCGGCGAACAGGGTTCGCCGTTCGCCGCTCTCGGTTCGCCGCTCTCGGTTCGCCGTTCGCCGTTCTCGGTCGCCGTTCGCCGCACGCGAAGTTCAGGGCACATCGCCAGTGGCGGTGTGCCCTTCGCCGTCTCGGCCGCTTCGCTCCGTCCTCGTCTCGAAACGACGACGCCGACAATCCTCCCGTCGTCTCGACTTTCCCGCTACTTTCTGCGCATGACCGACGTCGTCGCACTCGCCGCCGAATTGCTCGCCCTGCAGTCATCCACCGGGTCCGAGGGACCAGCAGTGGATTTCGTGTCCCGCTGGCTTGTCGCTCGCGGCTGGAACGTCACGACGCAGGAGGTCACCAAGGGACGCGCGAATGTCTGGGCGTCGCGATCGGGTGGCGGGGTCACCTTCTCGACGCACCTCGACACCGTTCCGCCGTACCTGCCGCCCCGGCTCGAGGGCACGCGTCTCTACGGTCGGGGTGCATGCGACGCCAAGGGCATTGCCGCGGCGATGCTGTGTGCGGCCGAGCGGCTCACCGCGAGCGGAGAGATGCGGATCGACCTGCTGCTCGTCGTGGGTGAGGAGAAGGGGTCCGACGGCGCACGCGCCGCGAATCACCTGCCCGCTACGAGCCGCTTTCTCGTCAACGGCGAGCCGACCGAGAGCAAGCTCGCGTCGGGTGCCAAGGGATCGCAGCGCGTTGTAGGGGGGGGGCCCCCGCCCCCCGCCCCCCACCCCCAGCCCCCCCCCCACGGGGGGGCGGGGACGCACCACCAGCACGACCAGCCCCACCCCCCCCCCCGGGGCCCCCCCCCTAC
>JAJAYP010000062.1 GCA_026786185.1 Gemmatimonadaceae bacterium
ACCTTGGGCTGCTCGCCCCAGCAGTGCACGGTGGAGTCGGGGAGGATGGCGCAGGTGGCGAAACCGCCGGCGCTCACCTGTGCCGGCGTGAAATGGATAGGCGTGCCCGTACCCGTGGCGCGAAGCTTCAGCACTGCGCTCTCCACCTTCACGATCAGCGACTGCTCGCCGGGAAGATCGCCCAGCGTCCATGCGCCGGGCGATGCCACACCGTCGGCGCCGGTCGATACCGTGGGCGTGGCGACGCGTCCGCCCGACGTGGCGGTGAATGTCACCGGTACGCCCGGCCGAGCCTTGCCGGCAGAATCCACGACCCGGATCGACGGGGACACTGCAAGGCTGGACAGGATCTGACCGGTCTGCAGGTCTCCCGCGACGGCGCTCAGCGCCGGGAAGGTCGTGATGGAAAAGCTCACCGGATTGGTGACGACGAACGCGAGTGGCTTGTCGTCGTCCGAGAGCACGGACGCAACGACCACGTTGGGGCCCCACACGGCGCCAAGCGTCCATTGCACCGCGGCCACGCCGTTCGCCTTCGTGGTCACGAGCGGGGACGACACGGAACCTCCACCCGACGTCACGGCAAACGAGACGCGGGCGTTGGACACCGGATTGCCCGCGACATCCGACACGAGCACGCGAATCGAATCCGGCACGGTGACCTCGGGCGTTGCCGCGGCGGGCGCGGTGAACGCCTGTGGCGCGGCCTTGGCCGCGCCCTGCCAGACGACACGAACGCCGATCGGGGCCGAGGCCGCTCCTAACGTGGACGCCGAGATGACCGTGATGCCGGTGTCGAGCGCCGTGACGCGTCCCGCGGCGTCGATCGTGGCGACTCGTTCGACGCTGCTGCGCCACACCACGGGAATCGTGATCGTGGCGGCATTCTTGTCTCTCGCCGTGGCGGTCAGGGCCTGATGAAATCCACGCTCGATCTGGAACGACGGCTGGTCGATCGCGATCGAGGCGGCTTCGAGGCTGGTCGAGGGTCCGGTGCCCTCGCCCTTCCCGCAGGCCATGCCCGTGACCAGGAGGCCCGTGGCGAGAAGCACCCGGGAGGGGCAGCGTCGAAGGGGCGATGAGATAGGCTTCACGACTGGATAGACGAAGGAAGAAAGGTGACGATGCCCATCATCATAGAGAATTTCGTGCGAGGGCTCGTCGCGCGTTCCACTGGCTACCCCGGTTCCCGATTTTTGGCCCGGTGGAGCGAAAAGATAGCCGGGCGGGTAGCAGGGACCGAGGAACGACGCAAAGCATGCTACTCGAACGGCTGAGCGCGCCGTTGGCACGAGACACGCTCTACGTGGCGCGTACGCCACAGGGTGTCGTATTCGTCCTCGCAGACCCTCGGCGTCGCCGCCAGGTCACCTGGTGAAATGCAGCTAAGTCTCGTGCTGGTCGGGACTAACGCCGGCTGGTATACTGTTTCGGCGCCTAGCATGGCGAGTGCGGAAGTGCTGCATGGCGCATTGAAAAGCTGGACCGGGTTGCCGGTCGAGTCGCCTGTGTCAAACTGTCATTCGGGATCGTAGATGATGCCTAAAGGAACAATGGTTCGCCTGCTGCTTCCAGCGCTGCTCGTTCTCGCCTCGGCGGGGCGGTCGGCCTCTGGTCAGACTGAACGCGCTCAGGAGTCGGCCCGTAATTTCGAGACGAGGGCGCAACTCGAGGCCGAGGCGCGCACGGCCGAGCAGGAGAACCGCACGGGAGAGGCGTGGTTGCTGCGCAGCCGGCTGCAGCGTGGTGACTTTCAGGAGGGAGATCGCATCGTCGTGATGCTGCTCGGCACAACGACGTTCAACGATACCATTTCGGTTCGCGCCGGAAAGCTCCTCGCGTTGCCGCGCATGGGCGACGTCGCGCTGGACGGGGTGTTGCGGTCGGAGCTCGGCGCGCGGCTCAGCACGCACCTGGCCCGGTTCCTTCGTGATTCCACGGTTCGCGCGACGCCGTTGGTGCGACTGGCGGTGCTCGGCCAGGTGCAACGGCCGGGATTCTACTACACCTCGGCCGACGTTCTGCTGAGCGACATGCTGATGAAGGCGGGCGGGCCGGCGCCGAGCGCAGATCTCGGGAAAATGGTCATCCGCCGTGGCGGCGAGACGATCTGGAATGCAAAGGATACGCGCACGGCGATGAGCGACGGACTCTCGATCGAACGGCTGCACCTGCGTGCAGGCGACGAGATCTATGTGGCCGAACAGAAGAGTACCAACTGGACGGCGATCGCGCAGATCGGGATCTCGGTGCTGGGTCTCGCCTTCGCGCTCACGCGCCTGTAGCAACCGAATTCCGCGCACAGGCGCGGACTGAACGATCATCGCGACGAATCGGCGCCGCGACGAATTTTTTCCTCGAGTGTCGGTCATGGCAGAAGAAGCAGCATCGTTCAACCTGGTTCCTGCGTCCCCCGCGGCGGCTTCTGCCGTTCAAGGATGGGGCGACGGACCGACGCTGGCGCCCGCACGCTCTCCGCTCGAGCGCCCGCTCGCGGCGGTTCGCCGGTACAAGTGGCTGCTCGTGGCGATCGTCGCGCTGTCGGTGTTGGGCGGCGTGATCGCCACCCGTCTCGTGAATCCCGAATACGAAGTGCGCGCCACCATCTGGATCAACTCGGAGACGCCGCTCCAGGACAGGACGGGCCCCATCCGGTCGAACGAGCTGCTGAATGCGGAGGCGTGGGTGGAGCTGATCAAGAGCTACCGCATCTCCGATGCGGTGGTGCGCGATCTCTCGCTGTATGTGAAGCCCAGGGACGTCGCCGATAGCGCGGTGTTCATGAACTTCACCGTGGCCGATCGGTTCGTGCCGGGCACGTACGGACTCGCCGTGGATGAGGGCGGCAAGCGCTGGACCCTCAATCTGGTGGACGCGGCTTTTACGGAGAGCGGAGTCGCCGGTGATTCCATCGGGCGCAAGATGGGGCTCCGCTGGCAGCCGTCGGCGGCCGCGTTGGCGCGCCTGGATGGCGAGCGGGCGGAGTTCACGGTCGCAACGCCGCGTGAGACGTCCATCGAGCTGATGAAGCGGTTGAACGCTCGACTGCCGGAGCGGAGCAACTTTCTCTGGCTGACGCTGAGCGATCCCAATCCGCAGGTCGCCGCCCGCACGCTCAACACATGGGTGAGAGAGTACGTCAAGGTTGCGGGTGAACTGAAGCGCCGCAACATGTCGGAGTTCGCGAACATTCTCGGCGGGCAACTCGATTTCGCCGAGACCTCGCTGCGTAACGCCGAATCGGCGCTCGAGAGATTCCGGATCGCCACCATCACCCTGCCTGCCGAGGGCGGGCCGGTACAGCCGGGACTGGAGATGACCCGCGATCCGGTGCTCAAGAGCTTCTTCGACAGGAAGATCGAGTACGACAACCTGCGCAACGATCGCGAGGCGCTGGAGAAAGTGCTTGCGAACGCTTCGTCGGGCGGCACGCCGTACGAGTCGGCGCTGCTGATCCCGAGCGTCGCCACGAATCCGGGGGCGGAAGAGCTGCGCGGATCATTCAAGCAGCTGTATCAACGGCAGGCCGAACTGGCCGCGGCGCGGCAGATCTACACCGACGAGTACCCGACCGTGCGCGATCTCGGCACCACCGTGCAGACGCTCAAGACGCGGACGATTCCGCAGCAGGCCACGGCGCTGCTCGCGCAGTTGCGCGAGCGTGAGCGCGACTATGAGCGACGTATTCGCGGTGCGTCGTCCGACCTGCAGCAGATTCCCGCACGCACGATCGAGGAGATGCGTCTTAACCGGACGGTGAGGGTGGCCGAGGGTCTCTACACCACCCTCAAGAACCGTCATGCCGAGGCGAGGCTCGCCGAGGCGAGTGCGGCTCCCGACGTGAACATCCTGGATTCGGCGATCGCGCCGCTCAATCCCACCAAGAACACTGCGCCGCGCATCATGCTGATCGCCATCGTGGGCGGGCTGGCGGCGGCGATCGGGCTGGCATTGCTGCTGGACAAGGTGGACGGACGGATACGGTACCCGGAGCAGGCGACCGAGGATCTCGGGCTGCCGATCACCGCGGCCGTTCCGCTCGTGCCGGGTGGAAACAGCCGGCAGAGCCCCGATCAGGTGAGTCAGCTCGTCGAGTCGTTCAGGACATTGCGCATGGGCGTGGTGAATTCGTCCAATGGACGAATCGCGCTCGCCGTGTCGAGTCCGTCGCCGGGCGACGGCAAGTCGTTCATCGCATCGAACCTCGCCATGTCCTTCGCGGATGCCGGCTTCCGCACGTTGCTGGTGGACGGCGACACTCGACGTGGTGTGCTGCACGAGATATTCGGTTTGCCGAAGTCCATCGGCCTCACCGATTATCTCGCCGGCAATGCCGAGCAGAGTGCGATCATTCACCCGACCAATCACGACAAGCTGTCGATCATTCCGAGCGGCAATCCCAGGCGTCGCAGCCCTGAGCTGCTGACGTCGCCGGCGCTTGGGAGGTTGATCGCGGACCTGAAGACGCGGTACGATGTCGTGATCTTCGACACACCTCCGCTGGCGGCCGGGATCGATGGATATGCGATCGCCGCCGCGACGGGGAGTCTGCTGGTGGTGATCCGCATCGGCCAGACGGCAAAGCGGATGGCCGCGGCCAAGCTGCTCCTGGTGGACCGCTTGCCGATCAGCGTGGTGGGGGCGGTGCTGAACGCCGTCCCGTCGACTAGCGAGTACGAGTATTACGGGTACGTGAACGGTTATGGCACCGAGGGTCACGAGCCTGGCAAGCAGGTAGCGCAGGTTTCGTAGCAGACTGTGGTGGATTCAGCGCCGGGGGGGTGGGGGGGGGGAGGCCCCGCGGGGGGGTTTGGATTATTTTTGTTTTGGGGGCGGGTTGTGGTGGGGGGGGGGCAAAAAAA
>JAJAYP010000063.1 GCA_026786185.1 Gemmatimonadaceae bacterium
CCGCGGGGCTGGGGGCGCCCCACGGCAATCCCCACGTGAACCTCTTCCCCGAGGTAGGCCTGCGCGGCGCAGCCCAGCAGCACCGCGCTCATGAGGGAGAACACCAGCCAACCACCCAGGAACGCCGCCGCGGTGGACCAGAGCACGTCGGCCTGCATTGAGTCGACCGACGCCTCGAGCAGTCGCATCGGGTCGCCGACGACGAACAGGCGCAGGAGAAGGAGCGGCGCGTACGCGAGCGCCGAGCAGGTGACGAACTCCCCGTAGTGGGCGCGGAGGATCCGGAACGCCGCGTCGACGATCTCGCTGGGCGTGCGTGGACGCAGGTCGGGCGCGGTCATGCCTCGGAATGTGGAAAGCGGGCGAAGCGGGAGGAAAGGTGCTCTGGCGCGCATCGCGCGGCAAAGCCCGGCGCGCGCGTCTCCCCAATCTCCAGCGGGAGCGACCGGACCGCGGGCACGGCGGTGGACGTTCGGGGCGATCCTGACCGCCGAGGCCGCAGAGGGGCGCAGAGGAGGGGCACGACCGCAGTCCGGCCAACTCAGGACGGCACCGCTAAATGGGTTCTCCGCGATCCTCGGCGTCCTCCGCTGTCAACGGGCTTGACCAGCGCGAACCTCAGAGGACGCAGGGGACGATCACGACTCCGCCCGACGCACCCAGTCGACCCACTCGATTGCCGGAAGACCCGAACTGACTTACTCCACCGTCACCGACTTCGCGAGATTGCGCGGCTGGTCCACGTTCAGACCGCGCTTCGCGGCGATGTAATAGGCCAGCAGTTGCAGCGGGATCGCAGCGAGCACCGGATTGAGCATGTCGATCGTCTCGGGAATCCGGAACTCGTAGTCGATCTTGCCAGCGAGCGACGGTTCCTCACGGCTCGTGATCGCGATCACGCGACCACCGCGCGCCTTCACCTCCTGCACGTTGGACACGACTTTCTCGAACACCGAGTCGTGAGGCGCGATGAACACCACCGGCATGTCCGCATCGATCAGCGCGATGGGGCCGTGCTTCATCTCCGCCGCGGGATAGCCTTCGGCGTGGATGTAGCTGATCTCCTTCAGCTTCAGCGCTCCCTCGAGTGCGACGGGAAAATTGTACCCGCGGCCCAGGTACAGGAAGTTGGTCGCGTCGCTGAACGCCTCGGCGATCGTTTCCACTTCGGATGCCCGATCGAGAATGCTCTGGATCTGCGCCGGCAGCGCTTCCATCGCCTGCGCGATGTCGCGACCCTGCACCACCGACATGTTGCGCAGCCGCCCGAGCTTGAGCGTCAGCAGCGCGAGCGCGATCACCTGGCTTGTGAACGCCTTCGTGGACGCGACGCCGATCTCCGGACCCGCGTGCAGGTAGATGCCGCCGTCGTCCTCGCGGGCGATCGTCGAGCCCACCTGGTTCACGAGGCCGAGCGTCCTCGCGCCGCGGCGCTTCGCCTCGCGCATCGCGGCCAGCGTGTCGGCCGTCTCTCCCGACTGCGAGATCACCACACAGAGGGTCTTGTCGGTGACGATGGGATTGCGGTAGCGGAACTCGGACGCGTACTCCACCTCGCAGCGGATGCGCGCGTGCTCCTCGATCATCAACTCGCCGATGAGCGCGCTGTGCCAGCTCGTGCCGCACGCCGTGATGATGATCTGATCCAGGTTCTGCAGTTCCTCCATCGAGAGGTTGAGGCCACCCAGCTTGGAGAACCCTTCCTCCGTGACGAGACGGCCGCGCATCGTGTTCGTGATCGTCTGCGGCTGCTCCATGATCTCCTTCAGCATGAAGTGATCGAAGCCGCCCTTCTCGATCTGGTCCAGATCCCAGTCGATGCGGCTGACCCCCTTCTTCACGGTCTGCTGGTAGAGATCGCACACGCTGTAACCGTCCCGTGTCAGCACGGCCATCTCGCCGTCGTCGAGGTACACGACCTCTCGCGTGTGCGCGAGGATGGCCGCGACGTCGCTCGCGACATAGTTCTCGCCTTCCCCGATGCCGATCAGCAACGGGCTGCCCTTCCGCGCCGCGACGATCTTGTCGGGGTCATCCGCCGAGAGCACGGCGATGCCGTACGTGCCCTCGACGAGGGCGAGCGCATCCACCACCGCATCCTCGAGATTGCCGTCGAACGCCGCCTCGATGAGGTGCGCCAGCACCTCGGTGTCCGTCTCGGACACGAACACGTGGCCGGTCTTCTGAAGCATGGCGCGCAGGGGGCCGTAATTCTCGATGATCCCGTTGTGCACCACGGAGATCTTCCCCTTGCAATCGTGGTGCGGATGCGCGTTGCACTCGTTCGGCGGTCCATGCGTGGCCCAGCGCGTGTGCGCGATGCCGATCTTCCCCTTGATCGGGTCCGAGGCGATCGCCTGCTCCAGCATCGCGATCTTGCCCTTCGCCTTTCTCGTCTCGAGACCATTGCCGTTCATCAGCGACACGCCGGCCGAGTCGTATCCGCGATACTCCAGGCGCTTGAGTCCGTCGACGAGCAGTGTCGTCGCCTGCTTCTCGCCGATGTATCCGACAATTCCACACATGTGATACGATCCTTTATTGAGAGAGCGTTCCTGCAGCGCCCCGGGCGTCAGCCGCCCAGCGCGTCCAGCGGCACCCGCGACCTGCGTACCAGTTCGCGCGCACCCGCCTCGTCCGGCGCCTCCGCGATGACCCGTACGATGGGCTCCGTGCCCGACGGACGCACATGCACCCACCGATCGGACCAGGCCAATCGCAAGCCGTCCTGTCCGTCCGCCGTCGCGTCCGGGAACTCGGACTTCAACGCCAGATACACCGCATCGAGACTCGCGTTCGGACGGGGCAGCTTGTCCTTGACGATGACGTACCGAGGCAGTGCACCCACGATCGCCGACAACGACCGCTGCTCTTCCAGGAGTAATTGCAGGACCAGGGCCGCGCCGATCGGCGCATCTCGTCCGAGATGCACTTCGGGCAGAATGACCCCCCCGTTCCCCTCTCCACCGATGGGGGCGCTCAGCGTGCGCATTCGCACGGCGACGTTCACCTCTCCCACCGGCGCCCGCACCGCCTCCACGCCGGCCGCGCGCGCCGCGTCCTCCACGACCAGGCTCGTGGACAGGTTCGTCACCAGCGGGCCTCGGCGATGCCGCAGCACCACGCGGGCAGCGAGCGCCAGCGTGTAATCCTCACCGATGGCGTGCCCGCCGTCCGCAACGAGGGCCAACCGATCCACGTCCGGGTCGACGGCGAATCCGACGTCGGCGCCGCTCTCCTGCACCAGTCGCTCCAGCTCACCGAGGTTCGCCGGGATCGGCTCCGGCTCCCGCGGGAAGCGGCCGTCGGGCTCCATGTTGATTGCAACGACCTCGCAGCCGAGCCTCTCCAGCAGCAGGGGCATCACGGTCGCGCCCGCGCCCCGGACACAATCGAGCGCCACCTTGAACCTGCGGGCGCGAATACCGGCCGCGTCGATGTACGGGATGGCCAGCACCGACTCCACATGACGCGCCGCGACGTCATCGTCCTGGATCACCGTCCCGATCCGATCCCACGTCGCGTGTGGCGTGCCCTCCTCCACCAGCGCGCGCATCGCCATCCCTTCCGCCGCTTCCAGAAAGAGTCCGCTCGCCCCGATGAGCTTCAGCGCATTCCACTCGATCGGATTGTGACTGGCGGAGAGCATCAGGCCGCCGGCGGCATGGTGGTGCTCGACGGCGAGTTGGCATCCGGGCGTGGTGGTGAGGCCGATGTCGATCACGTCGCACCCCACCAGTTGCAGCGTCCCGACGACGATCCGGTGAAACATCGGGCCCGAGACGCGGCTGTCGCGGCCCACGACGATCTGTCGCGACGACCCGCGCGCGATGGACCAGGCGCCGAACGCCGCGGCGTACCGCGCCACCACCTCGGGCGTGAGGGCCTCGCCCACCCGTCCGCGAATGCCAGAAACGCTCACCATCAAGCCCGCCGTGCCACCGTGCGACATGCCCCCTCCCTGGGTTAAGGCCGAAAGCTACCAGTGACCATCATACAGACAAGCGAGCGCGGCTCGCGCTCGCGCGCGTGTGACCGACACTTGCAGGGGGGCGTCTGATGACGAGCGCACGACGTGCCCCGCGTCGTCCCATCCGCCCTTCCCCTTCGCACCCTGCGCGCCGCTCCTCGCCTTCCCGTTCGGCTCAAGATGGCCGCCCTCGCCGGCGCTGCCGTCTTCCTGACACTCGGCACGCTGCTGGCTCCCACATACGGACGTGTGCGCGCCGCTCTCGCACGCGCGCAAGGCGAACGCCTGGCGGCTATCGCCAACAGCGCGGCCGCGAAGCTGCCACCGGAGTTCGTGGTGGCCATGGGCACGACACGCCGCGACAGCCTCGTCGTCCCCGCGCTCGCACTCGACGTGATTCGCCGCTCGCGCATCGAGAACAACGACGCGCTCGGCGCCGGCAACGAGTTGATCGCGCTCGACGTGGTGATGCGCGAGCGCAATGGGGCCTTTCGCTACGTGCTGCAGAGCGAGCGCATGACCACGGCCGGCGAGGTCTGGACCTCCGAAGACCTGCTCACGGACCGGGTGGCGGGCGGGCGAGGCGGGGCAACCGAGGTCTACGAAGTCGACGGCGATCAGGTGCTCGCCGGCGCAGTACCGATTCTGAATGCGGCCAACAAGATCGTGGGCGGAGTCGTGGCCACCGGGCGCGCGGATGCGCTCCTGGCCGACGCTCGGCGCGCCGTGGTCGACCTCGCGATCTATGCGGCGCTCGCGTTTTCACTCGCCGTGGGAATGGCCTACCTGGCCGCGAAGCAGCTCACGAGTGGCATGATCGATCTGTCGGGACAGGCCGCGCGCGTGGCACAGGGCGACCTGCGCGAGGCGCTGGCGTTCCAATCCGACGACGAAGTCGGCCAGCTCGCGGGCTCCTTCCGTGAGATGACGGCGGGCCTGCGCATGCTCGTCACGGAACTGGACACGGGCGCCGGCGACATCGCGGCCACGGCCGAGGAGCTGGCGTCGAGCGCGCAGGAGATGACGGCATCCACCGAAGAGGTATCCGGCGCGGCGAACGCCATCGCCGACGCGGCATCCTCGCAGACGCGCGGAATCGCGATTGCTTCGGAAGCGTCGGGACGCGTCGCCGCGCGCGCCGTGTCGGTCGCGACGCATGCCGAGCAGGCGCGGAATGCCGCCGACGTCGCGCAGCGCACGACGCGGCGCGGTACCGTGGCGGCCGATCAGGCGCTCGCCGCCATGGCCGAGATCAGCGCGGTCACCGGCGCCGCCGTCCCGGCCGTCGTCGAGCTCGGGGAGAAGTCACAACGCATCGGCAAGATCACCGACGCCATCGGCGCGATCGCACGGCAGACGAACCTGCTGGCCCTCAACGCCGCGATCGAGGCTTCACGCGCTGGCGAACATGGCCGCGGGTTCGCCGTCGTGGCGGACGAAGTGCGCAAGCTGGCCGGCGAGAGCGCCCGCGCACTCGACCAGATCCGGAAGCTCGCCGCCGAAATCCGCACGAGCGCCGTGAAGACCGAAGAGCAGATCCTCATTGCGAGCGACCGCGTCACCGCCGGTGAAGCAGTCATCCGGGCGAGCGCCGAGGCGCTGACGCAGATCGATCGCGAGATCACGAGCGCCCGCGCGGCGGCGGACCGGATCGTCGAGGTCGCGGAAGCGCAGCGCGGCGAGGCCGAGTCGCTCGCCAGCGAGATCGAGGCACTCTCAGCAACTGCGGAGATGAACTCCGCCACCGCGGAGCAGGTGAGCGCGGTGGTCGAGGAGCAATCGGCGGCGATGACGAACATCGCGAGCTCCAGCCAGCACCTCGCCGAAGTGGCGGAACGGCTCAAGCGCTCATTGCGGCGGTTCGAGCTGTAGCGCCTTCCCGGTGAACACGACATGAGCAATCCGCTCGCGCTCCTGCCCATGGCCATCGCGGCCGGGCGCGGACGCGTGAACGAGTTCGAAGCGCAGCAGCTCGTCGCCGCCGGCTTCACGCTCCTTCAGCGCAGCGCGGCACTCGTCCGCGCACTGAGTGGCCGCCGCGCGGCAATCCTGCTGCCCACGTCTCCCGCGTACGTCACCGCGCTCGCGGCGAGCGACGGACGCGGCGCAGTGCTCATCGATCCGCTCGCGTCACCAGCCGGGATCGCGTTCCAGTGTGCGGACGCCGACGTGGGCGCCATCTTCACCCGGTCGTCGCTCGTGGCGCGCGTCCCCGCGGGCATGACCGTCGTCCTCCTGGACGACGCACCCCGCAGTGCGCGCGTCATTGCCCAGGGCGCCAGCCGCCTCGTGGATCTGGGCTCGCATCATGGCCTGTCGCTGGAAGGCGAACGTGACGCCGCGGGTCGCGACGAGGAGGCGGCGATCCTCTATCGATCCACCGTGCCCTGCACACCGCTCGGCGCGGTGCTCACGCATGCCAACCTGCTGGCGAACGCGCGCGCCAGCGTGCAGGCGTCTGATCTCATGGCCGATGCTCACGTGCTCGCGCTGCTGCCGTTCGCCAGGGCATTCGGGCTCACGGCCACGGGCGTGGCGCCGCTTCTCGCCGGCGCGCGCGTGACGACGATGCATCGCGTGCATCCCGTTCGGGCGATGGAGGCACTCGGCAACGGGATCACGCATCTCGTCGGGCTGCCCTCCTTGTTCGGAGCCATGCTCGCGGCAATGGAACGCCGACCGGGGGTCGTACGCCATGGCGCGCTGCGTGTCTGCGTGTGCGGTGGAGGCACACTGTCGGTCGAGTTGCAGGACCGCTGGGCGAACGTGACCGGCGTCGAGTTGCGGCAGGGATATGGAGTGACCGAGGCATCGCCCGCGTGCCTGTTCAACGACGTCGCGCATTCGAACGTGCGCGGTACACTTGGCCGGCCACTCCCGGGCGTGGAGATCGCCATTCTGCCCGTGGACGAATCCACGTCGACATCGGAGCGCGCGTCCGCATCAGTGACGACGCCCGTCGCGGATGGCGTGACTGGGGAAATCTGCGTGCGAGGCGACAACGTGTTCCGCGGCTATCTCCATGACCGCGCCGGCACACGCACGCCGCGGAACGAATGGCTGCGCACCGGCGACCTGGGCTCGAGAAACCCTGATGGTACGGTCACCTTGCGTGGATCGGCCCTGACCGATGGCCTTGCGCGACGCGAGGCGACGACCGGCTGAGGGCCTACGCCAGGACGCGCGCGGGCGCGGACGCGTCCCGGTGAATGACCGGCATGCCGTACGGAGCCGTGGAGCGGCGTACGACGCTGAGGCGGCCCGCGTCCGATGCACGCACCAGCGCGGCGACGACCTCCGGGTCGAACTGCTTGCCGCTGCAGACTTGCAGGTCCTTGATTGCGTCCGCGACGCTGAGTCCGTCCGGGCGGTACGGCCTGTTGCTCGTCATCGCGTCGAACGCGTCGGCTGCGGCAGCGATGCGCGCTTCGAGGGGAATCGCCGTGCCTGTGAGGTGATCCGGCACGCCGTGACCGTCGAACCGCTCGTGGTGTGAGCGCACGATGTTGAGTGCCACCGGTGTTTCGGCGAGCAACGGCGCGAGGATGCGCCAACCCACGACCGGATGCGTCATGATGTGCTCGTACTCGAGATCGGTGAGCTTGCCGGGCTTGTTCAGGACGTCCTCGCGCACCCCGATCTTGCCGATGTCGTGCACGTGTCCGCCGAGCTCGATCTGCCGGAGCATCTCGCCATCGAGGCCGAGCTCGCGGGCGATGACAGCCGAATACATGCTCACGCGCACGGAGTGGCCGCGGGTGTACGGATCCTTGAGCTCGAGCACCTCGGCCAGCGACTGGATGCTCGTCATGAACAGCTCTTCCAACCGCCGCGCCTGGACGGCCACCTTGTCCTGAAGGCTCCGCTGGTAGCCGCGATTCTCCAGCACCAATCGGCGGTTCTCCATCGCCTGCGCGACGCGGGCGCGCACCTCTTCCAGGTGGAAGGGCTTGGTCAGGTAGTCCATCGCACCGATGGCGAGGCAACTCACGGCCACCTCCACATCGGCCACCGCGGTGATCATCATGACCGCGACGTCGGGCCATCGTGCGCGCGTGTGCCGCAGCAGCTCGAGCCCGTCCATCTTCGGCATCCGCAGGTCGGAGATCACGAGCGTCATCGGATGCCGCTGCAGGAGCACCAACGCTTCCTCCCCGTTCGACGCCTCCACGCAGGTGAAGCCTTCCGTCTTCATCAGGTGCACGAGCACCTGACGGAGGCGTGGCTCGTCATCCACGACGAGGCAGTACGGAGATTCGGCAATTGATTCGGCGGTCATTTCGTGGTTCGCTCCCTGACGTACGCGCTGCATCGTGCGCGACGTGCTCGCCGCCCACGCGCTCCTCCGTTACCTTGGTCCGCACGACTCTACCTGGAGCAGTATCGGCATGACGCGCGTTTTCGACGACGATCTTGAAGCGGGGTTCGCTACCCGTGCCATCCACGCCGGGCAGCGTCCCGAGCCCCTGGCGGGCGCCATCATGACGCCCGTCTACCTCACCTCCACCTACGTGCAGGAGGGGCTGGGCCAGAACAAGGGGTACGAGTACGCGCGCGGCAAGAA
Source organism: Gemmatimonadaceae bacterium (assembly GCA_026786185.1). Taxonomy (GTDB): domain Bacteria; phylum Gemmatimonadota; class Gemmatimonadetes; order Gemmatimonadales; family Gemmatimonadaceae; genus AG11. The sequence goes on from JAJAYP010000063.1 coordinate 8,535, forward strand.
TCCGACGCGGGAAGCGCTCGAGCGCAACGTCGCCGCCCTGGAAGGAGGGCGGCACGGCTTCGCCTTCGGGTCCGGGATGGGGTGCGTGACCTCGATGATGATGCTGTTCAAGGCCGGCGACCACATCGTCTGCAGCGAGAACATGTATGGTGGCGTGTTTCGCCTGTTCGACAAGCTCCTCGGCAATTATGGGCTGACTTTTTCCTGGGTGGACACGCGCGTCCCGCAACGCATCGCCGATGCGATGACGCCGAAGACGCGGCTCGTGTTCGTCGAGACCCCGTCCAACCCCCTGATGCGCATCACCGATCTGCGTGCCGCGGCCGATATCGCGCACAAGGGCAAGGCGCTGTTGCTCGTGGACAACACCTTCTCGTCGCCCTTCTTCCAGAAACCGTTCGCGTTCGGCGCGGACATGATCTACCACTCCACGACGAAGTACCTGAACGGGCACTCGGACATGATCGGCGGTATCGCGATCCTGAACGACGACGACCTCGCGACGCGATTGCAGTTCATCCTGAACGCGGCGGGCGCCGTGCCGGGCCCGTTCGACGCATGGCTCGCACTGCGCGGTACGAAGACCCTGCACTTGCGGATGCCGCGCCACGACGAGAATGGGCGACGGATCGCCGCGTGGCTTGCACACAGGCTCGGCGCGGAGCGCGTCATCTACCCGGGGCTCGCCTCGCATCCGCAGCACGCGCTCGCCAAGGCGCAGATGACGGGGTTCGGCGGCATGATCTCCGTCGAGCTGGGAACGAAGGAGCAGGCGAACACGGTGCTGAGCCGGTGCCGCCTGTTCTCGCTCGCCGAATCGCTGGGTGGGGTAGAGAGCCTCATCAGCCACCCGGCCTCGATGACCCATGCGAGCGTCGAGCCGGCGCGCCCCGCCCAGCTCGGAATCACCGAAGGGCTGATCCGGCTGAGCTGCGGCGTCGAGGACGTGGAGGACCTGCTGGCGGATCTGGAGCAGGCGCTCAAGGGCCAGTGAACCGTTGACCGTGAACCGTGAACCGTAACGTCGTTTCCGTCGTCACGGTTCGAGGTTCACGGTTCACTGGCCGTTGACACTTTCTCGTCGCGCCTCCGTACTGGACAGCATCACCGTCCAGGAGCGCGCTCGTGCCGATCGTCCTGCCACAGATTTCCTCCCGCACATGGGAGCATCCCGCCGACCGAGCCGCGCTCGACACCCTGCGGGCGATTCCCGGCTTCGACGAGGTCGTTCGCAAGACGGCGGGTTTCATCAGCGAGCGCGGCGTGCGACAGCTCTTTCTCGCCAACGCGGTGCAGGTGGGGCCGATTCAGCGCCCGCGCCTGCATGCGCTCCTCGTCGATGTCTGCGGCACGCTCGACTGGCCAACCATGACCGAGCTGTACGTCACACAATCGTCGAAGGTGAACGCGTTCGCCATCGGCTTCGAGCGGCCGTTCATCGTCATCACCTCCGGTGCGCTGGAGCTGCTGGACGGAGACGAGGAGCGGCGATTCCTGCTGGCGCACGAGCTCGGGCACATCATGAGCGATCACATGGTCTACCGCACGGTGGCCCATGTCATCCTCACGATCGGCACGCTGGCCCTGCTTCCGGTGGGGCTCGCACTCCTGCCCTTTCAGCTCGCCCTCCTCGAATGGCATCGCAAGAGCGAGCTCTCCACCGATCGCGCCGGCCTCCTCGCCGTGCAGGACGGCGCCGTGGCCCAGCGCGCGTTCATGAAGCTCGCGGGTGGACTGGAATACGGCGATACGGCGAGCGTGGAGGACTTCATGCGCCAGGCGGCGGCCTACGAGGCCGGCGGCGATGGGTGGGACCGCATCTTCAGGATTCTCAACACCGCATTCCGCGAGCATCCCTTCAACACGGTGCGCGCGGGCGAGTTGGAGCGGTGGCGGACCGGTGGGCAGTACGACGCCATCCTCGCCGGCACGTATGCGCGTCGCGGTGAGGCGGGTGCGTCGCTGAGCGACGACTATGCGGACGCGACCTCGTACTATTCCGCCCGGGCTCGTCGCGCCGCCGATGACGTGAACGTCGCCATGCGTCGCGCTGCCGACGCCTTCAGGGAAGCCTTTCGCGGACCCGACGCACCGCCGAGCGCCTCCGCGGCGGACCCGATACCTCCGGTGTAGCGCCTAGCGCGCGCCCGCGATCAGTGCCTTGAATCGCGGATGCGCCTGGAGGGTGGCGTCTTTCCACCACAGCGACGTTTTCGTCGCGAAGCCCTTCCGATGTTGCGGATTCGCGGCGAGATAGCTCTCGAGCAGTCGCACGGCCTCGTCGTAGTCCTTGAGAAATACCCGCGCGATGGCTTCGTCCCCCACCAGCTCGTGCTCCGGGTCGATGTCCGGCGTGCCCCGCGCGCGCACGAGCACGGCACGCGCGCTGTCCTTCAGGCCGGCGCGCGCCAGCACCGCCGCGGTGATGATGCGTGCGTGGCGGTCTGTCTTGGCCGTGTCCTTCGCAGGCGTGCGTACACGCATGGAATCGACCAGGCGCCACGCCTCGTCCGGATCGGCCCGCCGCGCCTTCGTCGTCAACATCCAGAGCTGGCACTCCACGAACGGAAGGTCGCGCGGGAAGCGCCGGTGTCCTTCGGCACACCACTTTCCCGCTTCGGGGAACTGCTCCATGTCATGCGACGTCCAGAACAGCCGTCGCAATACATCGCGCGCGTTCGCCAGGTAGGCGTCGGCGGCGTACGCCTTCTGCGCGGCGTTCAGCGCCTCCTGCACGTTATGCTTATTGTACGCCAGGCTGCTGAGCGTGACCCACGCGCCCGCCTGTGACGGGTTCTGGTCCACGGCGGCGCGGAGATCGTCTTCGGCGCGTTCGAGCGTGCGATTGTAATCCGGCCCTTCGTTGAGCAGTTGCAGCTCGATGCGAAGGTACTGCAGCTTGCCGCGATACTCGAGTGCGTCGGCCGAACGCGGGTCGACGGCCAGCGCGCGCGCCACGTGCGCAAGTCCGCTGTCGATCGACGCCGCTGCCAGCACTGGCTGCGCGCGTTGCGCGCGCGCACGCTGGAAAGAGATCATCGCCCGCACCATCGGCGGCTGAACCCACGAGGGATCGAGCCTCTCCGCGCGCGCGAGCTGCAGTTCGGCATCACCCAGCAGCTGGGTCGCCGTCTCGACGGCCCCCTGCTTGGCCAGCGAATCGGCGTCCTTCCGCCGCTTCTCGGCACGCTGCACCAGCGTCCATGCTTCGGAGTTGCTCGAGCCCTGACGTGCCGACTTGAGCTTCACCTCGTCGCCGAGATGCTTCCGGAGGAACTCGGCCACGTGCTTCGACAGCTCGCCCTGCGCCGCAAGCACGTTCGCGGTATCCACGTCGAACTTTTCGGACTTGATCTCCACACCGCTCACGGCATCCACGAGCCGTACCGTGACCCGCGCTCCCGTCTTCGACGACTCCACCTCTCCGCGCACCACCGTGCCGACGTTCAACGTGCGCTGAATCGAGTCCTGCGCCGTCTCGTACGGCACACCCCGGAAGAGTCGCACGCCGTTCTTCGATACGACGTCAAGTGCGGGCACCCGCGACAATTCGTCGATCAGCGACTCCGTCAGTCCGTCCGCCAGAAATCGAAGCGAACCATCCTTGCTCTCGTCGGCGAAATAGAGCACGCCCACATGCCGCGAATCGGCGTCGCGGTTGACGTCGCCCGCTGACAGTGCCGAGGGCGGGGAGAAAAACGCCTTCGCGGCCACCACGGTGCCGGCGATCACGAGCACGCTCGCCGCGACGCCCATCATGCTGCGCCGCCGGTTCCATCCGCGCCTGCCGTGCGCGGCGCGGTATGCCGCGGTGTACATCGGCGTGCTCCTGGCGAACGTCGACGACATGCCGGGATTCCCGCTGAGCAATGCGTCCTTGAACTCATCGACGGTCGCGAACCGGTCGGCCGGCGTCTTCTCGAGCGCGTGCACGATCACGGCCTCGACGTCCTCGGGCACACTCGACCGCACGACGCGGATGGACGGCACCGCCTGCATCGTGTGACGCGCCATGATGGCCATGGCGTTCGGTCCCGTGAACGGCACCTGCCCCACGAGCATCTCGTACAGCACGCACGCCAGCGCATAAACGTCGCTGCGTCCGTCCACCTTTTCTCCGGTGAACTGCTCCGGGCTCATGTACGCCGCCGTGCCGATCGACATCCCGGTCTGCGTCAGCTTCTCGGCGCCCACGTCCTGCACCAGGCGCGCGATGCCGAAGTCCGCCACCACCGCGTGGCCACTCTGGATGAGAATGTTCTCCGGCTTGATGTCGCGGTGCACGACGCCCTGCGAATGCGCGTACGCCAGCGCATCGGCCACTTCACAGGTGATCGCGATGGCCTCCTCGATGGGAAGCTGAGATTCTCGATCGAGACGTGCGCGCAGTGACTCGCCCTGGATGAAGGGCATCACGTAGAAGAGCAGACCGTCCGCGCTGCCCGAATCGTACGCGGGCAGGATGTTCGGATGGCTGAGGCGCGCAGCGATCTGGATCTCGCGACGGAACCGCTCACCGTCGATGGACGACGTGAGCTCCGGACTCAGCACCTTCACGGCGACGTCGCGTCCGTGCGGTACGTCTTCCGCGAGATACACCACGGCCATGCCGCCCCGCCCGATCTCGCGAATGAGGCGATAACGGGCGGGGAGTGCAACCTGAAGCTCTTCGAGCGGCACCTAGGTCACCCCCCAGCGTCGTGAGGCCAGTAAACATATTACGCTTTCCAGGCCGGTCCGCCAGAGGCGATTCGCCGCCGCTCCTCCGTGCGCGGGCCGCAACTCGAGCCCGCCGAGCCGAGCTATATTGCCCGCCATGCGCGTCCTGATCGTCGGTGGAGGAGGTCGCGAGCATGCACTCGCATGGCGGCTTCGCCGAGACGACCCGGGCCTCGAGGTGATCGCCGCCCCCGGCAATCCGGGAATCGCCGCGCTCGGCGAGTGCGTGCCCGTGGCCGCCACGGACCTGGACGGCCTGCAGACGCTCGCTATCGAGCGGAGGGTAGACCTCACGATCGTGGGGCCGGAAGCGCCGCTCGCAGCCGGCATCGTCGATCGCTTTCGCGCCGCCGGGCTGGCCATTTTCGGCCCCACCCAAGCCGCGGCCGAGATCGAGACGTCCAAGGCGTTCGCCAAGCAGCTCATGCTGGACGCGGGCGTTCCGACGGCACGCGCCGAGATGCACAGGGAATCAGCGGCTGCGCGGGCGGCCGCTCGTCGCTTCGGCGTGCCAGTGGTGGTGAAGGCCTCCGGACTCGCAGCCGGCAAGGGCGTGATCGTCTGCACGCGCATCGAGGACGCCGACGCGGCAATCGAGAGCATGCTCGAGGGCAACCGGTTCGGCGTTGCCGGCTCCGAAGTGCTGATCGAGGAATTCATGGAAGGAGAGGAGCTCTCCGTCTTCGCGATTACCAACGGCCATGACTTCGTCACCCTGCCGGCCCTGCAGGATCACAAGCGGCTGTACACAGGGGACCGTGGACCGAATACCGGTGGGATGGGCGCGTACGTTCCGGTGAGCCTCCGCACCTCGTCGGTGCCCGGTGGGTCGAGCGAGGACGGGTCATCCGCCGCCGCAGCGATTATTCGCGCGACGCTGGACGCGATGCGCGAGCGCGGCCGGCCATTCACGGGACTGTTGTACGCGGGCCTGATGTTCACCCCCGCCGGTCCGCGCGTCGTCGAGTTCAACTGCCGGTTCGGCGACCCGGAAACGCAGGCGCTCATGCCCGTGCTCGACGTCCAGCCCTGCCTGCTCGACCTCATGCGCCTCGTCGCGGGGGGGGAGTCACTTCCCGCGGCGCGTGCCCGCTCCGCGGGGTCGTGCGTGACGACCGTGCTGGCTGCCGCCGACTATCCGGACACGCCCCGCACGGGCGACGTCATCACGCTTCCCACAGAGGCCGACGACACAGTGTCGATGTTCCACGCCGGCACGGCGCGCGACGCGGCGGGCCGGCTCGTCACAGCGGGGGGACGAGTGATCGCCGTGAGCGCCGTCGCGCCGACGATTGCCGAAGCGCAGCGGAAGAGCCTCGACGGGGCATCGCAGGTGCAATTCGAGGGGAAGCAGTACCGGACCGACATCGGCTGGCGCGAGATCGGTCGACAGGCGGAGCGGAGTGCCCGAGCTCCCTGAGACCGAGACGATCGCCCGCGATCTCCATCGGGAGATCCGCGGTCGCACGATCGTCGACGTAGTGGTGCGTCGCCCCGACGTCCTGCGAGAAGTGGATGCGATCTCCCTCGCTCGTCGCGCGA
>JAJAYP010000064.1 GCA_026786185.1 Gemmatimonadaceae bacterium
GTCGCCGCGCGCGGGTGATGCGTCGGCGACCGACGGTGCGCCTCGACTACCGTCCACGTGTGGCGGGACTCACCTTTGAGCATGCTGCCTCCCGCTGCCGCCGTGCTCGCCGCCGGTCATCGCCTGCGCGGAGTCGTCGAGCGCACGCCGCTCGTGCCGTCCCCCGCCCTGTCCTTGCGCGCGAACACGGACGTCCATCTCAAGTGCGAGTGCCGGCAGCGCACCGGATCGTTCAAGATTCGCGGCGCCTACAACGTGCTCGCGACGATGAGCATCGACGAGAAGGCGCGCGGAGTCGTCGCATCGTCGGCGGGCAATCACGGGCTGGGCCTCGCGTGGGCAGCGAGGCACCTCGGGATCCGCGCGACGATCTTCGTGCCGGCGACTGCGCCGTCGGTAAAGCGGGAGGGCATCGTGGCGCTCGGAGCCGTCATCGACGCATCCCAGCCGGACTACGACGCGGCACACCGTGTGGCGGAGGAGTTCGCCCGGGCACACGAGATGGTGTTCGTGAATCCGTGCGCCGGCGACCTGTTGCTGGCCGGCCAGGGTACGGTGGCACTGGAGATCCTCGAGGAGCTGCCGAGTGTCGAAACCATCGTGGTGCCCGTCGGCGGCGGTGGATTGATCGGCGGCGTCGCGTCGCTGGTCCGCGTCGTCGCGCCTCACGTGCGATTGATCGGAGTGCAGAGCGTGAAGACCAACGCGATGGCGGCGTCACTCGCTGCCGGTCAGCGGGTCGACGTGCCGGTCCCTCCCACCCTCGCCGATGGGCTCGCGGGTCAGATCGACGACGAGGGATTCGCCATCGGGCGCGCGTCGCTCGATGAGATCGTGACGGTGACGGAACACGAGATCGCCGAAGCGATCGCCTGGCTATCCCACGAGCATGACATGCGCGTCGAGGGATCGGGTGCCGTGGGTGTGGCCGCACTGCTGCATCAGCGCGCCCCCTCGCTGGTCTCGCCTGTGGCGGTCGTCGTGAGCGGCGGCAACATCGACGACGCGCGCTGGCGCGCCATCGTCGATGGTCCGGGAGCCATCGACTGATTCAGCGCCGGTCGTTCACCGTCGACATCCCCGTCCCGCGTCGGCCGCGCAACCGATGGCGCCTGCCTCACCGGCCCGGCGCGGATCCGCACCTGCCGTCACGATATCGCCGTCCAGGGTGATGGCGGACGCGTAGCCCATGCGCAGCTCGCCGGCGAGCGAGATGCGCTGGAAGAGGTGTCCCATCGCCTCGAGCTGCTTGATGGCCGACGGCGACATGCCGTCCTCGATCTGCACGAGATACTCGCGCCTGGCGTCGCCACGTTGCTGGCCGATCAGGAAGCGTGGTTGCTCGATGGCGCGCTGAACGTCGAGCTTGCCGTCGATCACGCCCGTCACGATGGAGTAGACGGCCGACGTGATCCACGCATTGCCGGCGGCACCGACGACGAGCACCGGACGTCGCGTCCTTCCCTCTCCACGAAATACGATCGTGGGTGCGAGCGAGCTGCCATGTCGCGCGTTCGCGAGTCGCGCGCCGTACTCGTCGGGATCGGAGCCGTACGACGTCAGCTTGTCGTTGTAGAGGAATCCGAGTCCCGGCGACACGTAGAAATTGCCGCCCCACGTCCCGAGCGTCTGGGTGACCGAAACCACGTTGCCCGCGGCATCGGCCACGGTGAACGCCGTCGTGCCCGTGCGGTGACAGAACGATCGTCGCGATCCTTCATGCTCGTCACATTCGGCACGGTCGGCGTCGAGCGCCATCGCGCTCCGCGAGGAATCGGCGGCGGTGGGAATGGCGCGCCCGGCGCACGGAAGGGTGTCGCCCCGAACATCGTCCGGCGTCAGCGCGCGCGTCGCACGGAAGCAGTTCCACCGTACCGTCGCTGAATCCTTGCTCAGAAAAGCGTCGAGGCGGATGGGCCAGAGCCCCGGGTCCGCGATGCGTCCACGTGTCGAGGGCACGAGCTTCCACGCCTCGATCATGGCGTGCAAAGTCGCGGCATCCTCATCGTATGGCTTCGCCGCCGGATGGAGCTCGAGATGATTGAGTTGCGCCACGAGCGCCGGGCCTCCGGAGGCGGGCGGCGCGCTTGAAAAGACGGTGTAGCCCCGATAGCGGCCCGACACGGGCTCGCGCTCCACGGCGAAGTAGCGCGCGAGATCGCCGACGCGCATGGCGTTGCCTCGGCCTCGCAGGTCGCTCACGATCCGACGCCCGACATCGCCCGAGTAGAACGCCGCAGCACCGCTGTCGGCGATGATGCGCAGGGTTCGGGCGAGGTCCGGGTTGCGAAGGGTGTCACCGGCACGCAAGGCGCGGTCGTTGGGAAAAAAGAGGGCGCGGCTGGCGGGATACCTGACGAAGTGCACGCGTTCCGTCGCGAGCGTCGTCGCGAGTCCCTCGCTGACGACGACACCGCGCTCCGCGGCGCGAATGGCCGGTGCGAGCAGCTCGCGCCACGACAGCTTGCCGCTGCCGTATCGCGTATGGGCCAGCTCCATGCCGGCGACCGTGCCCGGCACGTTCACGAGCACTGGTCCATCATCGGGATACGCGCCGCGCCTGAGCAGTGCACCATTGGCGAGCGTTGCTTCCTCGGGTGCGCGCGACATGAACTCGAGCAGCGTGGGGCGCTCCATGGTCGCCAGGCGCACGAGCATCTGACCGTAACCGCCAATGCCGCTCGCGTCGGGCTCCACGACGCCAAGGGCGAAGGACACCGCGACCGCAGCGTCCACGACATTTCCGCCGCGGCGCAACATCTCCAGGCCGGCTTCGGTCGCCACCGGATGCGCGCTGGACACCGCCGCTCGGCCGCTCGCTGGCTGACGCAGTGTCGGCCGCTCGCGCAGCATTTCGTGCAGGATGACGGCGAGCGCGTCATCGGAGGATGCGGCCGAGGCGCGCGGTGCGAATCGATCGCGCAGGGCCACCCATCGCGCGTGCGCGTCCGGCCTCGCGGTGAAATACAGGCTGTCGGTCTGCGCCCAGACCGACGCGAACGTCTCCCGGGTGCGTCCAGCGCGGTCGGAGACTGCCAGTGCCTCGGAAACTCGGCCACTGTCCGGCGCGACAGGGGGATCGACGAACCACAGCCGGCCGATCGGTGAAAGGCGGTCGCGCTGTTCGCGGTCACCCAGGCGATCGGGATCGCCATTGTACCCGACGTCGGCGAACGGAAGCTCGACGAGGGCGATCGTGCGGCCATCCGCCGACCAGGCCGGTGCCGCGCGCCTGTCGCTCAGAAGGTTCACGTATCGAACATCCGGAGTCGTGACCCACACGCCCGCGCGCGGCGAGCGCGTGGCGAAGACGATGCGGTCGCCGCTCGGCGACCACGCCGCGCGCTCCGCATCCCGATCCTCGACGAGGACGCGGCCCGAATCGCCCGCGATGACATGCAGGCGCAGGCGGGTGCGCGCCTCGCTGACCGAGCTGTAGACGATGCGCGAGCCGTCGGGGGACCAGGCGGGCCATCGCTCGCCGTCGGCTTCCCGTTTCGTGAGCCGCCGCTCCGCGCCGTCGGCGCCACGTATCCACACCCGCGCGAGGGAGCCACGTCCCCGCACGAAGGCGATGGAGCCATCCGACCGCACCGCCGCGTCGCTCTCGGACTCTCGCGAGGCGGTCACGCGCTCCGGTGCGCCCACGGTGCCGTCGCGCGCAATGGACACGCGCCACAGTTGCGCCGTTCCCGACGCGGTGGATGTGAAGACGATCGCCCCGCCGTCCGCGACCCACGCGGGTTGGCGATCCCACGCCGGCCCGTGCGTCACCTGCGTCCATCGTGGCGCGCCCGCCATCGTGGCGCGCACCCAGAGATCGCCGCGAATACCGATCGCGAGTCGTCCGTCCGCCGACCACGCCGGGTCCTGCGCGCCGGTGGATGCCGCGGTATCGGCGGTGAGGGCGTGCGCGCAGGCGATGAGGCAGGCGAGGAACATGGCGGGACGAGGAGGTGGGCAGCGCGATTGCGGAGAAGATGTAGCGACGCGCGTCCGGAATGCGAAACCGGGAATGGCGTGTCCGCCATTCCCAGTCGAGATCGAGTCGTATCGTCGTCCTGCGTGCCCGGCGCTCTGGCCGCCAACGGGTGTTGCTACGGCCGCTCCACGTTGCTCTCGGGGCTGGTGGCGCCGGTGTTCCGCTCACCGCCCAGCGAATTGCCGCTCGAGCGCGCGGTACCCTGACCGCCAGCGCTGGTGGCCGGTTGCGTGCCATTGGCGCCGACACCGACTTCGCGATCGCCCTGGAATCGCTGCTGCGTGCCCTGACGATTGCTCGTGGGCGCACTCGCGCCATTCTCGGAGTCCTGCTGCAGGCGAGCAGCCCTGTTCGCACCGCGCGCTTCACCGCCGCGACGACCGATCGCGGCCATGTGCTCACGATTCTGGCTCACCGTGACGCCGCCCTTCCGGCCGGCGGCGCGCGCCTCGCTGGAGTCGAACTCGTGCGCCGTGCCCTTCTGGTGCGCCGCACGGCCACCCTTGCTGGCGATCTCGCGCTGCTTGCTTCGATCCATGGATGCGAACCCACGATTGCTGCGTGCGCGCGCAGCGCCGTCGTCCGACATGTCATCGGCGCCATCCGCGGCACCGGACGAACCCTCGGCGCGTCCGCTCTCATCGGTGACTGCACGCTCACGCTCCCGGTCGGCGCCGAAGCTGCGCTCATCGCTACTCGGTTTGATCGCCATCCTGCTCCTCCTTCTGGTGTTGGGCCCCTTGCCCGGTGCGGCAACCGCGACATCACGAGAGCCGGCGCCATCCGCTTCGGCCCGTCGGGGCCGCGACACACCGGACCCTAGTGCAAACTGCGGACCCATGTGCTCGCAACACGCACACACACGTCGTCGCGGGTCGCGTTTCCGACGAAAGGCGACGTTCGCGTCACGAGCTGGTCGCGAGTGACGGCTCGACGATGCCGCACGGGCGCGGGCGGGCGGCCGGCTCGCGCGGACTATATTGCTCCGCCATGTCGCTCGCCGTCCGACTCCTCGGTACGTCCGCGTCGCGCCCCACCATCGAGCGCAACGTCGCCTCGCTCGCCATCGTGCGTGAGGGCGAAACGGTGCTGTTCGACTGCGGCGAGGGCACGCAGCGGCAGATGATGCGCTACGGCGTGTCGTTCGGCCTGGAGGACATCTTCTTCACCCATTTCCACGCCGATCATGTCATCGGGGTGATCGGGTTGATGCGGACGATGGCGCTACAGGGACGCACCGAGCGACTGCGATTGTGGGGTCCGCGCGGCGGTGCGCGCATGCTGAAGCGCGCCGAGGAGTTCGGCATGGACCGCGTGACGTTTCCCGTGGAGATCATCGAACTGGAGCCGGGCGCAACCGTGTCGCGGAAGGACTACGCGATCGTGCCATTCGCCGTGGATCATCGCGGCGCGCGCGCGCTCGGGTATGCGCTCGTTGAAGAGGATCGAAAGGGGCGGTTCAATCCGGAGCTCGCGCGCGCGCTGGGCGTGCCGGAAGGCCCCTCATGGGGCGAGCTTCACCGCGGTCGTGCGGTCACTCTCGCCGACGGCCGGGTGATCGAGCCATCCGTGCTGGTGGGCGCCCCGCGCGCCGGACGCAAGGTCGTCGTCACGGGGGACACGCGCCCATGTCGCGCGACGGTGGAGGCCGCGCGCGACGCAGACCTGCTCGTGCATGAGGCCACGTTCGGCGACGAGGAAGGTGCGCGGGCAGTGGAGACGGGTCACTCGACGGCGCGCGAGGCGGCCACCGTTGCCGCCGAAGCCGGCGTGCGATCCCTCGTCCTCATGCATTTCTCCGCGCGGTACTCGCGTGACGCGACCGAGCTGGGTCGCGAGGCGCGCGAGGTGTTCGAGGCGACCCTCGTCGGAAAGGACGGGATGGAGATCCAGGTGCCGTATCGCGAGACGGCCACCTGACGCGCGAGTCAGCCCCGTGGCGAGGACGCCGACGGACGTCTCGCGCCGAGCGGATCGGGTGGGCTCACGGGCATGGATCGCCGGAACAGGGCGGCAATCTCCGTCGGGTTCAGATGCTCGAGCACCTTCTCCGGTGACAGGCGCGACGTGACGCTGCGCGACTCCGCACCCTGGCTGATGAACCAGTTGTAGCGATCCAGCCGGGAGCTCTGTCCGTCCGGGTGCCGGAACAGGACCATCGCGTTGCTCGAGCCGGGTGACTGCACGACGACGTTCCAGACTACGCCATCGGTCGATTGGTGGGTCTTCATGTGACGGGATCGGGGAGAGTCAGCCGACGAGCGTCGGCGAGAGGGGTTGGCGACCGGCGTATCCACTCGCCTCATCGTGCCAGAATTGTACGGACTCTTCGCCGAGTCGCCAGCAGAGCAACACGCGGCGACCCTCCATCTCGCTGGGGAAATCGATGAGGCCGATGCGGCGGTCCTTCAACTGGATACCGAGTGTCTCGAGCTCGTGCTCGAACTGGTCGATATCGTGCGCGATCCGCTGGATCTCTCGCTCCAGCGTCGTCGCGCGCGAGTCCGGACGATCGGCGTGAATGCCGGACACGAGCAGGTCGAGCTCGACGATCGCCTCCTGCCAGCGTCGGTGTTCTCGCACCACGTCGTCGACGATCTTGCGCACCAAGGGAAGGGTGCGGTTGGCGTGGTCGACCGTGAAGAGCTGCATGCGTGACATCCGGACGGAAGGTGAGGAACGACCGATCGCTCGGCCGTTGAATCAAGTCAGCGCACCACGACTCGGGTCGTGTGCGGCGTCGGCATTCATGCGCGGCCGCCGCGGGCGGGACGGCGCGGCGCGACACGAGGCGTGCGGTGCGGCAACCGCACCTGCACCGCGCCGCGATGACGGGGTCGAGCGCGGTATGCCGCCGTTCGGATCGTCTCGTCGTAGAGCGACGACTCCTCGAACGCGCGATCGAGCGCGCGGCGCCACAGCGAGTCGAGCGGCGGACGATCGAGCCAGAGGATCCGCGTTGCGGGCGCGGGGATGCGACCGAGCGCCCACTCGCGTGAAGTACTGTCGCGGAGCGCGAGCAGCGCCGCGCCGCTGCGCGCGTCGTAGCGCACCACCACTTCGTACGCTCCGCGCCGCCAGACATCGCGTCCCCCGTCGGCCGACGACACGGGAAGTGTCGCCATCGCCGCGGGCCACCACGCCGGCTCGCCGATGGGGATAGGGGCGAGCGCGAGCAGGTGACCCGCGTCCCCCGCACCGGCGCCAGGAATGGCGTAGGCCACGGCCGGCGCGCCGTCGAGCGTGGTGACCGAGAAGCTCGCCGGATCCAGCCGGTAGAATGGAAGCATCGCCGCAGCGCGCTCCCCTCGCTCGTCCTGGCTGGCGCGCACGGAGTCCAGGGTGGACTGGAAGACGCGTGCACGCGCGCGCTCCACGTCGCCCTGCGCGGTGCCGGTCACTGCGGCAAGCGTGGCGGGGCGGCCCGTGCGGATGTCGAGCACTCCACGCCGGCTCGTATGCCAGGGCGCGACATCGTCCCGCTCGACATCCGTGTGGAGCGAGTACGAGACGAACGGTCCGGCCACCTCGTCCAGCGCCAACGACGATGTCGCCGTCCATCGCGGGTCCTCGCTCGGCTCTTCAGTGGGGCGGAGCGGCTCATCGTCGGGGTGCAATCGCCCGTAGAGCCGCGCGAGCCGCGAGACGACGGTATCCTGATACAGCATGATCGAGTCGCCGGTGACGAGATCGCGACGGAAGACCATCTGCCCCACGAGGACCGCGCTCTCATACGAGCGGTCGTCGTCCGCGACGTACAGCTCATAGAAGCGCCCGTCGGCGGCGGCCAGTTCCAGCGGCGCACGCCGCATGTTGATCGTTCCCCGGGCGCTCGAGACCCAGAACGACGAATCCCCTGCCGACAGCACGAATTCGGCGGACGGCGGGGCGGCGGGCGCAGCGGCCGACGCGCCGTCGCGACAGGCGGAGAGTGTGGTGAGCAGGCACAACGCGAGGCGCGGAACACGACGCGAGGCGGAAAGCGAGTGGCGCATGTGTGGGAAATATACATTCGCCGCCCGTCGTGCCCGCGGCGCGAAAGGTGCCAATGGTCCGCCGTCGGAGACGCTATCTTTCGTCATTCCCTCATCCTGAGATACGCCCGTGCTCGTCTGTCGCTCGTCAGTTGCCCGCGTCCTCGTGCCCATCGCTACCGTTGCCGCCGGCGTGCTCGCCGCGTGCGGCACCGCGTCCGACCGGCCCGCGAAGCCCTCCGCCGATAGTGGAGTCGTGGTGAGCGGCACCGGCGCAAGTGCGCCAGCCCGGGACTCGAGCGCCGCTCCCACAACCACGACGAGCGGTGGTACCGTGACGCCACGCGCCGATACCAGCGCCGCGCCGACGAATCGAACCGTGGCACGGATCGACGTCGACAAGGAGTTTCCCGTCGTGCGCGCGCTGTACGTGAACAGGTTCGCCGCGCAGAGCCCCAAGCGGATGAAACAGCTCATCCAGATCGCCGACGAGACGGAGATCAACGCGCTCGTCCTCGACCTGAAGGACGAGTTCGGGCTCAACTACAAGCCGGCGAACGCGGAATGGGCGAAGAACGCCGGCACCTCGGGCGTGATCCGCAACCTTCCGGCGCTGCTCGACACGTTGCGCGCGCACAAGATCCTGCCCATCGCCCGGCTCGTGGTGTTCAAGGATTCCGTGGCGGCGCGTGTGAATCCCGAGCACACGATTCGCCAGCAAAACGGCAGTGTGTGGCGCGACAAGAAGGGGCTCGCCTGGGTGAATCCCTACGACCGGAAGATCTGGGCGTACAACATCGGCGTCGCGGAAGAGCTGGCGAAGATCGGATTCGGCGAGATCCAGTTCGATTACATCCGCTTTCCCGAACCGTACAAGTCGTTGCCGCCGCAGGTGTTCCCTGGTACGAACGGGAGCAAGGCCGACGCGCTCGCCGAGTTTCTCAAGGAGGCCAACAGCCGGCTGGACAAGGTGGGCGCGCGATCCACGGCCGACATCTTCGGGCTCGTGACGACGGTTGGCGGTCCGCTGGAAGTCGGGCAATGGTGGGAGAAGCTTGCGCCGCACACGGATGCACTGCTGCCGATGGTCTACCCATCGCACTATCCGCGCGGGTCGTTCGGCATCCCGTCGCCCAACGCGGATCCATACAAGGTGATCAAGATCGCGCTCACTCGTGCGCGCGAGCGCAACGAGAAGATGGGCCTGAAGACGCCGGAGCACGTGCGCCCATATCTCCAGGCATTCACGCTCGGCTCCCCGCACTACGGGCCCGAGCAGTTGAATGCGCAGAAGCGTGCGACCTACGACTCCGGCTTCGACGGGTGGGTGCTGTGGTCGCCGGGGTCGAAGTACGAGGAGTTCCTGCCGGCGTTCGAGAAGACGCTGGTGTCGCGCAAGAAATAGGACGCGCTCAGCGCGCGGCGATCTCGCCCACGCCGGACACGAGCCGGTCGACCTCCTCGTCCGACGTGTAGCACGCCGCGCCGGCCCGAACGAATCCATCGAGCCCGCGACCGAGGCGCTCGGACACGGTGGCCGCGTAGAAATCTCCGTTGGAGGCGTACAGGCCGCGCGCCACCAGCGCGCGCGCCACGTCGTCCGTGGTTCGGCCGCGCACCGTGAACGAGATCGTCGGCGTGCGCGGCGTGCCGGGTTCCGGCCCGTACAGCGACACCCCGTCGATGGCCGACAGACCATCCCACAGTCGCGCCACGAGCGCGGCGCCACGCTCGTGCAGGGCGTGAAAAGCGAGCTCGAGCCGCTCACGCCGCGACCCATCGCCTCCGGCGAGCGAGGCGAGATAGTCGACCGCGGCCGCCGCACCCACGATGCCCTCGTGATTCTGCGTCCCCGTTTCCATTCGCTCCGGCGCGTCGGACGGCGCCGGATCGAGCTTCGGCACGTCGAGCCGCTGAATGGCGTCGGCGCGGCCGTACAGGATGCCCGCGTGGGGGCCGTAGAACTTGTACGACGAACAGGCGAGGAAGTCGCAGCCGATCTGCGCGACGTCGATGAGGCCATGAGGGGCGAAATGCACGGCGTCCACGAACGAGAGTGCCCCCGCCGCGCGCGCGAGCGCGCACACCGCAGCGACGTCGGTGATGGTGCCGAGCGCATTGGACGCCGCACCCACGGCGACGAGCCGCGTCCGGGGACCGATGAGGCGCGCGAAGTCGTCCGGCTCGC
Source organism: Gemmatimonadaceae bacterium (assembly GCA_026786185.1). Taxonomy (GTDB): domain Bacteria; phylum Gemmatimonadota; class Gemmatimonadetes; order Gemmatimonadales; family Gemmatimonadaceae; genus AG11. The sequence goes on from JAJAYP010000064.1 coordinate 10,145, forward strand.
TCCGGAACGTGGTCGTGTTCAGCCGCACCGATCGAACGACGAGCCCGCGATCCTTCGCGATCGCTCTCCATGGTGCGACGTTGGCGTGATGGTCGAGCTCCGTCACGACGATCTCGTCTCCCGGCGCCCATCCGCGCGCCAGCCCGCGCGCGAGATGAAAGGCGATCGTCGTCATGTTGTTGCCGAACGACACGTCGGCCGCGCTCGCATTGAAGAAGTCGGCGAACGTGTCACGCGCCTGCGCGAGCAATGCGTCCGTCTCCACGCTCGTGGGATACACCCAGTGCGTGTTGGCGTTGTGCTCGTACAGATAGTCCGTCATCGCGTCGCCGACGGCGCGCGGCACCTGGGTGCCGCCCGGCCCATCGAAATAGGCGACAGGATGGCGACCCTCGCGCCGCGCGAGGGCAGGAAAGTCGGACCGGATGGCCTCGAGCGCGCGCACCGACGCGCGGGGCGAACTGGCTGTCGTCATGCGATCTCCTGGCCTGCCCATTGTTCGACGAGACGCACCGCCTCGACGTGATCGGCCTCCTCGCCCAGTGACGTGTGCGCGATTCGGAAGAGGTCCGCCGTGAGTTGCAGGAGCGGCGCGGGCACCTTCTGCTCGCGCGCCACCGCCGCCGCAATGCCCGCGTCCTTCGCGAGGAGCGCCAGCCGGAAGGTACGCGGAAATGCGCGCGTGAGCACCCGTTCGGGAAAGAGGTTCATCGAGGCGTTCGACCGGCCACTCGACGCGTTGATCACGTCGAGCGCGACGTCGGGTCGAACGCCGGCCTTCGCCAGCGCGGCCAACCCCTCCGCCGCACTCCAGACGTGCACGGCGAGCAGCGCATTGTTCACCGACTTCAGCGCGTCACCCGCACCCACGGCGCCGCAATGCACGATCTTCGTGCCGAAAGGCTCGAGCACCGGCCGCACCCGCGCCAGCACTGCTGCGTCGCCGCCCACCATCACGGTGAGCGTGCCCTGCTCCGCCCCGCTCGTTCCTCCGCTCACCGGCGCGTCGAGGAAGGCGATCCCGAGGCCGTCCAGTCGTCCCGCGATTCGTCTCGAGCTGTTCGGGTCACCCGACGTGCAATCCACGAGCGTCGTGCCGCGCCGCATGCCCGCCAGCAGGCCGTCGGGCCCGTCGAGCACCGAGTCCACGTCGGCCGAGACGGCGAAGCAGGTGATCACCACGTCGGCCGTTCGCGCCGCATCGGCGGGCGAGTCCGCAGCGCGGGCGTCGTGTTCCTTCGCGAAGCGCTCGGCCTTGTCGCGCGTCCGGTTCCATACCGTGAGCGTGACGCCCGGCGCATTCGCGAGACGAACGGCCATCGGGCGGCCGATGGCGCCCAACCCGAGAAAGGCGACGTGTGGCATGTGCGTGGGTGAAGAGTGGAAGTCAGCGGATGCTGCGCGATGTCGCGAGGCCGAGCGTGTTCAGAGGAGCGGCAGGCGCCGCCGCTCGTCGGACGCGATCGTGGCGCGATAGCCGCTCACCGCGATCGCCTCGCGCAGTGCATCGCCCGTCGCTCGGCCATCGTGTTCGATGGTGGCTACACCGATGCCCACCTCGGCCGAGAGAATCCCCTCCACCGGGGTGAGTGACGTGAACACGGCCTGCACGCATCGCTGGCAGGACATGCCCTCGATACGCAAGCGAGTGAGCATTCCACAATATCGCCCTGGTGCGCGCCGACTGGAATCCGGCGGCGTGGCTTGTCCCGCCACCGTCCGGTCGCCTACCTTGACGGCTCGCCGCCCGCCGCCGTCGTCGAGGACGCGCCATGACGCCACCGCACAACCCCGAGGAGCGGCCAGTGGGCGCGCTGCTCGCCCCCGACATCCTCGCGATGCTCGAGGAGTCGCCCGGCCTGATCGCCGCGGAGACGGAAGAGTTGCATCCCGCCGATCTCGCGGACGTCGCCGAGGCGATGCCGTTCGAGCAGATCCCGCGGTTCCTGGCGGCGTTGCCGACCGATCGTGCGGCGGCAGTCCTCGAGTACATCGACGAGGAAGTGCGCGCGACGCTGCTCGAAGCCATGAGTCCGGAGCAGGCGGCAGCGCTCGTGAGTGCGATGACGCCGGACGAACGCGCCGATGTCCTGGAGGAGCTCGACGAGGAGCACGCCGAGGACATCGTCGACGAGATGCCGGCGGAAGCACGCCGGGTCACCGAGCAGCTGCGTCGATACGAGCCCGACACCGCCGGCGGCCTGATGACGACCGATTTCGTGTCCGAGTCGGCCAGCACGTCCGTGGAGGAAGCGTTGCGCAAGGTGCGCATCATCGCGCGGAGCAGCCGGCGCGAAGCCATGCACGCCATCTACACGACTGACGCGGAGGGTCGCCTCGTCGGGGTGCTGTCGCTGCGCGAGCTGCTCGCCGCTCCCGAGGGGACGCCCCTTGCCGAAGTGGCGTGGAGCGAGGTCCAGAGCGTGTCGCCGTTCGCCGATCGCGAGGAAGTCACGCGTGTGATCTCCAACTACGACCTCGTCGTGGTGCCGGTCGTCAGCGAGTCGCGCCATGTAATCGGTGTCATCACGGTGGATGACGTGATCGATGCGATCCAGGAAGAGCAGACGGAAGACGTGCAGAAGCTGGGTGGCATGCAGGCGCTGGACGAGCCGTACATGCAGATCGGGTTCCGGCAGATGCTGAAGAAGCGGGCGGGCTGGTTGAGTATCCTGCTCGTGAGCGAGATGTTCACGGCGTCGGCGATGCAGTACTTCGACGGCGAGCTGAAGCAGGTCGCCGCGCTCATCCTGTTTGTGCCGCTCGTGATGAGCGCGGGCGGCAACTCCGGATCGCAGGCGACGTCGCTCATCATGCGTGCGATGGCGTTGCGCGAGATCTCCCTTCGCGACTGGTGGCGCGTCGCCTTGCGCGAGTTGCCCACCGGCCTGGCGCTCGGCACCATCCTCGGCGTCATCGGCGTGATTCGCATCAGCATCTGGCAGAAAACGGGGCTGTTCGACTACAACCCGCACTGGCAGCTGATCGCGCTCACCGTCGGTATCTCGCTGGTCGGCATCGTCACGTTCGGCTCCCTTGCCGGGTCCATGCTTCCCTTTCTCCTCAGGCGCCTGGGCTTCGATCCGGCGAGTGCGTCTGCACCGTTCGTCGCGACGCTCGTCGACGTGACCGGCCTGGTGATCTACTTCAGCGTTGCCATGCTGGTGCTGGGAGGAACGCTGTTGTGATTTCGGCGCCACGCCCGACGTCGCGCGCGACCATGCTCGTGCTGTTCAGTGCCTGCTGTTTCGGGTCCATTCCCATTCTCATCACGTTGGCCACGTCGAGCGGCGCGCGCCTGGTGGACGTGCTCACGTGGCGCTACCTCATCGCGGCCGCGCTGCTCGTCGTCGTGAGTGGCGGCGTGCGGGCGATCGTCTCGCCGGGCCACCGAGCGTGGACGGTGATCGCGCTCGCCGGCGGCGGCCAGGCGGTGATCGCGTTCGTCAGTCTCTCGGCGTTGCGATACATCCCCGCGGCCACGCTGACCTTCCTGTTCTATACGTATCCCGCATGGGTGGCCGTGATGGCGGCGGTGCGAGGCACGGAGCGCGTCTCCCGTCGAGGGGCGATCGCGCTCGCGTTTTCGCTGGCGGGCATCGCGCTCATGGTTGGAATGCCCGGCGCGGGAGGACTGCATCCGATCGGCGCGTTGCTGGCGCTCTCGTCGGCGCTGCTCTACGCGGCCTACATTCCGCTCATCGACCGACTCGGTCGCGGCATGCCTCCCGCCGTGACCTCGACGTACGCCACGGTCGGAGCTGGGGCGATCCTGCTGATCGTCGCGACGATGCAGGGCGGACTCGCCCTGCGATTCGCGCCCATCGGGTGGGCGGCCGTCTTCATTCTTGCCGTGCTCTCCACCGTGCTCGCCTTTCTCGCGTTTCTGCGCGGACTGTCCGAGATCGGGCCGGTGCGCACGGCCATCGTGAGCACGATCGAACCATTCTGGACCGCAGTGCTCGGAGGCATCGTGCTCGGCCAGCACGTCGGTCCGCGTACGCTGCTCGGTGGGCTGCTCATCGCCGTGGCGGTGATTCTCCTGCAGCTCAAGCAGCGCACCGCTGTCGCACCAAGGGCGGATCCCGCTGCGACCGCCTGAATGGTGAGTGCGGTCACGATCGGAAGCGCCGACCTGCGTTACGATTCCGCGCGAATGAATGTGGAGCAGATCGCGGATGTCATTGCCGATGAAGGATATACGGCCTTCGAGCCATAGCGGACTCGGCACGCGATGGTATCGTGCTTGCGAGTGTGGGGTAGCACAATGACAGCGCAACCTGAGACATCGGGGCGCTCGACCCATCACTCGGAGCAGTTCCCATGAATCGTTCTCTTCGTTTTCTTCCCGCCTTCGCCGCACTCGCGTCGATCGGCGCGTGCGCGTCCCTGAGTCAGAAGGAGAAGGGCGCCATCATCGGCGCCGCGTCCGGCGCGGCCGTTGGAGCGGTCGTCGGCAACAACAATGGCGGCACGGCCAAGGGTGCCATCATCGGTGCGGCGGTCGGTGGCACCGCGGGTGCCGTCATCGGACATCAGATGGATCAGCAGGCCAAGGAGATCAAGCAGGGCATCCCGGGCGCGGTCGTCGAGCGCGTGGGCGAGGGGCTGCAGGTGACCTTCGAGTCCGGCCTGCTCTTCGGGTACGACTCCGACGTCCTGACGTCGGCCGCACAGCAGAATCTCGCCACGCTCGCGTCGAGCCTCGACAAGTATCCCAGCACCGACATCATCATCGTCGGGCACACGGATGCCAACGGGAGCGACGACTACAATCTGTCGCTGTCGGAGCGCCGTGCGAATGCGGCGGTGAACTATCTCGTCGGTCGCGGTGTGGCACGCCCCCGCCTGCGTGGCGCTGGTCGCGGTGAGTCCGAGCCGGTGGCCGCGAACGACACCGATGCCGGCCGTCAGATGAATCGCCGCGTCGAAGTCGCGATCTACGCCAACGATGCACTCAAGGCGCAGGCCGCGCGGCAGGGCGGCCAGTAAGGTCGTGATGTCCGGCTGAAGGAATGCCGGTAGGCATGAAGGGCACACCGGACGACGTCCGGTGTGCCCTTTGTCATCATGCGCGTGCGCGGAGATTCAGACCAGTTGCGGCACGCCCGGTGCCTCGGCGCGACTCGCGACGGGTTCGCTCGTGACCGGTGCTTCTTCCATGATGCCGACGATTCCCGCTTCCAGCCAGGCGTGCTTGCCATCGAGCACGCGTTGGGATACGAGATAAATCGCGGCGTCGTTCTTTCCGTAGAACCTGTGAAAGTTGGTCGTGATACGCTGGCGCGCTTCACGAC
>JAJAYP010000065.1 GCA_026786185.1 Gemmatimonadaceae bacterium
CCTTCAACGCGGGAGGTGCAGGAGAGTGATCGCTCACGACCATGTCGATGTCGCCGTCGTGCAGCCCTTGCCACAGCGCGTCGCGCTCCGACTCGGCGCGAATGGGCGGCGCGCACTTGAACTCGGTGGCCCGGTCCTGGATTTCGTCCGCCGAGAAGGTCAGGTAGTGTGGGCACGTCTCTACCGAGATCGGCAGGCCGCGCACCCGGGCATCGCGCACCGCCGCGAGTCCGTCGGCCGACGACAAATGCACGATGTGCACCGGCACGCGACACCACTCTACCAGACGCACGATCATCTCGATCGCCGCCCGCTCGGCTGCCGCGGGCCGAGAGGCGAGGTACGGCGCGTACGATGTGGAGCCCCCTGCCGGCGCCGTGACGATGTGCGCCGGATCCTCGGCGTGCACCATCAGTGGTACGCCGAGCGTGGCGAGCACCGGGAAGGCATCACGAAGGTCGTTCACGTGCACACTGGGGAACTCGTCTACACCCGAGTCCACGAGGAAGCACTTGAAAGCGAGCACGCCGGCCGAGCGGAGTGGCGCGAGCTGACGGGTGTTGCCGGGAATCACGCCGCCGATGAAGCCGACGTCCACCGCGCACTTGCCGCGCGCAGCGGCACGCTTGGCGGCCAACCCGCCCATGGAAGTGGAGGCGGGAATCGAGTTCAGTGGCATGTCGAGCAGTGTCGTCACGCCGCCGGCCGCCGCGGCTCGTGTCGCCGACTCGAACCCTTCCCAATCCGTGCGCCCCGGCTCGTTGATGTGGACGTGCGTGTCAACGAGCCCGGGCATCAGCACCAGATCGCCGACGTCGTCGATGATCGCGTCGCGGGGCGCGTCGTCCCAATCGGCGACGCGCCGAATGACGCCGTCGCGAATGTGCACGGCCGCGGGCCGAACGCCCTCGGGCGTGACGACCCGCCGCGAGCGGACGATCGTGGGCGCGGCGTCGCTCACGCGGTGTCGACCCAGAAGCGCCGCACCAGATTCTCGGTAACGCGCTTCCGGTAGTCGGCGGTGGAGCGCACGTCGTCGATCGGCCGGACTTCGCTCCGGAGCACGACGAGCGCGTCGTCGAGCGAGGATCCAGCGGCGAGCGCGCGCTCGGTGGCGGTGAGGCGAACGACCGTGGGCGCAACGCTGCCGACGGCGATGCGTGGTGGCGAACCGCGGACCGCGGCGACGACGATCTTGGAGATGGCCTGCGCGGCGCGAGTCCCGACTTTTCGGAACCACTGCGTGCCGTTCACACGCGGCACCTCCACGGCAACGATCAGTTCGTCCGCGCGCATGACCGTGGCGCGATAGCCCGTATAGAAGGCGTTGAATGGAATGCGTCGCTCGCCGTCCACGCTGCGGAGTACCACGACTGCATCGGCCGCGGCGAACACGGGAAGCGAATCGCCGGCCGGTGAACCGTTGGCGATGTTGCCGCCGACGGTGCCGCGGTTCTGGATCTGCGCGCCTCCCACTTGGCGCGCAGCCTCGATCATCATCGGCAGCCGGTCACGCACGGCTGGCGACGCGAGCATCGCGGAATAGGTGACGAGCGCGCCCAGCACGAGGCGATCGTCGGCCACCGTGATGGTGCGAAGCTCGTCGAGGGGCCAGATGTCGACGAAGCGCGTGGCCTGTAGAGTGCCGAAGTTGAGTCCCACGTACAGGTCGGTGGCGCCGGCGATCGGAACCCGCTGCTCGGTGCGCATGATCGCCAGCGCATCTTCGAGCGTGTGGGCGCGACGGAGCTCGAGGGTGGAGAGCGCGGTCTTCATGCGGAGGAGGGCAAGGTCACCTTCTCATTGTGCGGCGAGCGTTACAGCTCGCGCCGCCAGTACGGCCCTGTAGATCGCGGAGTAGCCGGTGCATCGGCACAGATTTCCCGCCAAGCCGATGCGGATGTCGTCGAGCGATGCGTCTGGCTGAAGCACGTAGGCGGCCATGATCATGCCTGGAGTGCAGATGCCGCACTGGGCGCCCACCTCGTCCATGAAGCAGCGTTGCAACGGATGCGTGTCGCCGAGTCCTTCGATCGTCAACACGGTCGTGCCTTCGGCCTGGGCGAAGGGGACGAGACACGAGCACACTGGCACGCCGTTGATCAGCACCGTGCAGGCGCCGCACTCGCCCTCGCCGCACCCTTCCTTGGTGCCCGTGAGCGCGCACTCCTCGCGCAGCACGTCGAGCAGGCGCTTCATCGGGTGCGCCTGGACGTCGGCGGGCGCGCCGTTCAGCGTGAAGCGCACGTGCTCAACGTCTCGGGCGTGGCGGGGATCTCGCGCAGGTCGAGGCCAAGATGGCGAATGGCGTTCACGACCGCCGGAGCGGGGCCGTCCATCGGCAGCTCGCCCAGCCCCTTCGCGCCGAACGGCCCACCGTCGTAATGATTCTCGAGCATCACGATGTCCATCTCCGGCGTGTCGAGTGTCGTGGGGATGGTGTAGTTGGTGAGGGTCGGGTTGGCCATCGCGCCGTCCTTCATCACCACGCGCTCGATCAGTGCGTACCCGAGCCCCTGCACCGTGCCGCCCTCGATCTGCCCGCGGGCGAGCGCTGGGTGGATGGGCCGTCCGAACTCCTGCACCGCGGTCACGTGGGTCGGTCGCACTTCATACGTGTCGGCGTCCATCTCTACCTCCACCACGTCGCAGCCCCACGCGTAGGTGGGATACGCGTCGCCCTGATACGTGTCGTCGTTCCAGCGAATCCAGTCGGGGGGTACATGCTCGATCACGACCGAGAGGGGCCCGTTGGCGCGATGGTATTCCGCGGGCGTCATCGTGCCGATCGTCTGCCGCATCTCCTGCGCACAGCGCTCGAGGATCTTGCCCACCACCATGCAGGTGCGCGACGCCACGGTGGGTCCGCTGTCGGCGACGAGCGAGGTGTCGGGCTGCGCGACCTCCACCGACTCGTAGGGAATGCCGAGCGCGTCGGCGACGATCTGCGCGTGCATCGTACGGGTTCCCTGACCGATCTCGGTGCTCGCCACCATGATCCGCGCGCCTGTGGGCGTGAGATCGAGTCGCGCGCGCGACTTGAGCCGTTCCTCGCCCGCTCCGGTGAAACCGGCGCCGTGATAGAACAGCGCGAGTCCGATGCCCCTGTTCGTGCCGCGGTACGCCTCCCGCTTCCGACGGAAGTCCGTGCGCCGTACCGCCTCGTCTAGACAGGCGCGGGCGCTGGCATCGCTGCGGAGCAATTGGCCGGTGGCTGTGCGATCACCGGGCTCCAGCGCGTTGATCTCCCGCAACGTTACGGGGTCCATCCCGAGCGACTCGGCGATGCGGTCCATGTGGACTTCGACCGCGAACTCCGTCTGCGGAGCGCCGAACCCGCGAAACGCGCCGTTGGGCGGCGTGTTCGTCATCATCACTCGGCCCGCGATGCGCGTGTGGTCGCAGCGGTAGGGCCCAGCCGCGTGGATACAGCCGCGCGACAGCACCACGCCGCTCAGCGTGCTGTACGCGCCACCGTCCATCAGCACGTCCACCGACATTGCGACGATGCGTCCGTCGCGCGTGAGACCGGTGCGATGGGTGACGACCGATGGATGGCGCTTCGTGGTGGCCACCATGTCTTCGACGCGATCGTAGATGATCTTCACCGGACGGCCCGACTTGCGCGCGAGCAGCGCGGCGTGGCCGGCGAGCATCGAGGGATACTCCTCCTTCCCGCCGAAGCCGCCACCCGTCTCCGTCTGCACGACGCGCAGCGTCGACTCGGCGCCGAACAGGCTCTTCAGCGCCTTGAGCGCGTAGAAGGGACACTGCAGCGAGCCGTGCACCGTGATGCCGCCGTCTTCCGGCACCGCGATGACGCCGTTCGTCTCGATGTAGACGTGTTCCTGGTGACCGGTGCGGTACGTCCCTTCCACGACGACGTCGGCGCGAGCGAGCGCGTCATCCACGTCGCCCTTCACGATGTCGACGTCCTTGAATGAGTGCGTGGACAGGGACGGATCGTAGTTCGGTTCGTCGACGTCGTATGTGATGTCGACCGTCGCGGCGAGCAGCATGTCCCGGTTCTCGTGCGCGAGCAGGAGGATCGGCTCGGCAACGTGATTCACCGTGCGCTCGACCAGGAAGGGCTGGTCGTCGTCGATCAGCGCGACGACGTTGCGGCCGGGAATGTCGCGGTAATCGACGATCGTGAACCCCGCGGTGTCGAACCCGAAGCGAATGTCGCGCACCGTGCCGCGGGCGATCGTCGAGCGCACGGTGCGGCCGTACAGCATACCGGGCAACACGATGTCGTCCGCGTATTTCGTGCGGCCGGTGGCCTTGCCGAGTCCGTCCTTGCGGGAAACGCTCGTGCCGACTGACGCCATGGCAGAAAAAGAGTGCCCGGCGCCCGGTAGGGCAAGAAGGTGAACGGTGACCGTGAACCGTGAACCGTGAACCGTGAACCGTAGAGCCGTAGAACAAAGGCACACCAGACC
>JAJAYP010000066.1 GCA_026786185.1 Gemmatimonadaceae bacterium
CCCCCCGCCGGCCGGGGGGGCACCCCTGTTGGTTCCGGGGTGCCCCGTTCCAAACCGGGGGGGCGTACTCTCGCCCCGGCCCCGCGTTGCATGACTTACCAACGCTTTATGCCTTGCGATCCAGACATCCCAGGAAGCTGGGGTTGTTGCGCTCGTCGGTCACGATCGGGAGGTTCACGTCGACTCCGTAATTGCCGCCCTTGTAGTGGATGCCCTCGGGAAACACGTCGGTGACGTTGCGCTTGTACTGCCGCACGAGTCGCCGCAGATCGCCGAGGCGCTGGCCGCGACTGAACGTCCAGAAGGCCTTCTCCCGGAACTGGAGACTCAATCGCGCTTCCGGGGTGCCCGGGTCGACGAGCGGCGCCAACACCGCCGGCTTGACGGTTCCGAGCTGGGGTTGCGACGCGCGAAGACTATTGTGAATCGCGAAGAACTTGACCAGGTCGTTCACCGCAAGCGCCGCCTCGGCCTCCACCATGCGCGCATCGATGCCGTTCACCACGTCCACCTGTGTGAGTTGGCCGTAGAGCGGAGTGCGACGCACACGAGTCTGGCCATCCTGACCATTACCCGTCAGGATGGTGACGGGGAGGCGCGGATCCGCCGCCGTCACGAAGGGAAGCGCGTTCTTCACGAAGATGTTGCGCGCGTTGCCCTCGAGGCTGTCGCCGACCACGTAGCGAGCGGCGGAGAAGCCCTGCCCCCAGATCGTGTTCGCGCCGGTCGGGAGCGAGAAGGTATGGATGTACGCGAAGTTCGTGGGGATGCCGGCCACGGTCGCGGATGCTTCCGCGTACCGCTCGAGTCCGAGCAGCGCACGAGCCTTGCCGATGCGCGCCGATCTCGCGATACGCACCGAGGTCGTATCCGTGCCGTCGGCGTAGACGAGCGCGCTGTCGTAGGAGGCAACGGCGCGCGTGAACACCTGCATTCCCGTCTCGGATTCGCCTGCCTGCGGGACACCGTCCACGAGGCTGCTGATGGGAATGCCGTTGCAGAAATCCTGCGCGAGCTGCATCTCGGAGAACCCCTTGGCAAAGTACATCTCCCCGATCAGCGCCCGGCGAGTCGGCGAGAACTTGTTGAGCGCCGTGATCGCTTCGCTGGCACGGATGCGCGTGCGGTACAGGCGGTAGAGCATGTTCGTGACCTGACTGTTGTTCTCGAGGAGGTGACGCTGGTCGGTCTCGTCGTTCTGCGGAAAGGTGGAGCTCGTGGACCATTCGTCCGCCAGCAGTCCGCCGAACAGCCAGGTACTTTCGTCGCCGGCCGTGATGCTGCGGAAGGTGCCGAGCGCGCCGTTGGCGAGGCCGAGCGACCCTTCGCTGTTGTTGGTCAGCTCAGGGGGAATGATGTCAGGGATGTCCGCCTTGAGGAGCGAATCGGTGACGCTCGAGCAGGCAGAGAGCACGAGGCCAAGTGCGGCCACGCCGACGGCGGTGCGGCGGCGCGAGAAGTTCGGAAGTCGCAGGAATGATGTCATGGCTCAGTATCCAACGTTGACGCGGAAGACGAAGTAGCTCGGCGGCGCGAGAGTCTGGAAATCGGCGGGGACGTCCGTTCCACTGGTGAAGTTGAACGCCGTTTCCGGGTCGGTGCCGAGGTAGTCCGTGAACAGCGCGAGATTGCGGCCGGCGACGGAGATGGACGCTGACCGGCCCTTGAGCAGGCGGCCGGCGAGGGACGGAGAGAGCGTGTATTGCAGCGAGAGCTCACGGAGGCGGATGAACGAGCCCTCCTGGAAGTAGCCGTCCAGTGTGTTGGCCGGATGCTCGAGGCGGGCAATGTTGGCCGCCTGCAGCGCGAATGGCGCACCGGGGAAGTTGCGACCCTGGCAGTTCGGCCGCTGGCAGCGGAGACGCTCCGTGTCGTTGTACCACTTGTTGCCGCCGCGGTAGTCCACCAGCGTCTGGAGGCGTAGCTGACGCCCCAGCATCTCCCACCCTGAGGTGAGCGTCGCCTGATACCGCGGCGTCGCGTAGCCGCGGAATTGAGCCGAATCAGCGACGAAGACTTCGTTGCGCGCCGAATCGGCGAAATAGGTGAGGAGGCCGTCCTTGTTCTTGTCCTCGTATCCCGTGATCGGACGCGCCCACAGCCCGCCGATGGGATACCCCTTCTGCACGCGCGACGCATTGCCGATCTGCGGCGGCGTGTCGCCCAGATCCTCCACCTTGTTCGAGTTGAGCGAGCCCTGGAGCCCGATGTCCCACCCGAATGAGGTGCGATCCACAGGAACAACGTTCATCTGCAACTCGAACCCCGAGTTGCGGACCGCGCCGATGTTGGTGAGCTGGCGCGTGACGATGCCGAACGACGGCGGGATGATCTTCTCGATCAGGGCGTCCCTCGTGCGCTTGTTGTAGTAGGTCGCGTCGATCGACAGCCGTCCCTTCAGGAGCTGGGTCTCGAAGCCTCCCTCGAATTCGCTGCTGCGCTCCGGCTTGAGGCCGGTGTTGCCAAGGCTCGCATATGAGACGGTAGCGACGTCGGCGTTGTTGATGTTGGAGGTGCCGGCAGTGTAGAACTGCAGCGCATCGAGGGGGCCGGACTGCACGCCCGACTGCCCGTACGCCGCCCGCAGCCGCATCGACGTGACCCAGGAGGGCGCCTTCCAGAAGCCTTCCTCGGAGACGAGCCACGACGCGCTGAGCTTGGGGTAGAAGACGCGCTGGAAGTTGGTGCCGAAGGCCGAATTCTGGTCGGAGCGCACGGCGGCCGTCAGGAACAGCCGGTCGCGCACGGCGACCGCCTGATCGATGAACAAGCCGACCGTCTTCTGCACCCGGGTCTGCTCGAACACGAACGGCGACGCACCGGCCTGCACCGTTTGCGCTCCAGCGGCGAGCTGTGTGGAGCCGCTCTGCGCGATGGTGGTATACGCGTTGATGTATTGACCGCCGATCGTCGTCTTCGTGTTGAGCCACACGCGCGGGTTGAACGTCGCCGTGCTGCCGATGTCCGCCGAGAAGTTGCTGATGTTCACCCGGCTCACGCCGCGCGAGCCCAGGCGCGTATTCGCGCCGAGCGGCGGACCCTCGCCGCGTAGCAGCAGGTTGTTGTCGTCGCGTCCCGTGAAGTCCTGGCCGATGGTGGCGCGGTTCGATAGCCACGAGGTCGGACGCCACTGCGCGTTGCCGCTCCAGATGAAGCGGTTGACTTCCTGCGCCGTCCGCTCCTGCCACATGTAGCCCGGAGTCCAGGCGCGATAGCCGTTCAACGGCGTACCGAGGTCCCTCACATTGCCGTTCCCGCGGTAGCCCGGCCCGCCGAAGACGTGCGAGCCAAGGCCGGCTGTCGAGTTGGATTCCAGCGCATACCGCTGCGCCACCTGGATGAAGTTCGTCTGCGCGCCAAGATCGAGCTTCGGGGAGATCGCACTGTTCAGGTTGACCCGGAACGACTTCCGGTCGCTCGTGTTGGGCCGGTCGGTCCACTCATGGAGCGGGATGCTGTCGCGGGCGAACCGCTCGCGCTCGAACTGGGGAAGCGAAAGGATGCCGACTTCTCGGGAGTCGTCCGCGCCGATGAAGTAGTTGATCGACTCCGTGCCGCCCTTCACCTGCGCCCCGATGTTCCGCTGGCTGCCGTTGCTGAGCGGCGTGAGGTCGCTTTCCTTGAAGATGTTGAGCGCGCCGATCGAGTCGATGGCGCACAGCCCGATGCCCACGCGCTGGAGATTGCAGAAGCTGGGCGCCGTGGGGCTGACCCCATCGGTGCGGGTACCGAAGAGCGTGTACGCGGTGGGATAGTCGTTGCGGTCCTTGATCAGGCCGCCCCCCGCGAAGAGGCTCCACTGCGGTGCGCCAGCGCGTCCACGCTTGGTGGTGACGACGACGACGCCGTTCGCCGCATCGGTACCGTAGAGCGTCGCCGCGGAGGGACCCTTCACGATCTCGATGTTCTCGATGTCTTCCGGGTTGATGTCGCCGATGCGGCTGGCGTTGTTGCCCCCGGTGTTCGAGAAAATGCCGGTGCCCGCTCCATTACCGGTGGCCGTGGAGAAGCTGCCGTTCGCACTCGTCATGCGGATGCCGTCAATGATCCAGATCGGCTCGTTGTTCAGGCTGATCGAGTTCGTCCCGCGCACGCGGATGCGGGCTCCCGTGCCCGTCTGCGTCCCACTCGTGACCGTTACGCCGGCCGCGCGCGAATTCAGCAGGTCATTGGCGTTGGAGACCGGTGCAGCTTCCAGCACCTTCGCCACCGAGATGTTCGACGTCGCGTTCCCGATCTCGACGCGCCGCTGCTGCTCACCGGTGGCGAGGGTGACGACCGGGGTGAGGCTCACGGCCACGGCAGACAGGGTGAAGTCGGCCGTGGTGGGCTGGCCGGTCACGATCTCGACCTGCTTCTTGGATTCAGCGTAGCCCACGCGGAGCACGCGCACCTGATTCGTTCCGGGGCGGACACCGCGCAACGTGTAGCGCCCTTCCGTGTTCGTGATGGCACCGAGCGTCGTGCCGACGACGTTGACCTGCGCCGACTCGATCGGCCGTCCCGACTTGTCCTCGGTGATGCGCCCCGTGACGCTCCCGGCCTGCGCGAGAGCCACCGACGGGAGCGCGAGGAGCAGTAACGAGACGAGCCGGAGCGCTCGACTCGAATTCCAGCGGGTCATGTCCATTGGAAAATCCAAGTGTGGGTGGCACAACGGGTGCAGCCGAACAACGGATAGGGAGCCCGGGGCGCCTGGCGCCTGACGATCTGGGCCGGCCAGCTGGCGCTGGCGAAACGGACAGTATACCGACTCGCGTCTCCTACGCGAACCCTGACCTCGGCGAGCGGCGATGCGTCACGCCGCCGCGCAAGCGCGAATGCCACTCCGCCCGGCGCGCCGCAGCCGTCAGGCCGTGCCGCGGATCTCCGAGTGATCCGACACGGTGAGCTCGCCCTTGAGCCCCTCGATCGTCACGTCGTCTCCGACGAGCGAATTCCTCAGCGTGGAGCCCTTCACGTTCGCCTTCTTGCCGATGATCGTGTCGGAGAGCGTGGAGCCCTCGACCCTGCTGCCCGCGCCGATGGAGACGTTGGGACCGATGGTCGACGTCGAGAGCGTGACGTCGTCCTCGATGTAGACGGGATCGTGAATCGTGACGCCCGCCGGCACCGACTTCGGCCGCCGGGCGCCGCCGAGCTTCGAGAGCACGGTGTGATTGGTCTCGAGCAGCGTGTCCAGCTTGCCGGCGTCGTACCAGCCCTCGACGTCGATCACCTTGAGCTTCGCGCCCTTGTCGATCATGTACTGGAACGCGTCGGTGAGGTAATACTCGCCCTTGTTGGTGGGCTGGGTGAGGACGTGATCGATGCCCTCGAACAGGAGCCTGGAGTTCCTGATGTAGTAGAGGCCGATATTCGCGCGCTTGGAGATCGGGGTGGTGGGCTTCTCGACGATCTGCGTCATGTTGTCGCTCTTGTCGGTGACGACGACGCCGAAGCGCTGGTAGTCCTCGACTTCCTTGACCCAGATGATGCCGTCGGCGTCGGTGGACTTGATCACCGAGAGGTCGGTCTCGAAGATGGTGTCGACGAAGATGATGAGCACGTCCTCGCCGCCGACGAACGGCTGCGCGAGCTTCACCGCGCCAGCCGTGCCGTCCTGCACCTTCTGCTCGACGAACTTCGCTGGCAACTTCGCGAACTGCGTGCGCGCGTAGTCCTCGACCTTTTCCTTGAGATGCCCGGTGATGTAGACGACCTCGCTCACGTTGCCGAGCTTCTCGAGATCCTCCAGGATGTACGCCATCACCGGCTTGCCGGCGATCTTGAGCATCGGCTTGGGCACCAGGTGCGTGTGCGGCCGGAGCCGCGTGCCCTTCCCCGCCAGCGGAATGATCACCTTCATGGAACGAGCTCCCCCGCGGTGACGGGCTTGTCGGCCGGTGTGGGCGACTTGCCGGAGTTCTTCACATAGAGATCCAGCCACGCGACCCAGCGACCCCACTGGTCCAGCAGCGTCTCCTGGATGAGCGGCCCGTGATCCTCGTACGGGTACATGTACAGCGCCGCGGTCTTTCCCATTCCCTGCAGCGCATGCAGCAGCTTCACGGAGTTGATCGGATCGGTGCCGGTGTTCTGGTCTTCCAGGGAATGATACATCAGCAGCGCGCCCTGCAGCCGGTCGGCGTACAGCAGCGGCGACATCTGAAGATACGTGTCGCGCGCTTCCCACAGGTCGCGACGCTCGCTCTGGAATCCGTTCGGCGTGAGCGTGCGGTTGTAGTTGCCGTCGCCGGCGATGCCCGCCTTGAAGAACGGCGTATTCACCATGGCGTTCACGGTGCTGAACGCGCCGTACGAGTGGCCACCAAGCCCGAGCCGCGACCGATCGATGATCGCCTGCCGATCGAGCTCGTCGATCACGGCCGCGAGGTTGTTGCGCAGGTCGGGCACGTAGTTGTCGTTCAGCCGGCCGGGTGATCCGAACACCGGGGCATCGGGCTGGATCACCGCGTAGCCCTGCGTCGCCATGATCTCCATGGAGCGCGGGCCGGCCGTGGGGAATTTGTGCTTGTTGAACGAGCGGCGCGTGCGGTCGTACGAATCCTGATCGGCGTACTCGTACGGATAGAACCAGAACATGCCGGGAAGTCTGGTGCCCGCTCGGTAGTTCTGCGGCAGCGTGACGTTCACCCAGAACTTGAAGCCGTCCGCGCGCGTCACCTGCACCAGCTTGCGCGGCAGTCGCGTCACCTCGGCCGTGACGTCACGGTTCTCCGTGAGGCGCACCAGCTTGCCGGTCGCGCGATCGCGCAGCCACTGATCGGGCACCACCGTCTCTGTCTCGCGGCTCACGACGAAGCGATTGAAGTCGTCGTCCAGCGGCAACGGGCTGCTCTCGTACACCGCCGTGTCGCTCTCGAACAGGCGCGACTTCGTGCCCGTCGCCAGCTCGACGCGATCGACGAACATCCGCGGCGCGGTGTTCTGCGGATTGCGGTCGAAGCGCGTGCCTTCCAGATACAGGCTGCGCCCGTCCGAGCTCACCAGCGCCGCCTGCGCGCCACCGGCGCCCTGCCGCAGCACGACAGCGCCGGGATTGCCGTAGAACCCGTCGTCGTCCGGCCCACCGCGCGCATTGCCGCCACCGAATCCGCCTTGGGTGAAGCCCACCTGCGCGCCCCGCGCACGATAGATGAGCCGCTTCGTCGACGGATTGTCCAGCGCCACGGCGTACGTGTGCGCCACGCCGCTCGCGTTCTCGCTCAGCACTACCCACTTGCCATCGGTCGTGAACACGAAGCCTGCCGCGCGGTGGTCGCTCTCGACGATGGCGCGTGCGGACGCGGAATCGAATGGCTCGTTCCAGACGTAGAGCCGATCCTTGCGACGCGGGCCACGCGCGCTGTCGCCGGAGGCCGTATCGAGCGTATCCATGTTGGCCGAGGCGCCGCGGGCACGGCTGGGAGCAGGATCCTGCATCAGGAACGCGAGTCCGCCCGCCGGGTGCCACGCGATGGCGCGACGACCGGAATCGGTGGCCGCGCGCGAATCGTCGCCGCCACCACTCGCCGTGTTCTCGCGCAGCGGGCGACGCGCGAGCGTCGCGACCTTGCGGCCATCCACGCTCCAGAGCTGTTCCTCGGTGCCGAACGATGACACCGGCACCAGATAGGAGAACGGCTTCTGCATCACCGTCACGCGCACGTACCTGCCATCAGGCGACGCCGAGACCTCCGTAATGGCGGCCGGCGCTCCCACCGCGCGCACTGCACCGCCGCGGGTCTCGATCCGCGCGAGCTGGCCTGTGGCGTGATACTCGAGCAGCGCCTTCTCGTACGGCGACGAGAGAAGGCTCATGTAGGTCGGCGTCTTGTTTTTCGTACCGGCCGTGGTCATCCGCACCAGCGGACCGTCGGCGATGGCGAGCTGCTTCGGCGCCGCGGCGCGCGGCTCGGGCACGAGCACCGCATACACCGCGCTGCCGTCGGGCGCCCAGTCGAGCGTCGTCGAGAGCACGGGCAGCGCCGCGCGCGCGCTCAGCCGCCGCGAAGCGCCGCTGCGCGCATCGGCCACGTACACGTGCGATGCATCATCGGTGTTGGCGAGGAAGGCGATCGACGATCCGTCGGGCGACCAGGTCGGGGCCGACGCCGTGGCGCCCGCAGGAATCTCGAGGCGGGTCTTCGCGCCCGTCTCCGCGTTCACGATCTCGATGGCGGACAGTCCACGCGTGGTGAGCTGGCGCGCGCGATTGGCGCGCGGATCCACCTGCAACCCACCGAGGTAGACGTGCGGCTTGCCGAACTTCTGGTTGATGCCGAGCCCCTCGTTGTGCGTCGCCAGGAAGTGGCGCTTGTCCGGGCTCGGCATCGCGAGTGTGGAGTTCTGCTGGCGCGGTGCCGTGACCAGTCTCGCCACCTCCGGCGGCGGCGTGACGAACCGCTCCTGCGTCAGCAGCGCGCGGGCGGCTTCCACCGACTGCTGCGCCGCGAGCGGCGACGGAGCCACGAAGAAGAGCACGCCGGCGGCGAGCAAGGGCCGGACGTACGCGCGCGCGGAAAGTCGCGTCATGCTGGAGCTCCAGAGGTGGATGGACGAGTCGGCGGCGTGCCGCTCCCCTAGTATAAGCCGCGCCCGCGAGCTTCGTTGAGCGGCGCAAATGGGGGCATGGATGCTGCCACCGCGATATCGCATCCGCCCTGCCCGTCCGCAACATCACACCAGCGCTGCTTCGCCCATGCCCCACACCGGCGCCGTCCGCGGCATCGTCCTCCTCGCTCGCGCCGGCTACGCCGCGAAGGGCATCGTCTACATCGTCATCGGCGCGCTCGCGGCCCGCGTGGCCGCGGGATCGGGTGGCGAGACGACGGGCCAGCACGGCGCGCTCGACGCCATCCGCGGCGGACCGTTCGGCACCATCGCGCTCGCCATGATCGGCGTCGGACTGCTGGGCTACACGACCTGGCGTCTCGTCGCCGCCGCCACCGATGCCGAAGGCGACGGATCGGACCCGACGAACATCGGCAAGCGCCTCCTGTACGCTGCGCGCGGCATCGCGTACGGCCTGCTCGGTGTCTCCGCGTTGCGCGCCATGGGCAACCGCGGTCGGCACAGCGCTGGCAACGCGCAGCAGACACGCGACTGGACGGCTCGCCTGCTCGACCTGCCGTACGGCCGCGCGCTCGTCGTCGTCGCGGGACTCGGCGTCATCGGCTACGCCGGCTATCAGGTGTATCGCGCCGGCACCGACAAGGTGAAGAAGCACCTCGACCTCGCCGGCGCCGGACCGGGCCGCGCGGAGTGGGTCGTGCGGCTTGGACGGGTCGGCATCGCGGCGCGCGCCGTCGTATTCGCCCTCATCGGCGCCTTTCTCGTGAGGGCCGGCATGCATCGCGACTCGAGCGAGGCGGGCGGCATCGCGCAATCACTCGACGCCGTGGCCGGCGCCCCCTTCGGCCGCGCAGCGCTCGGCGCCGTGGCACTGGGGCTCGTGGCGTACGGGGTGCATCAGCTCGCGACGGCGCGGTACCGGCGAATTCGCGCGATGGGACGATAACTGCCAACTGTGAACCGTGAACGGTGAACGGTGAACGGTGAACCGTAACTGCGTCGCTCTACGGTTCACGGTTCACGGTTCACGGTTCACAGTGCTACGGTGTTCCCGCTTTCATTTCAGGCAGTAACACGAACCGCGCGAAGTTCCCCTGATTCAGGTAGTTGTTGGCCGATGCCTGGATCTTCGCCGGCGTCAGTGCGCGGATGGCCGTCTCGTCCAGCAGGCCGGCGAGATCCTCCCCCGCCTGATCGCGCGACTCGATGTTCGCGCGCCAGAAGCTGTTCAGCTTGAGCGAGGTCTCCAGCGCCCGAAGCTGCTGCGCCTTCACCTTCTCCACATCCGCCGCGCTCGGGCCCACCCGCTTCAACGTGTCGATGAACGCCAGCACGCTCGGCGCCAGCGTCTCCACGTTCTCCGGCGACGATCCATACGAGAGCTGCACGGTGTACTCCGGCCGCGGCACGCGCGTCGCACCGCCGCCCACGTTCGCGCTGTACGTGCCGCCCAGCTTCTCGCGCAGCACTTCGTTCAGCTTGATCTGCATGTAGTCGATCAGCGACCGCAGCGACGCACGGTTTTCCGGCGAGTACTCGAACGCGCCGGTGTACATCATCATCGTGCGCGCCTTGGGCTCGATGCCCTTGCGCACGACACGGCTGATGGTGCCCGTAGGCGGACCGCTGCTCACGTTGCGCCACATCTCCTTCCTGCCGGCGCCTGGAAGCGACGCGAGGTACTTCTCCACCATCGGCCGCAGCGACGTGGTGTCCACGTTGCCCACGAACAGGAAGGTGTAGTTGCCCGCATCCGCGAACCGCGCGCGGTAGAAGGCGAGCGCCTTCTCCGCATCCACCTCGGCGAAGGTCGCCACGCTCACCGGCCGCGCGCGGAACGAGCGCTGGCTCATCGTCACCTGCACCGTATCCTGGAACACCGAGTTCGGATCGGAGCCGCGGTTCGCCAGGAACGGGCCCACCTGATTGCGGAACGCCTGCATGGCCGCCGTATCCAGGCGCGGCGACGTGAAGTGCAGGTGCGCGAGCTGGAACAGCGTCTCCAGATCCTTCGGCGACGCGCTGCCCGTGAGCCCCTGCGTCGTCTCGGAGATGGACGGCACCACGCCCACCGCCTGACCCGCCAGCTTCTTGCCGAGGTCAACGCGGTTGAAGGTGCCGATGCCGCTCAGCGCCACGATCTGCGACGCGAGCGACGCCGACATGAAGTCCGCATCGGGCGCGAGCGACGTGCCTCCGCTGGCGTACGCCGAGAAGAGAATCTCGTCCGCCTTGAAGTCGGTGGGTTTCACGAGGACGCGCGCGCCGTTGGACAGCGTCCACTCGGTGACGCCCGCACCCGCGATGATACGCTGGCCCGTGATGCGGCCGGCGGCCGGCGTCTTCGCCAGCAACGCGTCGCCCGACATCGTTTCCACGTACGCCGTCACCGGCGCCTTCGCCGTGCGCGCGAACACCGCGAGCAGCTCGGCCACCGTGGGCGTCTTCACACCGGCCTTCTCCGGCGCGGTGGCCAGCAGTACGCGGTTCTCCTCCGTGATCCACTTGCTCGCGGCGGAGTTCACGTCGGCCAGGCTGATGGTGGGCAGGAGCTGCTGCACCAGCGCGTATTCCCGCTCGATGCCCGGAATCGCCTCGGCCTCGAGGTAATTGTCGATGTACTCCTGCACGAACGCGCTGGAGTTGGTCTTGTCACGCTCCACGTTCGCGCGCTCGTACGAGCGCAGCATGTTCTGCTTCGCGCGATCGAGCTCGCTCTGGAGATACCCGAACTGGTCGACGCGGTGCGACTCGGTGAGCAGCGCCTCGAGTCCGCGCTCCAGTCCGCCGTCCTTCACCGCGGCGCCGAGCGTGAATCCGTCCGTGCTGCGTGCCAGGAAGTTGCCCTTGCTGGCGCCGGCGCCGAGGAAGGGTGCATCCGGCTTCTGCGCGATCTCGTTGAACCGCCCGTTCAGCATCGTGGTGTACAGCTGGGCCATCAACTCGCGACGGTAGTCGCCAACGGTGCGCGTCGGGATCGATGGTGTCTTGAACGTCACTTCGAGCTGCGAGCTCGTCGCTTCCTTGTCCGTCGCGATCGCAACGAGCGGCGCGACATTGTTCGGCACGTCGTATTCCACGCGCTGGCGTGGTTTCGCGGCGGGGCGAATGCGACCGAAGTGCCGCTTGATCTGCGACTCGATCATCGCCTCGTCGAAGTCGCCGACGGCGATGACGGCCATGAGGTCCGGCCGGTACCAATCCGTATAGAAGCGACGCAACACGGAGGGCGAGGCCTTCATGATGCTGCCCTCGTTACCGATCGGCAGGCGGTCGGCATAGCGCGAGCCCTTGAGCGCGACGGGCAGGATCTTGTGCATCATCCGCTCGTTGGCGCCCTTGCTGCCGCGCCACTCCTCACGAACGACATTCCGCTCGTTCACCACCTCGAGCGAATCGAACTTCTGGCCGTGCGCCCAGTCTTCCAGGATCTGGAATCCCTTCTCGACGATGGCCGCGGTGTCGGTGGGAACGGGGAGGATGTAGACGGTCTGGTCGAAGCTCGTGTAGGCGTTGAGATCCGCGCCGAACCGCACCCCGATGGACTGGAGATACTTGATGAGATCGTTCTTCGCGAAGTTCGTGGTGCCGTTGAACGCCGTGTGCTCCAGGAAGTGCGCATACCCGAGCTGATCCTGCGCCTCCAGCACCGAGCCGGCGTTGACGACCAGCCGCAGCTCGGCGCGCTTCTCCGGCCGCGAATTCTTGCGGATGTAGTAGCGGATGCCGTTGGAGAGGGTGCCGATCTTCACCCGGGGGTCCACCGGCAGCGGCGCATTCATCGCGGGCGCCGCCTGCTGCGCGCCGAGGGGAAACGCGAGGGCGAGCACGAGCGCGCGCGACAGGATACGCAGAGACATGACGAGGGAAGGAGGGAGATTGAGGAAGGAACTCACCAACAGACGATCGATCTACCCGAATTCATACGCAGGAGGTCCCACATGCCGAAAGGCCGCCATCCGACTCCCCGCCGCACGCCGCACGCTTCACGCCTCACGACGCGCCGCACGCCTTTCGCCGTACGCGGCGGCCTCTCGCCGTACGCGTTATCGCCCCACCATCATCCGCCGCCGCAACGTCGCCAGCCGCTTGCGAACGGATCCATCCAGCACCGTGTCCCCCACGTGCACGATCACCCCGCCCATGATGGCCGGGTCCACCGTGATGTGCGGAATCACGTGCTTGTCGAACAGCCGCGAGAGCTGCGCGGCCACGGCCTTCGTCTCCTCGTCCGACTGCTCCATGGCCACCGTGACCTTCGCGTGCAGGCGATTCTCCGCCGCGTCGACGAGGTCGAAGTAGGTGCGTGAAATTTCCGGGATCAGCATCTGCCGCCGGTTCTTCACCAGCGCCTGGAGAAAGCGCACCATCAGCCGCGGCATGCGGTCCTGAAACGCCTTGCCCAGCACGTCCATCTTCGTCTGCGCCGGCACGCGCGGCGATTCCAGGAACAGCCGGAGCTGCGGATTCGTCTCCATCGCCTTGGCGACGTCGGCGAGCATGCCGCCCCAGCCGCGCAGGTCCTCTGCCTTCCCCGCGAGCACGAGGAAGGTCTCGGCGTAGCTGCGGGCGATCGTGGTATCGCGCATGGGTTACCGGCTCGCCGTGACGGCGCTCGTTGTCACGCTGGCGAGAAAGCTCTCCACCAGCTTGCGATTCGCGTCGCGATCCAGGTTCTGGCCGATCACCTTGCCGGCGCCGAGGATGGCGAGGTCCACCGCCTCGCGCCGCAGCTCGGCAATGGCCTTCGTGCGCTCGGACGAAATCTCGGCGCGGGCCCGCTCGAGCATCTTCTGCTGCTCCGCGTGCGCCTGCTCCACGAGTTCCGCGCGCACGCGCTCGGCCGCCGCGCGAGCGTCGGCGATCAGCTTCTGGCCTTCCGCGCGCGACGCGTCGAGGTTGGCGCGGTGCTCGGCCAGCAGGAGGGCGGCGGCCTCACGGTCGCGCTTGGCGCTGCTGAGCGCGTTCTCCAACGCCTTCTCGCGCGCCTCCACCGAGGCGAGAATGACTGGGAAGGCGAATTTCCGCAGCACCAGGAACAGCGCCACGAAGATGAGGACGGTCCAGAACATCAGTCCCGTGTTGGGGGACATGAGGCCCGGAGTGGCCGCGTGCTCCTGGGCATGCAGCGGAGCAGCAGCGAACATGAGGGCGACGAGCAGGCTGGAATGCCGCATGGGTCTCGGTGCGAAGAGGTGTCGGGGGGGGGGGGGGCCGGCCCCCCCCCCCCCCCCGGCTCCGAGCGCGGCCTCACGCTCCGATCACCCGGTCGCTTCGTCGTCACCGCCGAACGGCTCGTGGCCCTGGCCAACGAGCACGGTGACCCCACGCAGCGGCGGCGGGCCGCCACAGCATGGATGCACCC
>JAJAYP010000067.1 GCA_026786185.1 Gemmatimonadaceae bacterium
GGCACGTTGTACTTGTCGAGCAGCAGGTCGGCGGCGCGAAGTCGCGCGTCGAGCAAGGTCGAATCCGCCGCCGTCGCGGCATCGAACGCCGCGAGGGCCAGCCGAACCGCCGTGGCGCGCCCAGGCCCGCGCCCCCCGCGCGGCGCACCCCCACGACTCCGCAACGGTGGCCGCGCGGCGAGCGCTCTCGAGCGACAGCACCTCACTCGCTGCGTGGGCGCTGATCGGCGCCAGTGCGTGGCTCAGTGGCGACACGAGCCGGTACTCCGTGGCGCGCGCGGCGGCGCACCGGCTCAATCCGCGTCCATCCGACTTCTACGCTGAGCTTGCAGAAGCCGCGGCTCGACAGCGGCGCTATGGCGATGGCGTGCGGTTCGCGCGCGAAGCGCTGGCGCTGGACTCAACGTCCACTCGCGCACTCGGACTCGTCGGCACGAACGCACTGCGTGCGGGCGAAATGGAAGAAGGCCGCCTGCGACTCGAGCGGGCGTTTGCGATTGATCCATTCAACCTCTGGCACAAGAACACCCTCGACCTGCTCGATCGGCTGCGCACCTTTCGCACGATCGATCGTGGCCGCTTCCGTATCGTCGCACCGGCGGAAGAGGCGGAGCTGCTGGCGACGTATCTGATGCCACTGCTCGAGGAAGCGTTCGATGCACTGGCGACGCGATACCGGTATCGTCCGCCCACGCCGGTACGACTCGAGCTGTATCGCCGCCATGCCGATTTCTCCGTGCGCACGGTCGGACTCACCGGGTTGGGGGCACTGGGGGTGAGCTTCGGGCCCGTGCTCGCCATGGACGCACCCTCGGCGCGCGAGCGCGGTGACTTCAACTGGGGCTCCACGGCGTGGCACGAGCTGGCACACACCTTCACTCTGGGGTTGTCGGAGAGCCGCGCGCCGCGCTGGCTGTCGGAAGGGCTCTCGGTGCTGGAGGAACGACGTGCGCGTCCGAGCTGGGGCGCGCAGGTATCGATGGAATATCTGGCGGCCGTTCGGAACGGACGACTCCGTTCGCCGAGTCAGCTCAACGATGGTTTCGTCCGCCCCAGATATCCGAACGAGACGATTCTGAGCTACTACCACGCCTCGCTCGTGTGCGAGATGATCGAGGCGCAGTTCGGCCCCTCCGCGTTGGTGGACATGCTCGGCGCGTACCGTGACGGTCTGCCGACGCCGCAGGTGTTCGCCCGCGTGCTGCGCGTTACGCCGGAACAGCTCGATGCGCGGTTCGACAGCTGGCTCCGTGCGAAGTTCGCCGTGCCCCTGCGCTCCGTCGCGAACGGTGACAGCGCACATGGCGGCGCGTTCGTGAATGCCATGCGGTCGGGCATCGCGCTGGTCGATGCAGGCAGCGCCGACTCCGCGCGCGCGGTGCTCCTGCGCGCGCAGGCGCTCTTCCCCCAGTACGCCGGCCCCAATGCGCCTGCGGAGTATCTTGCCCGCATTGCGCGCGACCGCGGCGACCTGCGTGGCGCGCTCGACCAGATCGTGCGCGTGACGGCCGGGAGCGAGCGCGCATGGGACGCCAACATGCTCGAGGCAGAATTGCGAGAGGCGCTCGGAGACTCCGCTGGCGCCATCGCACCGCTCGAGCGATTGAACTGGATCTCGCCCTATGACGTCGCGGTACACGCGCGACTGGCCGAGCATGCGAGCCGCGCCGGACGCCATGCGATGGCGATTCGCGAGCGGCGCGCCGTGCTCGCGCTCGATCCGGCAGACCCGTTGGAGGCGCGCTATCAGCTGGCGCGCTCGCTCGCGGCGAGCGGGGACGCCGCATCGGCACGGCGTGAGCTGCTGGCCGTGCTCGAACAGGCGCCGTCATTCGAGAAGGGGCAGGCGTTACTGCTCGAACTACGCGGCGCGCGCATGCCGGTGTCGACGCCATGACGCGCATGCGTCCGCGAACTGTGCTCCGCCTTGCCGTCGCGCTCATCGGCCTGGCGATCGGCGCCGCACTCATCGGTGAGCTCTCCCTCGGCTGGGCGCAAGGGCGCCGCCGTGAGGCCCAGAGCTTCGCGCCGAATGTGGAGTACGACGGGCGGTTCACCTTTGCGCGCATTCGATATACCGTAGGCGGCGACGGCGGATTTCGTCAGGACGTGAAGTGGGCCCACGATTATCCACGCGGCGAGCGGCACTTCAACAAGATCCTCAGCGAACTGTCCACCCTGCGCGTGCGCACGCAGGACAGCAACATCCTCGCGCTCGACGATCCCGAGCTGTTCAAGTATCCCGTCGCCTACCTGTGCGAGGCGGGATACTGGCGCCCATCCGAGGAAGAAGTGCTCGGCCTGCGCAATTATCTGCTCAAGGGCGGCTTCATCATCTTCGATGACTTCGCGCAGAGCGACTGGTTCAACTTCGAGTCGCAGATGCGCCGGGTGCTGCCGAACCTGCGGCCGATGCGCCTGACGCCCGAGGACAAGGTCTTCGACGCGTTCTACAGCATCAGGGACCTCACCTACGTTCATCCGTACTACGGTGTGCCGTCGGAGTTCTGGGGCATCTACGAGAACAACGACCGGTCGCAGCGGCTCATGGCCGTGATCAACTTCAACAACGATCTCTCGGAGTATTGGGAATTCTCGGACGAGGGGTTCCTTCCGCTGGAAGCGTCGAACGAAGCGTACAAGCTCGGCGTCAACTACCTGATCTACGCGCTCACCCGCTGACACGAGGACACTGCGTGACCGGTACCGCCACCCTTCCCGAGCTCGACCAACTGGACGACGCCGAGCTCGCCGATCGCCTCAAGGAGGCGGGATCCCGCATCGCAACCGAGTTGCGCAAGGTGATCGTCGGCAACGACGACATCGTCGAGCAGGCGCTCATCGCGCTGTTCGCCGGCGGCAACTGCCTGCTCGTCGGCGTGCCAGGCCTGGCGAAGACGCTCCTCATCTCCACGCTCGCGCGCGCTTTGGACCTCAAGTTCGCGCGCATCCAGTTCACGCCCGACCTCATGCCGAGCGACGTCACGGGCACCGACGTGATCCAGGATGATCCCGCCACGGGGCAGCGCCGCCTCGCGTTCATGGCCGGCCCGGTGTTCTGCAACGTGCTCCTCGCCGACGAGATCAACCGGACACCGCCCAAGACGCAGGCTGCGCTGCTCGAGGCGATGCAGGAGCGGCGCGTCACCGTGCAGGGGCGAACGTACGAGCTCGAGCCACCGTTCTTCGTGTTCGCCACGCAGAACCCGATCGAGCTCGAGGGCACTTATCCGCTGCCCGAAGCACAGCTCGACCGATTCATGTTCGAGATCGTGCTCGACTATCTCCCGGAAGAGGATGAAGTCGCGGTTGTCCGCTCCACGACGTCGGTGCCGCTCGAGGCGGTGAACACCGTCGTGTCGCGCGACGAAATCCTCGCCTTCCAGCGCGTCGTCCGGCGCGTGCCGGTGGCTGACGCCGTGACGCGCTACGCCGTTCGCGTGGTGCGACTGAGTCGCCCGAGCGAGCAGGGCGCTCCGGAATTCATTCGCCAGTGGGTCTCGTACGGCGCCAGCGTGCGCGCGGCGCAGGCCCTCATCCTCGGCGCCAAGGCGCGCGCCCTGCTTCAGGGGCGCGCCCACGTCAGCTTCGAGGACGTACGCGCCTTGGCGCTGCCCGTGCTGCGGCATCGCATCCTGCTCAACTTCCAGGCGCAATCGGAGAAGGTCACCACCGATGTGCTCATCGGAAAGTTGCTGGGCGCCATTCCCATGCCTCGCTCGGCGCTCTGACATGCCACACGCAGCCGCCCCGCTCCTCGATCCCGTGCTACTCGCGCGGATCTCCGATCTCGCGTTGCTCGCGCGGTCGGTAGTGGACGGCTTCATGCACGGCCAGCACCGTTCGCTGCGCAGGGGATCGTCGGCGGACTTCGCGCAGCACCGGAGCTACCAGCCGGGCGACGACCTTCGCCGCATCGACTGGCGGGTGTACGGACGCACGGACCGCTTCTACGTCAAGGAGTATGAAGCCGACACGAACGCCAGCGTGCTCTTCGCGCTCGATGCGACGGCATCGATGGCGTACGGCAGCGCCAGCGTGACGAAGTACGACTATGGTCGCTTCCTCATCGCGTCGCTTGCCTGGCTCTCGCAGCGTCAGGGCGATCGGGTGGGACTCGCGACTTTTTCGGGCGACATCGTGGACATCGTGCCCCCGTCCACGCGTCATCTGCAGCTGTTGCTGCACACGCTCGGCGGCTCGCGCGCCAGTGGTGCGGGCCGACTGTCCACGGCGGTGGATCGTCTCACCCATCTCTCGACGCGCGCGGGCATCGTCGTGCTCGTCACCGACTGCTATGAACACCCCGACGACCTTGGCCGCGCCGCCGACGCGCTGCGCATTCGCGGACACGACGTGATCGTCTTTCACCTGGTGGACGCGGCCGAGCGCGATTTCCCATTCACGGCAGCGACGACGTTCGAGGACGCCGAGAGCGGAGTGCGGTTGCCGCTGCGGCCGGACGAGCTGCGCGCGACGTACCTCGCGCAGGTGGCGGAGCACCATGCCGCGGTGAGCACGCGCCTCTCGGCCGGTGGCACGGACTATGTACGCGTGCATACCGACCAGCCGCTCGACCGCGCGCTGCACGCCTACCTGGACTCCCGTCTCGCGCGGAGCCGCGTGCGCTGATGGCGTTCCTCGTTCCCGCCTTCCTCGCTGGACTTGCGGCGCTCCTGGTGCCGCTGCTCCTGCATCTGCGGCATCGCGACAAGGATACGCCGCAACGCTTTCCTTCATTGATGTTCCTGGAGCGGCTGCCGATTCGTACGGCGGAACGACGTCGGATCACCGACTGGCCGCTGTTGCTGCTGCGCGCCCTCGCACTCGTGCTGCTCGTGCTCGCCTTCGCGAGGCCATTCGTGAACGTCAGCCGCGCGGCCGGTTCCGCGGGCGCGGTCCGCACCGTCATCCTGCTCGTCGATCGGTCCATGAGCATGAGCCATCGCGACGTGTGGCCCGCCGCGCTCGACTCGGCGCGGCGCGTGTTGAACGGCCTCGGTCCTCGCGATCGCGTCGCGCTCGTGCTGTTCGACGACGAGGCCGAGGTCGTGCAGCCCTTCACCGCCGACCGCGCACTTTCACTTGCCGCGTTGCGCAAGGCGACGCCCGGCTCAGCCGGTACTCGCTATGCCGCGGCACTCCGTGTGGCGCGCCAGCTCGCC
The DNA here is from genome assembly GCA_026786185.1 of Gemmatimonadaceae bacterium. Taxonomy (GTDB): domain Bacteria; phylum Gemmatimonadota; class Gemmatimonadetes; order Gemmatimonadales; family Gemmatimonadaceae; genus AG11. Next base: position 5,166 of record JAJAYP010000067.1, read on the forward strand.
GCGGACGAGGGTGGCGAGCGGGTGGAGATCGTGCTCGTCACCGACCTGCAGCGAAGCGGGCGGTCGGGCGTGGCCGGTCTCGAGCTGCCGGCGAACTTTGACGTACGAACAGTGTCCGTCACGTCCGCGGACCGGGCCAATGCACGCGTCGGTGCCGTGGATGCGCGACGCAGCGAGCGAAGCGGGCGACAGCTCGTGTCGATCAGGACGCGCGTCGAGTCGCGCGATGCCCGCGCGTCGCGGACCATGAGCGCGATGCTGCGGCTGAACGGACGCACCAGCGGAACGGTGCTGGTGAACGTGCCGGCCACGGGCGAGGCCCTCGTCGCGTTCGAGCCCGTCCCCGTTCCCGCCGGCCTCGTGAGCGGCCAGATCACGATCGATCCCGACGGCCTCGCCGCGGACGACACGGCGCACTTCACCGTGCCCTCCGACGACGCAGTACGCGTGGTGCTCGTGGCATCCGAGGACACTGGTGTCGACGAGACGATGTATCTGGAGCGGGCGTTGGCCGTGAGCGGCACGCCGAACATCCACGTCGAGCGGACGAGCGCGCGAGCGCTGGACGCGCGGAAGCTAGGCGATGCGGCGCTCGTGATGCTGTGGGACGGCACGCTTCCCTCGGGCAGTGCCGGCGCGGCGCTGACGGAGTGGGTGAAGCTCGGCGGCGGACTCGTGGTCGTGGCAGGCCGGCGTCTCGAGGTGAGCGACACTGCCACCTCCCTCGTTCCGGCGAGCGTATCGGGGCAGTCGGAGCGCGCGAACGGTGAGTCCTCGGCGCTCGGCGATGTGCGAGTCGATCACCCGCTGCTATCGCCCTTTCGTGATGCACGTGCTGCGCTGTACGCAGCGCGGTTTCGGCGTCATGCGAGACTGGTGCCCGCCGCTCGCGCCGACGTGATTGCCAGGTTCGACGACGGATCCGCCGCGATCGTCGAGCGGCGTGAGGGAGCGGGTCGCGTGATCGTGGTCGCCATCCCGCTCGATGCACGCGCGGGCGACTTCCCGCTACAGGAAGCATTTCTTCCGTTCGTCCGGCAGCTGGTCGTCCACACCGCAGGGCGGGACGTCACTGCATCGGCGCGGACGACGGGCGAGCGTTGGACCCTGCCCGGTGCGCTGCGGGAGCCGGTCGTCGCGGCGCCAGGCGGGTCCATCGTCCGGCCGGCGCGCGATGCGAAGGGAGCCTCGGTGCCGTTGCGCTCGGCCGGGCTGTATTCATTGTATGAGGGCGGTGTGCGCGGTGCGCCGCTGCGCATGCTCGCCGCGAATGCGCCGGCGTCGGAGTCCGACTTGACGCCGATGTCCCGCGACGAACTGCTCGTCGGCAGCAGGCAGGGCATCGTTTCAGCGGGAACGGAATCGCAGCCGCCCGCGCCTGAGGTGGCCGAGCGACGTCAGGCGTTCTGGCGATTGCTCATTGCCGCGCTGGCCGTGCTGCTCGTGGCGGAAATGCTGTTCGCGAATCGCGGCTGGCGCGGTACGGCCAACCGCTTCACGTTGCCCCAACCGGGACGGAGCGATTCATGACACCGGTCCATCAGCTTTCCGTCACCCTCTCCGCGCTTCGCCGCCAGTGGCGCATCCGGATCGCGCTCGAGGCCGCGGTGTGGATAGCCGGCGCGGTGCTGCTGGCCATCGTTGCCGGACACGTGCTGACGTCGGTGCTCGGTGGCACGGGTGCAAGCGTGGTGCTTTCCCGGGCCGTCGGCTACGCGCTCATCGTCGCGGCACTGGGCACTGGCTCGTGCGCCCACTCGTGCGGCGCGCGAATGACCAGCGGTTCGCGCTCTACGTGGAGGAGCGTGCACCGCAGTTGCGCCAGGCACTCCTGTCGGCGGTGCACGAACTGCACGCACCGCTGGCAGAGCGCGCGTCGCCGTCGCTGACGGCACGGCTCGTGGAGCGCACGCTCGTCGTGCTCGCGCCCCTGCAGCGCGACGCCACCATCGAGCGGCCGCGGATGGTTCGCGCGTCGCGCACGTTCGGCGTGATCGCCGTGGCGGCGGTGCTGCTGGTCACGTTCGGGCCGTCTGGCATGCGTCGCGCCGCTCGCTCACTCTTCGCGCCATGGTCCGTGGCGGAAGCGGCCGTGCCCGAAATCGCCGTGCAGGTCGTGCCGGGCAGCGCAACTGTACCGCGCGGTGCATCGGTCGACATCGGCGCGTCGCTCGTGGGATTCTCGTCCGACAGCGCGGAGCTCGTCTTCCGCGTTGACTCCACCGCCGAATGGATCCGCTTGCCCATGTCGCGCGACCGCGACGAGGGAAAGTTCAGCTCGCGCCTGCTCGATCTCACGCGCGCCACCGAGTATTTCGTCGAGTCCGATGGTCATCGCTCAGCGATCCATCGGCTGAGCGTATCCGACCTGCCCGCCGTGAGCCGGCTCGCCGTCGATCTTCGATATCCCGCGTACACCGGCCTGCCGGCCGAGCATGTGGACGACGGCGGCGACGTGGCCGCGGTGGTGGGGACGATGGTGACCGTACGTCCGTCGGTCACGAAGGCGGTTCGCGGCGCACGTCTCGTCTTCGACGACGGATCCGTCGTGCCGTTCGTCATCGGCACGGACGGTACGCCGGCCGCGTCGTTCCCGCTGCGCAAGAGCGGCTTCTATCGCGTCGATCTCGTGGCGATGGATGGCGCATCGGTGGCGGGATCCGCACAGTACGCGGTGGACGCCCTTCCCGATCGCGCTCCCACGGTGGCCATTGCCGAGCCGGGCCGTGACACCAAGGTCACGAGCGTGGAGGAAGTCACGATCGCCGTCCGCGCCAGCGACGATTATGGTGTCGAGGCACTCGAGCTGCGTTATCGCGTCAATGGCGGCGAGGAGCGCCGCGTCGCGCTCGCCGACAGTGGCAAGCGGCGGTCGCGCGAGCCGCGTGCCGCGCACACGCTGTTCCTCGACGAGATGAAACTCGCGGCCGGCGATCTGGTCGCGTATCACGCCGTCGCGCGCGATGCGGCGGGCAACGTCGGCAGCAGCGATGTCTACTTCCTGGAGGTCAGGCCGTTCGGCAGGAATTATCGTCAGGCCGAGCAACAGGGAGGCGGCGGTGGAGGCGGCGGCGGCGGAGATTCGCCGGACGGATTCGTCGCACGCCAGCGGGAGGTGGTGGCCGGCACCTTCAACTGGCTGCGCGACAGCGCCGCGAGCCCCCCGCGCAAGCGTCGCGAGGACATTGCGACACTCAACATTGCCGAGGGCCGGCTGGTGAACGACGTCGCGACGATGGCCAAGCGACTCGAAGAGCGCGGCGCGGCCCGCACCGACACCACCTTTCTGCGCATCCAGGCCGAGCTCACGTCCGCAGTGACGGCCTTGCAGGCTGCGGCCGAACTGCTCGTCAAGGGACGTGGACGCGAAGCGCTGCCACCCGAGCAACAGGCGCTCCAGCGCCTGCAGCGTGCACAAGCGCTGTTTCGCGATGTGCAGGTGCAGATGGGTGGCGACGGTGGCGGAGGCGGCGGCGGGGGTGGGGCCCAGCGCGCCGAAGATCTCGCCGACCTGTTCGAGCTGCAGACGGACAAGCTGCGCAACCAGTACGAGGCGGTGCAGCAGGAGTCATCCACGCCGGAGGGTGCGCGGCGCGAAACCGATGCCGCGCTCGAGCGACTCAAGCAACTCGCGGCGCGGCAGCAACAGGAGAATGAGCGCCTCCAGCGGCTGGCCGACCAGATGCGCGACAGGATGGGCCGCGATGCGAGCAGTGGTGGCGGCGGCGGTGGCGGCGGATCGCAACGCGAGCTGGCGCGGCAGGCCGAGGAGGAGGCGCGTCGACTCGAGCGACTGTCGCGGGAACGGAACTCACCGGAACTGTCGCGCGCGGCGCAACAGCTTCAGCAGGCGGCCGACGCGATGCGCAAGGCTGCGGGCGGCTCCACGGCGCAGGGGTCCGCGGCGCTCGAGCAGTTGGGTCGCGCGGCGAACGGACTCGAGGGCGCGCGCGCCACGCGCGTCAGCGAAGGAGTGCGACAGCTCGCGCAGCAGGCCGGCGCGCTCGAGAATCGCCAGCGCGACATCGCCGGCGACGTGAAGGCGACGACTGGCGCGTCCGGTGAGTCGCGCGAGGAGAAGTTGCGTCAGCTCGGCGACAGGAAGGACGCGTTGCAGCGGGACGTCGAACAGCTCGAGTCGAACGCCGATCGTCTCGCCCGCGATGGCCGGCGCGAGCAGCCCGCTGCGGCAGGAAAGATGGGGGAAGCGGCCGACGCGATTCGCGCGCAACGTGTGCGCGACAAGATCGCGTTCTCGAAGAACACCATGCGCGGCAGCTCGGCTGAATACGCGAACGCGCTGGAAGGGCAGATTGCCGAGAACCTTGGCGACGTCGCGGCGCGGATGCGCGCGGCGGCCGGTGCGCTCGGCAGCGGATCACGCGAGAACGGCCAGGCCCGCTCGCTCGAGCAGACTCGCGAGCTGGTACGCGGACTCGAATCGCTGCGCGATCGCGTGGCCGATCGATCTGGACAGCAGGGGCAGCAGGGACAACAAGGGCAGCAGGGGCAACAGGGGCAACAGGGGCAACAGGGGCAACAGGGGCAACAGGGGCAGGCTGGCAGTCGAGGTGGATCAGGAAGCCGTCCGAGCGAGGGGAGCGTTCAAGGCTCGCCGTCGTCGCTCGCACCGGGCGACGCGCGCCAGTTCGCGCGCGAGCTCGGTCTGCGTCGCGCGAATGCAGAAGCCCTCCGCGGCGAGCTCGCGCGGCAAGGGGTGCAGGTGGCGGACCTCGACAAGCTGATCGAAATGCTTCGTCAGCTCGAGCGCGGGCGGATCGGCGAGCCCCGCGGATTGGAGCAGCTTCAGGTGGGCGTCATCCCCGGACTCAAGGAATTCGAGTTCTCGCTCGCTCGGCGACTGGGCCTCGGCGGCGGAAGAGGACCCACGCTCGGGAACCGTGCACTCGTATCCGAGGAGTATCGCGCGGCGGTCGAGGAGTACTATCGCTCGCTGGCCGGCGCGCGTCGGCGATAGACGGTCAGCGCGCCCGCCGGTGATCCTTGGGCGCCACGGCGATGGCGGCGAGCAACTGCTCGTCGCTCATCTGCTGCCAGGCGGGAGGCACCGGCGTGATGTAGCGGGTGTCCGATTCCGTCTGGCAGCAGAGCCAGCTCATGCGACGCATCTCGATCTCAGGGTCCCACCGCATTCCCTCGGGCACGACGAAGACCTGCCATGACCGCCCATCGGCGGCCATGACGATGCGTCGCGGATTGTCGGTGGCGCTCATGCCGCATTCACC
>JAJAYP010000068.1 GCA_026786185.1 Gemmatimonadaceae bacterium
CCCGGGGCACCGCACCTCCGCACTTACGTACTTCCTTCTTTTCACCATGGCACTAAAGAAACGGGCCCAGAAAACGACTCGCCGATCGTCGACGAGCTGAGCATCGCGACGGTGGGCAGGCGCCGCTTCCAGTGCGTGGACGACAGGCGTTTGAAGACGAGCGCGACATCCGCCGCGTCGAATCCCCGCTCGATCAGCTCGTCTGGCGAGTATCCGCTCACCAGCCAGTTCAGCAACTCGTCCGCCTTCGCGTAGCTGATGCCGAAGTCACCCTCGTCCGTCTGGCCGATCACCAGGTCAGCCGACGGTGCCTTTCCGATCACGACATCGGGCAGACCGAGATGCCGCGCGAGCGCCCACACCTGGGTCTTGAACAGATCGCCGAGTGGGTTGATCGGCGGAGAATCATCCGCATGCCAGGTGAAGTAGCCGAACAGACGCTCCGTCTTGTTACCGGTGCCCACCGGAATGGCGCGATGCTTTGCCGAGAGGTCGAACAGGGCGATCATGCGCATGCGCGCCATGACGTTTCCCCGACGCGAGGCATCGGCATCCGGCTCGGTGTTGAGATAGCCGTCTACCGCTGCGCTGATGTCGAGCGTGCGACCTTCGATGCCGAGCGCGTCGATGACGAGTTGGCCGTGCGCCAGGCTCTCCTGGCTGGACGTGCGGTACGGAAGACGAACCCCGATGACGTTGGCGGGGCCGAGCGCGCGCGCCGCGATGCTGGCGCTGACGGCCGAGTCGACGCCGCCGGAGATGCCGACGACGACCGTGCCGAATCCCCGCCGACGCATCTCGTCGCGCAGGAAGTGCACGAGCCAGTCTTCCACCAGTGCCGCGTCGATGGTCAGCGCGGATGGTCCCGCGGAGGGTGCAGCGTGCACGATCGGAAACGACGAGGTCGCATCGCGTGCGGATGTGGCCCGAGGGCGGGTGGTGGACGACGGCTCGTGTGTCGTGGCGGTCGGCACGCCCATCGTCTCGGCAATCGCCTCCATCCCGTCGAACGCGAGCAGGTGCGGGGTGCCGGCGTCCACCCTGGCCAACGCGTCGCGGAGATGCGGCGCCATCGTCTCGAGATCGGCAATCAGTGGCATGTCGGCGCGGGCACGCGTGACGTCGGCGAGATCGAGCGACGCCACCACGAGCGCCTCGTCCCACAACGGGCCGCGCACGCGGACTTCGCCCTTGGGGCCAGCGAGCAGCGCGCTGCCGGGGAACAGCCTGCCGCCTTCACTGCCCACCAGATGCACGAGTGCGACGAACAGTCCGTGCTCGTCGGCCATGTCGCGGGCGAGCCGCTCCCAGCGGGAGACGCTCGCGGGGCCGGGCACGCCGTCCTGCTTGGGCGACGTGCCACGCGCCGGCGGGGCGGTGGGGACGATGATGAGCTGCGCGCCGTCCAGCGCGACGATGGTGCCCGACATCGAATGCCAGACGTCTTCGCAGATGAGGATCGCGGCGCGGCCCCACGGCGTGTCGAACGCGCGCATCTCGTGGCCGGGCTCGACGAAGCGGGCTTCGTCGAACATGCCGTAGGTGGGGAGGAACACCTTGCGATGTACGTGTCGCACGAGGGGCACAGCCTCGCCCAGCGAGACGTACAGCGCACTGTTGTAGAGCGTGTTCTGCCACACTTCGTAGAACCCGACGCACACATCGACGGGGGTGCCCGCATACGCCCGGTGCAGATCTGCCGCGAGCTGTCCCGCCGTGACGGCGTGCTCCCGCACGCCGCCCTCCAGGAAATAGCCGCTGAGCGACGTCTCGGGAAAACACACGAGGCGTGGAGGGACCGGCAGTGCCGCGGCCTGATGGAGCAGGGCCCCGATCCGGGCGAGGTTCGCTGCGTAATCGCCCTTCTTCGGCTGGAACTGGGCGAGCGCGAGCGTCAGGGAAGGAGCCATGTGGTGGAAAGGTCGCGCCGTGGCGGGACGGGTGCAACGGCGAAGAGCGCAGTACCTGATACTCGGTACGAAGTACCACGTGCCAGGTACTGGTCGTCAGTCTGAAAGCGTCCCTCGATTCAATCGCGCGAACCGGCTCCTGACCCAGGTGTACAGCTCTCCCATGTCCCGTCTCCACACGTTCGCCGTCGTCGCCCTGCTGGCGGCACCCGTCGCCAGCGCACAGTCCACTGGCGAGCCCTGGCAGCTCGTTCCGCAGCCCCAGACGTCGCTCGTCTACGCGCGCGACGGATCGTTCATCGGCGAGATCGGTCGTGAGTCACGCACCTCGGTCTCCATTCGCACGCTGCCGAAGTACGTCGGGCAGGCGTTCGTCGCCGTGGAAGACCATCGCTTCTATCAACATGATGGCGTCGACCTCATCGGCGTCGCGGGCGCCATCAAGGGCAAGCTGCTCGAGGGCATTACGGGCGACAACCGCGGCGGCGCGAGCACGATCACGCAGCAGCTCGTCGGCAACATGCACCCCGATCAGATCGACCGGCGAGACATGAGCGTGGGCCGGAAGCTGCGCGAGCAGAGCGCGGCGCGGGAGATGGAGCGGCGTTACTCGAAGGACCAGATTCTCGAAGGCTACATCAACCAGATCAACTTCGGGCACGGCTGGCATGGCGTCGAGTCGGCGGCACGCCACTACTTCGGCAAGACGGCAGCGCGGTTGTCGCTCGCTGAAGCGGCCACGCTGGCCGCGCTGCCGAAATCGCCGGTAGGCTACGACCCGACGCGGTTTCCCGACAAGGCGAAGACGCGCCGCGATCTCATCCTCGGTCTCATGGCGGCGCAGGGATTCGTTCGCGCCGCGGACGCGGAACGCGCGAAGGCCGAGCCGGTGGTGACGGTACAGAATCACGGCATGGCCGTGGCCGCCGAGTATTTCGTCGACGCCGTGCGCCAAACGCTGGAGCGGGCCGGCGTCAATCTCTCCGCCGGCGGATATCGCATCCACACGACGGTGGACGTCGCGCTCCAGCGTGCGGCGGTCGACGCGCTGGTGCAGGGCACGCTCGACGTCGAGCGACGCGCCGGCTACCGGCATCCCACGCTCGCGCTCGCGGCGAACAAGATCGATGCACTCGAGGGCGCGGTGGTCGCGATCGAGCCGGCGACGGGAGACGTGAAGGCGCTGGTGGGAGGGCGGGATCATCGGCTCGCGCCATTCAACCGCGCCACGAACGCGCTTCGGCAGCCAGGTTCCTCGTTCAAGCCGTTCGTCTACGCACTCGCGCTCGAGGACAGCCTGAGCGCGGCGACGATCGCGGGGGACAGTGCGATCGCCATCGTGATCGACAGTGTGCGGAACGAGGTGTACCGCCCCGAGAACGCCGACGGAAAGTTCATGGGACCGATCACACTGCGCGAAGCGCTCACGCATTCCCGCAATCCGGTCGCGGTGCAGCTCGCGCTGCAGGTGGGACTCGATTCGATGACGGCGATGGGTCGTCGCACCGGCATCGGCACGCCCATCATGGCGGTGCCAGCCAGCGCGCTCGGCGCGTCGGTCGTGCGGCCGCTCGATTACGTCGCGGCGTACACCGTGTGGGCGAACCTGGGGAGCGTCGTGGAGCC
>JAJAYP010000069.1 GCA_026786185.1 Gemmatimonadaceae bacterium
CACGCCCAGCCCCACGCCGATGGCCGCACCAGCGCCGCCGGCTCCCTGATTGCGCGCCGCGTCGCGCACTGCATCGGCCGTGAGGAGCTGCGCGTAGGCGTTCATGTCTCCGCCGATCAGGCCGATGCGCGTCCGCTGGTCCAGCGTCGCCGCCACTTCATCCGGCAGCGCGATGCTTTCCACGACGAGCTTGGTCAGCTCCACGCCGAACTTTTCCAGCTCGGGTACGAGCCGTGTCGCCGCCTGGTCGCCAAGGTCCTTGTAGTTGGCCGCAAGCTGGAGTACCGGCACCGTGTTCTCGCCGAGGAGCTCACTGAACCGCGCGACGACGAGGTCGCGGAGTTGGTCGCTGATCTGCCCGATCGTGAACGAGGAGTTGGCGCCGACGAGCTCGCGCACGAACGATTCGGCGTCCGTCACGCGCACGACGTAGGTGCCGAACACGCGCAGCCTCACCGGGCCAAGCTCGGGATCGCGCGTCATCACCGGCTGCTTGGTGCCCCACTTGTTGCTCACGAACTGCCGCGTACTCACGAACACGACCTCGGCCTTGAACGGGCTGTCGAAGCCATGCTTCCAGCCGCGCAGCGTGGAGAGCAGCGGAAGATTCTGCGTGCTGAGAACATGACGGCCCGGCTCGAAAATGTCGGCGACAGTGCCCTGGTCGACGAACACGGCGACCTGACCCGGCCGCACGATGAGCTGTGCTCCGTTCTTGATCTCGTTGTCCGGGCGGTCGAACCGCCACACCATCGCGTCGGTCGAGCTCTCGAGCCATTCGATGATGTCGATCAGCTCGCCCTTGATGAAGTCGCGCAGGCTCATGATGGTGTCCGATGGAAAAGAGTGATCGTGCTCAATCGCGGAGGGCGGCCTTGAACACGTCGAAGAGAAAGCCACCGATGGAATCGGTGGAGATAGCGTCGTCGTCGGGCTGGTGCCGCACGTGGAACATGGAGGTCTCGCCGTTCGTCGTGCCCGTCGCGCCGGGCTGCGCGGCGTGGCGCGCGGTCATCCATCGCTGTTCCTCGACGAGTCGCTCGCGTTCGCGGGCCCGGGCGTTCGCCAGTCCGCCCTTCTCGACGAAACCGAGCAGGCGTTCCAGCTCGCCTCGGTCGAGCCAGATGCCGTGCTTCGAGCAGATGTCGAGCACCACGCCCGAGCCCTGCGCGAAGTTCTTCCGGTTCATCAGTCGCTGGCAGCGCGGGCACGGGATGTAGCGCACGGTGTCCGGCGGCGTCGCGAGCATGGGCACTCGCCCCGCGAGCACGACTGCCACCATCGAGCGATCCTCACTGGCGTTCGAGAGACGCTGCAGCGATTCAGGATCGAGCCAGAGCCCACCGCACGCCGCGCACTCGTGCGCGCTCGTCGTGCCGAGCCGAAGGGCCTGCATCGTCTCCCGGCAGCGCGGACACGCCAGCGGAGCTTCATCCGCCAGTAGTTCACGCGTGGCCTCGGCGCCGCATCGGGCACAGAACCGGCTGCCTGCGAACATCGACGCGAAGCACGAGGCGCAGGTGACCGTGGCGAGCGCCGAGCCACAGTACGCGCACGACGCGGCCTCCGCCGTGGCAGGCGCTCCGCAGCCAGGACACCGGAGGGCGGGCTCGGACATCGTGAGATTCGGTCGCCGGAAGACGGCCAACGGGAGGTCGCCGCACGTCGGAACGACGGGCGGGCTTCCGATGGAAGACGACACGCCGTTGACCCGGTCACTGCAATGGCAGGTGAAATGGCGACGGGGACGCCACGATGATCGTGGCGCCCCCGTCGGATCTGCGACCAGCTTGTGGCTACCTGGTCATGCGCAGCAGCGACTGCCTACTTCGTCGTGCCGCGAATCACCGGCTTGAAGATCAACCCGCTCTCGGCAATCGTGTTGCCGCGGAGCACGAAGCTCTGCGAGACGTCGAAGTCGACGACGGCCAGGGTGGTGCCGTCGGCCTCGATCGCGATGGGGCGATCGAGCTTCACCTTGATGCCCGAGCGCGCTACGCTGGGGAAGGAGACATTCGGCGTCGAGATGGAAGTGAGCACGGTGCCGTTCTTCAGTGTCACGCTCGACTTCGAGGGGTCGATCACCAGGCGGAAGGAGCGATAGCTCCCCGCGGCGATCTTCGTTTCGCCGAGTGCGGTGGTTATGCCATTGCGAAGCGCCAACAGCTCGATCAGGCGGTTCGGTGTGGCGACAGTGGTCCACTCGCGGGTCATCGCCTCTGCGTCCGACGTGCCATCGGCCATCTCTGCCGTCTCTGTTTCCGCCGCCTTCGCATCGACGCGCACGACGTAGACGTCCACGCGGCTCACGGAGTCCGACGAAAACGGCGCGTCGGTGAGCTGAAGCTGAAGTGTGCCGGTGCCCTGGGCGGTCGTATCGGAACACGCGACGAGCACGGTGGCGGAAACGAGAGCGACGCCGAGTACGGCGAGGCGCATGGTCTTGAAAGAATTCACGCAATCTCCTGAGAAAGTTCGCGCTGGCCCTGCAGCCCCCAGCGGCGTGCGCCGGGTGCCAGCGCGAGGTGCCCCACAAGAGACCACATGGACCGGCGGCGCTCCGTGAGCGGCGTCACCGGACGGGGGAAGACTGGAGGTGGAAGCAGTGAGCATCGAGCAGTGAGATACACTCACTCCATCAGCGGTTCCGGCTCCATTGCGCGGGCGCGGGGCACGCGATTCACCACGAAGATGCCGGCGAGCACGAGCGCGCCACCCACGAACTGCAACATCGTCAGTCGTTCGCCAAGTAATGGGACGGCGAGGACGGCCGTGAGAGGCGCCTGGCCGAGCAGGGCGATCGACGTTCTCGAGACGGGGAGTCGTCCCAGGGCGTACGCCACCGAGAGGTGACCGACGACCTGAGTCACGAGCGCAAGCCCGATCAGTGCCCACCAGCTCTGCGTCGCATAGCCGCGCAGCGGCGTGCCGATGATCAGGCAGATGACGAGGAGCGTCAGCGCAGCCGCCACACCCGAGATCGCGCTGAACGTGAGCGCGTCGATCGATTGGCGGCTGCGCCGCACGTAGAGCAGGTAGCCGGCATAGCATGCCGCGCCGCCCACGGCGAACGCGTCGCCCACGCCGAGCTGTGGATGACGCAGCACATCGGTGCCGACGATGGCGATCATCCCGGCGAAGCTGAGCGCGAATCCCATCCAGAAGCGGCGCGTGGGCCGGTCGCGATAGAGCAGCCAAGCGCCGAGCGCCACGAAGATCGGCGCATTGGTGCCGAGGAGCGTCGCATTGGCGGCAGAGCTCATCATCACCGCGCTGTTGAACAGCGCGAGGTCGGCAGCGAAGAACACACCGGCGACGACCGCGTCCCGCACGGCGGAGCGATTCAGCCGGGCGGCTCCGGCGGGTCGCGACGCAAGCGCCCATGGCACGAACACGAGTTGCGCGAGCGCCATGCGCCAGAACGCCGATGTCCATCCGGGCAGCTCGGACCAGCGCACGAACAGCGCGGACCAGCCGATGGCGAACACGCCGAGCGCGAGCACGGCGTACGCCTTCTTCTGGCCGGGATGCGGTACGGCTGCAGTGGCGTGCGACATCGCTCATTCTAATCGCGCGGGAAGTCCGGTCGGATGGTCCGCCCCTGCGTCGATACCGGACGCACCTGATCGTCTACGTCATTCGACGTATGGGGTCGCCATACCCTGCGCTCTAACATGAACTCCATCTCATCACGGAGCTCATCATGCGCACGCTCATCCGTCGTGTCATCGCCGCCAGTCCCGTCGTTTTTGCCGCGACCACCGCCTGCCTCCCCTACACCGTGGGCACCACGGCGCAGACGGTGCCGGCGCGTGAGACGACGCGCAGCACGTCGTGGTACTTCATCCCCAACGCGATCAAGGTGCCGGGTGACAGCATCGCCGGTCCGCTGGCCGGCAGCAACCTGGAGTATCGTCGCGGACTCGACCAACGGTCCGACTTCGGACTCCGCCTGCTGCCTGGCGGTGTGACCGCCGACTACAAGCGCCGCCTGAACACCGATCTCTCTGGCGCCGGCACCGCGTTCGCCTACAGCGCGGGTGGCGGCATCGTGAACGCGGGCGAGCACCTCATGCTGCAGGCGACGCTGATCGCATCGGGGCGCGAGGATGCCTCGCTCGTGCCCTACGGCGGCATTCGCGCCATGCACGTCGTGCCCATTACGCAAGGCGCGGTGACGGACAAGCCCACGCTCGGTGTGTTCGGCGGCGTGCAGATCGGTGACGCCGAGTTTGCCATCCGCCCCGAGCTCGGTGTGTTCTACGATCACTCAGCGCTCGGTCTCCGCAGCAGGGACCTGATCTTCGTCCCCGCCATCACCCTCAGGCGCGCGCCGCGTCGCCATCGGGCCGAGGTAGGCTCGCGCCGCAGACCGCTCGCCGCTAACGAACCACGAGATCCCGCCGGATCCCGTCCCCGCGAGCGAAGAATCCCGGCAGTGATACCGGCACGGTTCCCGTGATCGGGGCACGGCCGAGCACCGCCGCCGCACCGGCCCGCTCCAGCGCGTCGGCCACGCCGTACGTGACGAGGTACGATCCGACCCGCGGAAACTGCCGGATGAGATACGGATTGCCGAGCGAAACGACGACGACGCGCTCGCGCGTGGACAGCGTATCGATCCAGGCGGCAATGTGGGCCGGCATCGCGAACCGGCCCTCACCCTCGATGCGACGCACGTAAGTCGCGACGATCACGCGGTCGGCGCCGCGCACCTCGCGCGCGATGGAGTCCAGCGTCGCCAGCGGCACGGCTGGCCCGATCTTGAACGCCCGTGACTGCGGAAGTGCCTGGCGTATCGTCGAGGCGAAGGCACGGCCGGCGCGCAGCTCCGTCTCCGGCATGTACTGCACGAGCACGGTGCGCGCTCCACTCGCCACCGGTACCAGCGTGTCCCGGTCGCGGAGCAGCGTCACGGCGCGGACGGCGATGTCCGCCGCGAGCATCCGGTGCGCCGGATTCCCGACGATGTCTCGCAGCGAGTCGAGCGGTGCGATGGGCCGGAACGCCACGCCCGTTCGCGCCTTGAGCTCGAGCACGCGGCGCACCGACGAGTCGATGCGGGCTCGCGTGATGACGCCACGCTCCACGGCTTGCACCAGGGCATCGACCGCTTTCGTGGGGTCAGTCGGCTTCAGCAGCACGTCGGCGCCCGACTGCACTGCGAGCACCGAGCTTTCCTCCGTCGAGTAGCCCTTCCCGATGCCACCCATCGTCATCGCATCGGTGATGGCGAGCCCAGTGAAGTGCAGGCGATCGCGCAGCAGTCCCGTGATGATCTTCGGCGCCAGCGTCGCCGGCGTCGTGCTGTCGCCCTGCACCGCCGGCAGCGCGATGTGCGCCGTCATGACCATGCCCGCGCCGGCGTCGATGCCCGCGGCGAACGGCACGAGCTCCACGGAATCGAGTCGCGCGAGCGTCGCGCTCACCGTCGGGAGTCCAATGTGCGAGTCGACGTCGGTATCGCCATGCCCCGGAAAGTGCTTGATCGTCGCAACGACGCCGGCGTCCTGCGAGCCTTTGACGAACGCGGCCGACAGGAGCGCCA
>JAJAYP010000070.1 GCA_026786185.1 Gemmatimonadaceae bacterium
GGGGTTCTTTGTGGGAGACGCGGCTACGCGCCCCGGCGAGGGGTGCCGGCCCGGCTTCGCGGGTGACGACCACCGGAGACTCGCCGCGTACGGCGGCGAGGAAGCTCTCGAACTCGAGTCGAAGGGCGTCTCCCTCGTCGGCCACGAGCGGGATGCGCTCGACGAACTGCTCGAGCGCGAGTGGGGCCAGCGCCAGTTCGGCGACGTCGACGTCACCGCGCAGTCGGAAGAATTCCCCATGACCGGCGCCCAGATCCAGCGAGAGATATCCGCTCTGCTGGAAGATGCGCAGCTTCCGCATCCGATCGCGCGACACGCGGCTCGCCGTGATGTTCGCCACCGCACCCGACTCGAACCCCACTCGCGCGTTCGCGATGTCGACGAACGGCGTGAGCACCGGTATCCCCACCGCGTGCACGGACGAGGTCCGTCCTCCCACGAGCGTGAGAATCAGGTCGATGTCGTGGATCATGAGATCGAGCACGACCGCCACGTCAGCGCCGCGAGGGTTGAATGGGGCCAGCCGGTCGCTCTGGATGAACCGCGGCGCATCCACGTACGGCAGCGCGGCGCGGATGGCGCGATTGAACCGTTCGACATGCCCCGTCTGCACGAGCGCGCCGTGCGCTCGCGCCACGGCGAGCATCTCGTCCGCCTCGGCGAGCGTCGCGGCGAGTGGCTTCTCGATCAGCGCGTGAATGCCGCGCGCCAGCACGGTCCGCGCAACCTCGAAGTGCGCGGGCGTCGGGACGACGATCGTGACGGCATCCACCTCGTCGAGCAATTGCTCGAGCGAGTCGAATGCGCGCACGCCGAGCTCCTTGGCCACCTGCGCCGCGCGATCCGGTCGCGCCTCGAAAAACCCCACGAAGTCGGGGCCCTGCACGTCGCGGAGAATACGGATGTGGTGGTGCCCAAGCCCGCCGGCTCCGATGACGCCCGTGCGGATCCGCCTCGTCACACCACGACCCCGCGACCGCTCTCTTCCACGAAGCGCAGCAGCTCGAGCACCTCGGGGAACGGCTTCAACTCCGCGGCCGCGCGCTCCTTGGCCTGCGACACGTTGAGCTCCGAACGGAAGAAGATGCGGTACGCGCGCTTCAGCTCCCGCACCACGTCCTCGGGAAAGTTGTTGCGCTGGAGCCCCACGCTGTTCAGGCCGTACAGCTTGATCGGATTGCCGACGGCTTTCACGTAGGGCGGCACGTCCTGCGAGATCCGGGAGCAGCCGCCGACGAAGGAAAACTGCCCCACCTTCACGAACTGGTGTGCCGCGCTCGCGCCCGCGATGATCGCCTTGTCGCCCACGGTGACGTGTCCAGCGAGCTGCACGCTGTTGACGAGAATCACGCCGTCGCCGACATGACAGTCGTGCGCCAGATGGACATAGGACATGATGAAGCAGTGCTTGCCGACGGAGGTCTTGAACGACTGCGTCGTCCCGCGGTTGATCGTCGTGTACTCGCGAATCGTCGTTCCCTCGCCGATCTCGACCGTCGTCGGCTCGCCCCTGAACTTGAGGTCCTGCGGGTCGCCGCCGAGGACGCTGCCGATGCCGACCTTCACGCCGGATCCCAGCAGCACATTTCGCTCGAGTGTCGCTCGCGGCGCGATCACGCAGCCCTCGCTGATCGAGCAGCCCTCCCCGATGATCGCGAACGCCCCGATCTCCACATCGTCCGCGATCTGCGCATCCGGGCTGACGATGGCCGTCGGGTGGATACGCGGGCTCACTTGTCGCGCACCATCGCGCCCATCTCCGCCTCGCAGACGATCTCGCCATCCACCTTCGCGACCCCGTTCATCTTGCACATCATGCCGCGCACCTGAACGAGATCCAGTTCGAAGCGCAGCTGATCGCCCGGCTTCACGGGACGGCGCCACTTCACGTTGTTCAGCGAGGTGAAGTACACGACCTTGCTCCCCGGATCGGGGAAGGTGCCCATCAGCAACATGCCGCCGACCTGCGCCATGGCCTCGACGATCAGCACGCCCGGCATGATGGGATGCCCGGGGAAGTGGCCCTGGAAGAACGGCTCGTTGATCGTGACGTTCTTGATGCCGACGATCCGCTTGTTGGGATCGATCTCGATCACCCGATCCACGAGCAGGAAGGGATAGCGATGTGGCAGCACCTTCATGATTTCTTCGATACCGAGCACCTGGGTCTCCTGCTTTATCGACGCCTGCAACGCGCGCACGAACAAGACGGTGCCGCGATGACTGGGTTTGTGCGCGACGATGCGGGCCTTGAGCCGGACACCGGCGAGCGCGAGATCACCTACACAATCCATCATCTTATGCCGAACGAACTCGTCCGGCGAGCGGAGCGTGTTCTCGACGACGCCACTGCCGTCGAGGACGACTGCATTCTGCGTCGACGCCCCCCGAATGAGCCCGCGGGCGCGCAACGGTTCGACCTCGCGCACGAAGCCGAAGGTCCGCGCCCACGCCAGTTCACGAGCGAAGCGCTCCGCCGTCACGTCGAGCCGGAAATGCTGCCGCCCGATCAACGCGTGCGGAAAATCGATCGTGATGTCCAGCTCGAGTCGGTCCGACGGGACAGCCTCGTAGGTCGATTCCCCGTCGACGAGGCGGATCGGCGAGACGAGGCGGCCGATCCGCACGCAACCGGGTCGCTCCGCGAAGCCGGCGCCCCGCAGCGCGTCGAAGAACGGGCCGGCGCTGCCGTCCATGATGGGCGGCTCCGGGCCGTCCATCGAGATCTCGAGGTCGTCCACCTCGAGCGCATGGACCGCCGCCAGGACATGCTCCACCGTGTGGACCGCATTCGGCTCCTCACCGAGCTGCGTCCGGCGCTCGGTCAGCACGGCGTGCTCGGCGATGGCCGGGATGGGAGCCGCACCGGGGATGTCGCGCCGATGAAACGTCACTCCATGACCGGCCACGGCCGGCCTGAATTCCAGCGTGCAGTCCATCCCGAGGTGAAGTCCCGTTCCTGACACCTGCACCACGGCAGCGATGGTCCGGCGCATCAGGTGTCCGCGGAGCGCGTGTCGTCGCGCTCCTCCACCAACCGCTCCAGCGCTCGCAACAGTCGAGGCAGGCGGAACAGCGCGGCCTGCGCCTTGAGTGCGTCGCGATGCGGACGCGCCGGGTACCCCGACCAGGTCTCACCCGCCGGGACGTCGCCGAACACGCCCGCCTGCCCGGCCAGACGCGCGCCAGCTCCGATCGAACGATGCCCGGCGATGCCCACCTGTCCAGCCAGGATCACCCCGTCGGCGAGTCGCACCGATCCGGCGACGCCCACTTGCGCCATGATCAGGCAGAGACGGCCGACGCGCACGTTGTGGGCGATATGAACGAGATTATCGATCTTCGTTCCGGCACCGATCACCGTATCGTCGATACTGCCACGGTCGATCGACGTATTCGCGCCGATCTCGACGTCGTCGTGCACGATGCATCGCCCGACGTGCGGAATCTTCTCGTGTCGACCCTCACGAAACACGTAGCCGAACCCGTCGGAGCCGAGCCGCGCGCCCGCATGCACGCGGACGCGATCGTGCAACTCCGTGCCCGCGTACAGCGTGACACCGGGCGAGAGGTCGCAGCGCTCGCCGATCGAAACGCCCTCGCCGACGACCACGTGAGCGGCCACCCGCGTGTCCGAACCGATGTGGGCGCCGTCCCCGACGACGACGTATGGCCCGATGGACACACGCTCGCCGAAACGCACGCCGCGACCGATGACCGCGGTGGGATGGACACCCGGCACGTGCACTGATTCAGGATGGAGCGATGCGAGCAGCGAGAGCATCGCCTCGTGCGGATCATCCACGATGACGCGCGCCAGCACGTGACCAGCCGATTCGGCCAGCGCGCGCGAGACGAGCGCGACTCCCGCCTCGCACTGCGCGAAGACCGGGACGTAACTGGCACTCGCGAGAAAAGTGAGGTGGTGCCGCTCCGCGCGGTCGAGGGGGGCCACGCCCGTGACGACGATGTCCGGATCGCCACGCAGGGTGCCCTGTACTGCCGCCGCAATGGCCGAAGCGGTGAGCGCCTGCTGACGCTCACCGCCCCGTGCCTGCCCCGAAGGCGACCGCTCCGTCACGCGTCAGTCGCGCGGAGGGGTCTGCGGACGAGTGACTCCCGACGGCGCCGCTGTCGGTGCGCCGGTCGTGGGACGCGGCGCGGACGTCGCCGTCATGCCGCGCAGCTTGACGAGCACGCGATCGGTGATGTCCAGATTCTTGTCCATCGCCACGATCGCCGACCCCTGATCGGCGTTGAAGACGAACGCGTATCCGCCCTCGATGCGCAGATCCTCGATGGCCTGCTTGACGCGATCGAGAATTGGCTGCACCAGCTCGGCCTGGCGCTGTTGCGCCTTCTGCTCCAGCTCGCGCGTGCGCCGCTGATAGTCGGCCTCGCGCGCCTGGATCGCCTTGCCACGCGAGTCACGCGTCGCGGCGGACAGCGATGCCTGCGCCTTCTCGAAATCGGCGACCAGCGCATTGAGCGAGTCGCTCATGCGCTTGATCTGGTCGCGGTAGGTGCCGGTCTCGCGGTCGAACTGCGCTTCCGCCTCGACGCGACCAGGCGCCTGCTCAAGCAGGACCGACGAGCGAATGTAGGCCATCTTCTGCCCACTCTGTGCCGCGAGCGACGAACCGGCGGCGGCGACGAACACGAGCGCGGCGGATGCCGCGCGAAAGATCACACGCATGTGGACTCCAGGTTAGAAGAGCTGTCCGAGCTTGAAATGCAACTGCCAGGCGGGCTTCTTGACGCCGTTCTCGACGCGGTCGAATCCATACCCCCAGTCGAGGCCAAGCGGTCCAAGAGGGGTCACGACGGCGGCGCCGACTCCCGCACCGCGAAACAGCCGCGTGGGATTGAAGTCCTGCGGACGCGCCCAGATGTTGCCCGCGTCGTAGAACGTCCCGACGTAGAACTGCTGATTGAAACGCAGCCCCAGCTCCACCGAATTCGTGAAGAAGGCGCTGCCGAAGGAATTCTCGGTGGCGTTCTGCGACGTGCCTCCGACGTATCCCGCCGGCGTGATGGAGAACTCATCGTAGCCACGAAGTGGTTCCCCGTACTGCACGCCGCCGAGCGAGAACTTCTGCGAGACGTAGAACCCGCCCACGTTGCCGAACACCGCACCGGCCCGCGACTTCAACGCGAGCGCGAGGGTGATCGGCTCACTGCCCAGGGCACCGCCGCCGAACTGCGCGAGGGTGGCATAATGCTTCATCTCGCCGGTGTAGCGCGTGTACTGGGCGCCGCCGAAGAAGCCGTTCACCTGCGCCGACAGGGTCTGGTTGCCGCCATCGGTCGGGAATGGCAAGCCGACACGCGTGTCATGGTCGAAGTTCGCCCCCAGCGTGGACCGCGAACAGGTGACGATGCGGCAGTTGATCGTGCTCGTCAGCGAGTTCGCGCCGCCGCCATAGTTCACGCGCTCGGCACCATACGACAGGAACAGCCGGGAGAATCTCGACCCGAGCACGGGAAAGCCGACCTGAAGCTGTCCGCCGACGCGCGTCTGCCGGCCGACGTTGCTCACGTAATAGCGGGTCTGGGAGTGATAGGCCGTGACCGTGCCCGAGATCTGCGATTCGCGAATGAACGGATCGGTGTAGCTCAGGCTGAAATCGTTCACGTACTGCCCGAACTGCCAGTTGAGCGCGCCGCGCTTGCACAGTCCGAACAGATTGGGCTGATCGAACCCGATGAAGCCACCCACGCCGTTGCCCTGCCCGACCGACGCGCCGAAGTTGACGTTGCCGGTGCGCTTCTCCTTCACGCGGAAGATGACGTCCACGTCTCCATTGTCGTTGGCTGTCTTGGTATCGGGCGGGAGCAGCGGCGTTTCGAAGAAACCGAGGTTGCCGATGCTCTGGTAGCTGCGGATCAGCGCTTCACGGCGGAACACGTCGCCAGGCACGACGAAGATCTGGTTGCGGATGCACGACTCGGACGTGATGTCGTTGCCGAGCACCTCCACGCGATTCACGATGGCTGGCTGCCGCTCGTCCACCTCCCAGCGGAGGTTGACCGTCGGTGCGCCATCGGGCCCCACCGTGCGCTGCACGACCGGTCGCACGTTCGCGTAGATGTAGCCTTCGTTCGCATAGGCCTCGCCCACGCTCCGGGTCGCCTCGTCCCATCGCGCCTGATCGAAGTAGAGCGCGTCGTCGTTCTTCCGGCCGGTGCGCAACAGTCCCTTCATCGCGCCGGTGATCGTCGTTGGACGCTCTCCGAACGGGTAGTATCGCGCGATGTCTTCGTTCGAGAAATGACGGCTTCCCGTGACCTCGAAGGTGCCGATCTTGTAGCGCGGCCCTTCCTTCACGGTGATGTCGACGAGCGCCTTGCCGCGGGCGCGATCCACCTTGAGCGTATCCTTCAGCACCTGCGCGTCGATATACCCCTTCTGCGCGTAGAGCGCGGGAATCTTCTCGCTCACGTCGGCGGCGTACTTGTCGGCATCCAGCTCGCCTTTCCGGAGCCAGAGAAAACCTTCGGGCTTCGTGGACATCGCCGCGACGACGGACCGGTCCGACACACCCCGATTTCCTTCGATCGCCACACCGGACACGGCGAGCCGGCGTCCCTCATCGACCCGGAAGAGCAGATCCACCTGACCGTTCACCACCGTGGTTTCCGGCCTCACGCGGGCGAGATAGTAGCCCGCCGCCTGATACAACGAGTCGATGCGCTGGACGGCATGCGCCACCTGCGCGGGATCGACGGCTCGGCCGACGAGCAGGTCCACCCGGTCGCGCACGTCGTTGCGCGAGAGCCTGTCCGTGCCGGTGACGTCCACATTCCGCAGGAGCATGCGCTCCCGGAGCGTGAACACCAGGTCCGCCCGCGCCCCGCCTGGTTCCAGTTCGCAGGCGGCCTGCACGTCCTCGAACTGTCCAAGCGCATACAGCGCCTTGATGGCGCGGTCGATCACGCGGTAATTCATCGCGCCCGGCACGAGCCCCGTCTCCGACCGCAGGGTCGCATCGGAGGTGCGCGTCGAGCCGCGGAATATGATGGAATCGGGTGCGGCGCAGCGGCCCGCAACGGCGGCGTCCTGCGCGCGCGCCGTCGCCCCCAGGCACAGCAGGGCGACGGCAACACAAAAGAGTCGAGGCATCACGACAATATACACGGAAGAAGGCCGGCAGGGTCCCCGGAGTTGGACCCTGCCGGCCTTGTTCTGGTTTCCCTATCGACCGATCAGGTGTTCGACGCGCTCGACATCACCTTGAAGTCCAGCTTGCTCCCGTCCGCCGAGGCGTCGGCCTCGATCTCGTCACCCTTCGTGAACTCGCCGAGCAGGATTTTTTCGGAGAGCGGATCCTCGATGAACTTCTGGATCGATCGCTTGAGCGGCCGCGCACCGTACGCTTCGTCGTAGCCGTTCTTGACCAGCAGTTCGGTGGCTGCGTCCGTCAGCTTGATCGTCAACTCATCCTCGGCCAGCCGCTTCCGGACATCCTTCAGCAGGATGGAGACGATCTGGGTGATGTGCCCGCGGTCGAGCGGATGAAACACGATGATGTCGTCGAGCCGGTTCAGGAACTCAGGGTTGAACACCACCTTCAACTCCTCCTTCACCTTCTCCTGCATGCGTTCGAACGACTGGACGCTGTCGCCGGTGGTGAATCCGAGGCCCTTGCCCTTCGTGATGTCGCGGGCGCCGACGTTGGATGTCATGATCACGACGGTGTTCTTGAAGTCGATCTGGCGGCCGTAGTTGTCGGTCAGATGGCCTTCGTCGAGCACCTGCAGCAGGATGTTGAAGACGTCGGGATGCGCCTTCTCGATCTCGTCGAGGAGAATCACCGAATACGGCTTGCGCCGGATCGCCTTGGTGAGCGTGCCCGAATCCTCGTATCCCACGTAGCCTGGCGGCGCGCCGATGAGTCGCGACACGGAGAACTTCTCCATGTACTCGCTCATGTCCACGCGAATGAGGGCGGACGCATCGGCGAACAGGAACTTGGCCAGCGACCGCGCGAGCTCCGTCTTGCCGACCCCCGTGGGTCCGCTGAAGATGAACGAGCCGATCGGCCGATTCGGATCCTTGAGCCCGGCGCGACTGCGACGAATCGAGCGGCTGATCGCCTTGATTGCTTCGTCCTGCCCGATGACGTTGCGATGCAGCTCATCTTCCATCCGAAGCAGGCGACTGGTCTCCGCCTCCTGGAGCCGCGTCACGGGGATGCCCGTCCAGCGGCTCACGATGAACGCGATCTCTTCCTCGCCCAGCACCGGACGGTGTGACTGCCGGCGCTGCTCCCACTCCTCCTGCTTCTTGCGGATGTCACCCTGGATCTCGCGCTCCTTGTCCCGGAGCGATGCGGCCTTCTCGAAGTTCTGATCGCGGACCGCGGTTTCCTTGTCCGTGTTCACCTTCTCGAGATCAGCCTTCAGGGCGGCAACTTCCGGCGGCGGCGCCTGTGCAGCGAGGCGTGCGCGAGCGCCGGCCTCGTCGATGACATCGATCGCCTTGTCGGGCAGGAACCGGTCGGTGATGTAGCGCTCCGACTGCTTGGCCGCGAGCAGCAGTGTGGCGTCGGGGATCGTCACCTTGTGGTGATCCTCGTACTTCTTGCGAAGGCCCTTGAGGATCTCGACCGTTTCATCGATCGACGGCGGATCGACGACCACCGTCTGGAAGCGGCGCTCGAGCGCTCCATCCTTCTCGATGTACTTGCGATACTCGTTGAGCGTGGACGCGCCCACGCACTGGAGCTCCCCACGCGCGAGCGCTGGCTTCAGCATGTTGGACGCGTCGATCGCGCCCTCCGCCGCACCGGCACCAACGAGGGTGTGCAGCTCGTCGATGAACAGGATGATGTTCTTGTTCTGCGCGATCTCGTTCATCACCGCCTTCAACCGCTCCTCGAACTGGCCGCGGTACTTCGTGCCGGCGATGACGGCCGCCATGTCGAGCGAGAGCACCCGGTTGTCGCGGAGCGACTCCGGACACTCGCCGTTGGCGATGAGCTGTGCGAGCCCTTCCACGATCGCGGTCTTGCCCACACCAGGCTCGCCGATCAGGACGGGATTGTTCTTCTTGCGGCGCGTGAGCACCTCCATCACGCGCTCGATCTCCTTGGCACGACCGATCGTGGGATCGAGCTGCCCTTCCGCCGCGAGCTGCGTCAGATCGCGACAGAAATGATCGAGCGCCGGCGTCTTCGACTTCTTCTCGCCCTTGGGGGCCGCCGGCGTGGGCTGGGCACCAGCCGACGCCTGCGCCCCGCCCTGCTGCTGCGGCATCTCCGTCCCGAGGATGCGCAGCGTCTCCGCACGCGCGGCTTCGAGATTGACTCCTGCGTCGGTGAGCACCTGCGCGGCGATCCCCTTCTCCTCGCGCAGGAGACCCAGCAGCAGGTGTTCGGTGCCGACGTATGAATGGCTGAGTTCGCGCGCCTCACTCATCGCGAGCTCGAGCACCTTCTTCGCCCGCGAGGTATACGGAAGATCCGGACCGGTCGTCTGCGCGGCCTTTCCCTTCTTGACCGTCTCCTCGATCTTCTGCTGGATCTCGTCCAGCTCGACGGAAAGGTTCTGCAGGACCGTGGCGGCCACGCCCTCGCCCTCGCGGATGAGGCCGAGCAGGATATGCTCGGTGCCGACGTACTCGTGATGGAGGCGTGCCGCCTCCTCGCGCGCCATGGCGAGGACCTTCCGCACCCGCTCCGTGAAGTTGTAGCCGTTCATACAGTCCCTCAGGACCCAGTGTGGACGTGCTGCTAACCGACGGCGCCCGCTTCATCCTCCAGCGCCCTGCGCACATAGCGGGCGCGCGCGAGGTTGGTCTCGCTGTCGGTCAGCGATCGTCCTTCCGCCGCCGACAGGTGCGCGGCCTGCGAA
This sequence comes from Gemmatimonadaceae bacterium, assembly GCA_026786185.1. Classification (GTDB taxonomy): domain Bacteria; phylum Gemmatimonadota; class Gemmatimonadetes; order Gemmatimonadales; family Gemmatimonadaceae; genus AG11. The sequence continues at coordinate 9,856 of JAJAYP010000070.1, forward strand.
AAGATCAGGAGCTTGTTGAGGGTATATACACTGAGGCCGCGGATCAGTTTCAGTCCGACAGCCAGACGTACGCCGCTCAGGTAGTTCATCGCTTCGTCGAACGTGAGGCTTCGCGCGTATCGCAGCGTGCCGTACGCCCTCCAGAGCTTGTCTTCGATAATATAGCCCGCATCGCGGAGGAGGACACGTCGTCCTTCCTCTTCCCGCTCGATCACGTGACCCACGACGCGGATGAGTTGATCCAGCAGATCTTCCTCGGACCGTCCGAGCGTGGTCTGATTCGAGATCTGGAAAAAATTGCCCACCACTTCCGACCCTTCACCATACAACCCGCGATACGTCAGTCCCATCTGCTGCAACCCCGCCAACACCCGTCCGATCTCCTTCGTCAGCACCAGTCCCGGCAGATGAATGAGTACCGAAGCACGCATTCCGGTTCCCACATTCGTCGGACACGCCGTGAGGAACCCGAACTCGGGGTGGTACGAGAAAGGGACCCGCGCACCGATCTCCCGGTCAATTCGGTCGAGGGCGGCGAACGCGGCACGCAGTTCGAACCCGGACTGAAGCGACTGGAGGCGCAGGTGATCCTCCTCGTTGATCATGACGCTCAACCCGTCGGACAGATACACGGCCGCCCCGGACCGGAGCGGATGCTGCGCGTCGAGTCCAGCCAGCTCCTTGCTCACGAGATGTCGCTCGAAGAGCATCGCACGCTCGCCCGGCCCCAGCTCGTCCACGCGCACGAGGAAGTGCTGCGGCAGGTCGGGGACCTGTTGCAGGGCGTCGCGCACCTGCGCCAGCACGCGCAGGCGCTCGCCATCGCGCGCGCGCCCGGTGAAGGCGAAGCCGTCCACGTTCCGCGCCAATCGCACCCGGGTGGACAGCACCACATCGGAGTGCGCTCCGGACGCATCCAGCCAGCGCACGCCACCATCAGGCAGCAAGGACAGGTCGAGCGTCATTCGAGCACCCGGATCCGGTCGCGCAACTGCGCCGCGACCTCGAATTGTTCCTGATCGATCGCCCGCCGCAGCTTGTCGCGCAATTCGCCGAGCACCGATGCCTTCTCCAGCACATCGTCCTTGGGTGCGCGATACGGCCGCCCGATATGGCGGGGACTGCCGTGAACACGGCGCAGGAGCTCGCGCATGCTGGTCTCGAACGTCGAGTAGCAACGCGAGCACCCCATGCGGCCCGTCGCGCGAAAATCCTTCATCGTGAGTCCGCAGAATGCACACTTCCCGGCATCGGCACTCGCCGGACCGGACTGCTGTTGCACCGCCTGGAGAAACTCTCCCAGCGGATGCTTCGGAGTGGCGACCGTCGTCTCGACACCGCGTTCGGCCGCGCACTGCTCGCACAGATGCAGCTGGCGGACGGCGTTGTTCTCGATTGTCGTGAGATTCACGACGGCATCGCGCTCGTGACAGTTGTCGCAGACCATCAGGTGACGCCCTCCGCCTCGTCCAGCGGCGCCAGCTTGCCGTCTTCGAGCTGCAGCACGCGATCCGCCCGGGCCGCGAAGGCGCGGTTGTGCGTCACCACGACCACGGCGATCTCCATCTCGCGCGCGAGCTGCACGAAGAGGTCGTGCAGGCGCTCGCTGTTCTGATGATCGAGATTCCCGGACGGCTCGTCGGCCAGCAGGATCTGTGGATCGGCGGCGAGCGCCCTCGCCACGGCGCTGCGCTGTTGTTCTCCCCCGGACAGCTCGCTCGGACGATGATGCACGCGGCCCGCCAGCCCCACGCGATCGAGCAACGCGAGGGCTCGGTCACGAGCACTCCCTTCGTCCATGCCGCCAATGCGCAACGGCATCATGACGTTCTCCAACGCCGTGAATTCGCGCAGCAGGTGGTGAAACTGAAAGACGAATCCCACGGTGCGATTGCGCAAGGCGGAAATGGCGTCGTCGTTCATGCCCGCCAGCGGCCGGCCGCCGATCAGCACACGTCCCGCCGTCGGTCGGTCGAGTGCGCCGAGCAGATGGAGCAGCGTGCTCTTCCCGGCACCGCTCGCACCCACGATGGCCACCATCTCGCCGCGCTCGACCTCGAGATCCACGCCGTCGAACACCGTGATCACGCCTCCGTCGCCCCCGACATACGTCTTCGTCAGTCCCTGCACCGAGAGAACGCTCATTCGCGCATCGCCTCCACGGGAAGGAGGCGAGAGGCCTGCATCGCCGGGTAGATCGTGGCGAGCGCGGCGATCACCAGACTGGCCACCGCGGTGAGCGCGATGTCCAGCGGCTCGCGCGCCACCGGCAGGTGATCGATGAAGTACACCTGCGGATCCAGGGGAATCAGCTTGAAGTGGTCGAGCGCCACCGCCGCGCCGACTCCGAGCGCCAGGCCGAGCACCGTACCCACGAGCCCGATGAGAAATCCCTGCGCCAGAAAAATGCGCCGGATCGAGGCGGCGGGCATTCCCATCGCCCGAAGGATGCCGATCTCCTTCGTCTTGTCGGTGACCACCATGGTCAGCGTCCCGACGATGTTGAACGCCGCGACGACGATGATGAGCGTGAGGATGAAGGTCATCCCGAGCTTCTCGAGCTTGAGTGCCTGGAACAGCGAGTTGTTCTGCGACTGCCAGTCTTCGGTGCGATACGGATAGCCGAGCGTGCGCGCGAGTCGGGCCGCGACGTCGGGCGCCGTCCACCGACTCGTGGTGCGCACTTCCAGCCCGGTGACATCCGTGCGCAGGCCCGCCAGGTCCTGCGCCAGTTCAAGCGCGATGAACACGTATCCGTTGTCGTACTCGTACATCCCGGTGTCGAAGACGCCTGTCACCTCGAGACGCACTTCGCGCGCGACCGGCGTGCCCGTCACCGGACTGACCTCGCTCCCGACGGTCGTCAGCGTGACCGAGTCGATACCGGGATACACCCCGAGTCGACTCGCCAGCCGCGCCCCGAGCACGGCGCCTCGACGCTGTCCGTCCGACGTCACGAAGCGGAAGTCGCCCCCCGTGGCGTGCGAACGGATCGATGTCACCGGCGGGCCTCCCTGCCCCTCCGGTACGATGCCCATCACGTACGCGCCGTCGCTGTACTTGTGTCCGGCCCCGACGAGCGCCTTGGTCAGCACGAACGGCGCAGCGGCCACCACGTCCGGCTCCTTGCGCACCGTCGCGAGCACGGGCTGCCAGTCCTTCAACACCATGTCGGACCCATAGTTCAGCACGCGAACGTCGGGACTGCCGATGAGGATCTTCTCCCGCAGGTCGTTCTGCAGTCCGGTCATCACGCCCATGATGACGATGAGCGCACTGACGCCGATCACCACGCCCCCGATCGCGATGACGCTGATCAGCGACAGCAGCTTCGATCCGCGGCGGCTGCGCAGATACCGCCAGGCGATGGCGATCTCGAGGCGGCTCATTCGGCCCGCATCGTCGGGAAGAGAATCACGTCACGAATGTGCGCGGTGTCGGTCAGGTACATGACGAGCCGGTCGATGCCGATGCCCACCCCACCCATCGGCGGCATTCCGTATTCCATGGCGCGAAGGTAGTCCTCGTCGACACCCGTCGCCTCTTCGTCGCCCTCTGCTCGCAGGCGCGCCTGCGCCTCGAACCGCTGACGCTGGTCGATCGGGTCGTTGAGTTCGCTGAACGCATTCGCCAGCTCCCGACCTTTCGCGAATAGCTCGAAGCGCTCGGTGAGAGCCGGATTACCACGCTTCGGCTTCGCCAGCGGCGAGAGCTCGACAGGATAATCGACGACGAAGGTCGGCTCCACGATCCTGCTTTCCACCAGCGCGCCGAACAGTTCGTCCAGCAGCTTCGGCCGGCTCATCGTGCTCGCGTGGTCGATCCCTCGCCGTTCGGCCTCCGCGCGCAATTCGGCATCGGTGAGCGACATCGCGTCGCAGCCCAATTCGGCAGTCAGCGATGAAACCCACTCGATCCGCCGGAATGGCGACCGTAACGCCGGCACCCGCTCGCCCATCCCTGACACGGCGCGCACCGCGTCGGCGGCATGCGTGATGAGCGCCTCCACGACGGTCATCATCTCCTCGTAATCCGCGAACCCCTGGTAGAACTCGAGCATGGTGAATTCGGGATTGTGCGTGCGGTCGATTCCTTCGTTCCTGAAATCGTGACCGATCTCGTACACCCGGTCGAATCCGCCGACGATCAGTCGCTTGAGATACAGTTCGTCCGCGATGCGCAGGAACAGCGGCATGTCGAGCGCATTGTGCCGCGTCGTGAACGGACGCGCGGCGGCGCCACCGTATAGCGGCTGCAGCACCGGCGTCTCGACCTCGAGGAACCCGCGTCCGTCCAGAAAACCGCGAATCGCCGAAACGAGACGCGCGCGCGCGAGAAACACCGCGCGAACCTCCGGATGCACCGCGAGATCCGCATACCGCTGGCGATAGCGCTGTTCCGGATCGGCGAACCCCGAATGCCGGACTGTCACGCCATCCACGATCTCCTCCTTGCCGAACGGGAGCGGGCGCAGCGACTTGGCGAGCATCTCGACCGCCGTCACGCGAACGGTCACCTCGCCCGTCCGCGTACGCATGAGCGTTCCCGCCACACCGACCACGTCGCCCACGTCATAGAGCGCGAGCTGCGCGAACACCGCGTCACCGAGTTCGTCGCGACGGAAATACAGCTGGATCCGTCCGCTGGAGTCAGCCAGGTGCGCGAACGACGTCTTGCCGTGTCCGCGCCAGGCGACCAGCCGACCCGCGACGCGCACCAGCCCGCCCTCCTCCACACCGGCAGCGAGCGAGGCGACGGCCTCCACCGCGTGGTGCGTTCGCTCGTACCCGTAGGCGAACGGCGTGATCCCCATCGCCACGAGCGCCTCGAGCTTCTCACGACGCGCCTTCTGCACGAAGTTGAGTTCGTCCGTCACGAGCCCGCCTCGGCGTCCACCAATCCGGCGCCTTCGCCACCCGTCTCCTTCAGGAATGCCTCGATGAAGGGATCGATTCCACCGTCCATCACCTTCTGCACATCAGGAATCTTGAGTCCGGTGCGGTGGTCGTTGACCATCGTATACGGTTGGAACACGTAGCTGCGGATCTGGCTGCCGAACGAGACGTCCGACTTGTTCGCGTCCATCTCCGCCTTCTTGGCGAGCTGCTTGTTCAACTCGATCTGGTACAGCCGGTTCTTCAGCATCTTCATCGCGGTCGCCTTGTTCTTGCCCTGCGATCGCTGCGCCTGGGATGCCGTGACCACGCCGCTGGGAAGATGCGTGATGCGAACGGCCGAACTCGTCTTGTTGACGTGCTGTCCGCCCGCGCCGGACGCCCGATACACGTCGATGCGGAGGTCCTCGTCGCGAATCTCGATGTTGATGTCCGTGTCGACCACGGGATAGATGAACACCGACGCGAAGCTCGTGTGCCGCCGGGCCTGCGCATCGAAGGGCGAGATGCGCACCAGTCGATGTACTCCGGACTCTGCCTTCAGGTATCCGTACGCGTACAGTCCCTTGATTTCGAGCACCGCGCCCTTGATCCCTGCCTCTTCGCCCTCGCTCAAGTCCACGATCTCGATCGCGTAGCCTTTTCGCTCCGCCCATCGGGTGTACATCCGCATGAGCATCTGCGCCCAGTCCTGCGCCTCGGTGCCGCCCGCGCCCGCGCTGATCTCCAGTTGTGCATCACGAAAGTCGTCCGGATGCGACAGCAGCGATCGCAGGCGGAACTCTTCCAGCTCGAGACCAATGCGCCCGATCTCCGTTTCGAGTTCGGCATCCATCTCCACGTCGGGCTCCAGGTCGAGCAGGTCGGCGAGTTCGCGCCCGCTCCGCGCTCGCGCCACGAGCGAGTGGAAGGGGTCGACCCAGATCTTCAATGCCTTGACCTGCTGCACGACGGATTGCGCGTGCTCCTGATCGTTCCAGAAGTCCGTCGCGCCCATCCGCGTTTCCAGCTCCGTCAGTTCCTTCCGCTTGTGGTCGAGGTCAAAGGTACCTCCTCAGCTCGGCGAGCTGATCGTCGTACGAGGTCAACAACCGAGCGCGGTCGCTCTCCGCCATGTGATTCTCCGGGATAAGACACGAGCCGTCCGGCTCGAGGGCGGACGGCTCGCACGGTGTCGTGGTGACGCGAGAAAGATAGTCGCGCGGTGCGCCGACTAAAAGAGCTTCTTGCCTCCCGCCAACACGTCGTTGAGCGCGTCCTGGAAGTGCGTCGTCGTCTCGGCGAATTCCCTCCCGATCTGTTCGACGTACTCCTCGTAGCTTTTCTTGATCTCCTCGCGGAAGAGCTGCTTCAGCGTGCCGTCTCTCGCGCCCTCCTCGCGCTTCTGCGGGTAGTAGGCGACGATGTCCGAGACGAGCGCCCGCGCGAGACGCTTCGCCTTGGCGTTCGGATCGTTGGCGAGAAAGGGATTGATCGGCGGCCGCGCGGGAGGTCCGTCCGTCGCCGCGGGGGCACTCGAGCGCTCCGGGGCCGTGACGACGGATGACGACGCGCGCGCGGGCGCCGACGGCGGAAACGCCGGAGCCGACGGCGGCGCAGCACGCGGCGCCCCACCAGGCACGTTGAACGGCGGCGACACCAAAGATGAAGGCGGAGCCGTGGGCGCGGTCATGCCGCTGCGCGCGGTCGTCGACGCGGGTGATGGCGCCGAGGCCGCGCGCGGGGCAAAGGGCGCCGCTGGACCACCGAGAGGGCGGCCCGCCGCTGGCGGCGTCGAGCGAGCGCCTGCGCTCCCCGAACTGGCGAAGGGGGGAGGAGCGATGCTCGAGGAGCGGGGCGATGTGCTCGCCGCACCTGACCCGCCCGCACCTGCGCCGATCGGCGGACGCATGAAAGGCGGGGCGACAGGGCGCGCCCCGGCTCCGCCGGTGCCCGCCGGGGAAACCGTCCCGACAGGTGCGGCGATGCGGCCGGACTGCGCGACGGCCGGTGCCGTGGGCGCGGGGGCAGCCGGTATCGCAGGGAAGGTTGGCGCCGTCGCGCGGACGACCGGAACAGCGGCGGACGTCCGTGCGCTCGCCTCGGCCGGTGTCGCGAGCGATGCCACCGCGCCGGCTTCCATCGGCGACGCCGCACTGTCGGGGCGGAGCCGGAAGGACGGCGCCGCATTGCTCGGCGGGGGTGGCGGCGCCGACGACATGGCGGACCTGACGCGTGCCTCGGCCGCAGCGCCGTGACTACTGGTTGCGCTGGAGGATGCTGGCAGAGCGAACTCCTCAAGCGCGCCACCTGCGCCGGAGATTGTGATCACGCCGCCGCACACGGAGCATCGCGCTCGTGCCACGGCGACGGGCACCTTCGCGGGGTCGACGCGAAACACCGAACGGCATTCCGGGCAGGTGACGTTCATGCCTTCTCCGCCGTGGGGAATGTCGGACCCGATTCCGAGATGCGCATCACGCCTGCGGGCTGACTGTCCGTCCGACGATCCACCGAATACACCGAGCCCGGCAGCGTCTTCGCATAACTCTTCATTTCCGTAGCCAACTCGCTCACCTGCGCGGCATGCGTGAAGTGACGGCGGTCGTTCGTCACGACGCCGATGGATACGGTCATCAGCGGCACCCGATGAAGCTGCCCACGGCGGTCCTTCCCGAAAAAATAGCCAGCGCGTCGATCCTGCTCCGAATACTGAAAGGGGATGAGGAGATCGAACACGCTTACGATCTCGGTGCAGGTGTCGGAGATGAACGCCGTCGGAATCACGAAGATGAAGTCATCCCCACCGATGTGCCCCACGAACCCGTCTTCGCCGCACAACCCCTTCACCACGTCGTGCAGGATCTTGGCCAGGATCCGGATGACGCGGTCGCCGTCGTAGTAGGAATATCGGTCGTTGAACTCCTTGAAGTGATCCAGATCCGCGTAGCACATGGCGAATCGAACCTCTGCACCGAGTCGACGCGCAACGTCGTTCTCGATCTCGGCCGCGCCGGGCAATCGCGTGGAGGGATGCACCACCAGGTCGCGGTCCGATCGCCGGAGCATCGCATCCAGTCGCGAGAGCAATTCGTGCAACTCGAGGCGCTCGCGCACGACTTCGTCTGCACCGGAGCGGAACGCCTCGTCGAATGCATCGTCGGCGTCGGCGGCGAGGATGACTGCCGGGACAACGCCCGTATAGGAGTCACGCTTCAACCGGCGACAGGCCACGTGGACCGCGTCCGGCGCGGTGCGCGCGTCGAACGCGACGACACGCGGCCGGCCACGGAGCGACATGGCCATCAGCTCGTCGACATGGTGAATGGTCAGCACGACGTCCGCCTGCCGCGCGAGCCACTCGGCGAGCGCGGTAGGCGGCGTGGCGTCGTCCGGGGCAAAAAGGATGGCGCTATTCTTGACCACGCTTGGGCACGACCTGGGTGGAGGCGCAAGATACGGCGCGCGAAAGTTCAAGTCAAACCGCGATGCCGCTGGAGGTTGCGGCAACGCACCGTCGGTTCATCGGATCAGAAGTAGAAGAACGCCACCGCGAGCATGCCGTAGACCAGCAGCAGAAACGCACCCTCCAGCCAGTTGGACTCGGCGTCACGCACGACCGTATTTGCGACCGACACCGCGAGTGCCACCGCGACCACTTCGAACGCGGTGAACGCGAGATCCATCGGCTGCCCGAACGCGACGCCCGCGAACACGAGCACCGGGGCGATCAGGAGCGCGACCTGCGCGCTCGATCCCATCGCGATCGAGATGGCGAGGTCCATCCTGTTCTTCATCGCCATCAGCACGGCCGAGCTGTGCTCGGCGGCGTTGCCGATGATCGGCACGATGATCAACCCGACGAACACCTCCGACAACCCGATGCTCTTCGTCGCTTCCTCGGTCACGCCGACGAGGATCTCCGACAGCCAGCCGACGAATCCGGCCGACACCAGCAGGACGACGAGCGATCGACGCAGCGACCATGGTGCGTGCATCGCCTCATGCTCCAGCGCGACGACTTCGCGTGACTCGCTCCCGAACACCGCGCGGTGCGTCCGCATCGAGTAGAGGAGCGACAGCAGATATCCCACGATGAGCAAAGCGGCGACGCCGTACGATACCTTGCGGGTGAGCGCGCGCGTCGGATCGACGTGGGTGGCATGGTAGACCGCCGGGATGACCAGTCCGATCATCGCCATGACCATGAGCGACACGTTCAATCCCGCGAGGTTCACGTTGAACTTCTGCACCTTGTGCTTGA
>JAJAYP010000071.1 GCA_026786185.1 Gemmatimonadaceae bacterium
CGCCTTCACCGTCGCAGCCTTCCTCGTGGTCGTGGCCCGCGCACGGGTGGTTGCCGGTCGAGCGGCCGCTGGTGCCATGTCATGCTGCATGCCCGGCATGTCGTGCTGCATGCCCGGCATGTCGTGCTGCATGCCCGGCATTGTCGGGTCCATCATCCCCTGCATCATCCGGCGCATCGCGGTGTCGGCCATCACACGCTCGCGAATGACCGGGTCACGCATCATGCGCTCGTGCATCTGCATCATCGACGACATGTGCATCTCGCTCATGCTGTCCGACGTCGTGGCCATCGCTCCGTGCGTCATGCCGGGCATCGCGGGCATGCCGGCCATGCCGGGCATCTGATGCGCCGCGCCTGCCTTTGCGGAGTCAGCCATGCCAGGCGCCCCGTGCTGCATGCCGGCCATCCCTGCCGCGCCCGTCGCGCCGTGCTGCATGCCGGCCATCCCCTTCATCGCTTCCGCCATGCTCGCGCCGCGCGCGAGCGTGGGTGTCGGAAAGCCGGCGAGGAATCCCACGGCGGGACCGCCCATGTTCTCCACGCCCATCATCGTGCCCATCGACTTCCATTCGTCGATCGGCATGAGGAACGACGTATTGTCGCGGTAGCGGCTCGCCGCTTCCATGATCGCCGCGCGTTTCCGCGAACGGGACACCACGGTGTTGTTGGTCAGGATGTCAGAGACGACATCATGCATCGAGTGCAGGTTGTCGAAGATGATCGACGCCTCCTGATAGCGCGCGGCAAACATCGGCGCGATGGCCGCCGTCATGGGCATGACGCGCGGCATGTGCTCGGGCGCGTTCTCCAGCATCTGCCGGAAGCGTGCGACGGCTGCGAGGACGCCGGCCTGCCGCTGCTCCTGGTTCCGTCCCACCATCAGCGGCTCGTAAAGCCCGACCTGCAACCAGTGATAGCCCCAGATCAGGCCATTGAATTTGGGGTACCGTTGGCGAAAGGCGAGCGAATAGGGCTGGCTCTCCATCAGGTCCATGTTCTTGGGCAGGGAGCTGAAGGCGAGGTCCGGTCGTGTCTTGTAGTACGCCACCAGCTCCGCGACTTTGGCGTCCTTGTCGGCCTGCGACATCTGCTCGGAGGCGAGTACATCGTAGATCTGCCGGTGCAGCAGGTGCGCCCAGTCGAACATCATCTTCGCCTCGGGCGCGAGCTTGGCGTAGTTGATCTCGATCGCCGCTTCCTCCAGCGGAAGCTTGGGCGGACTGACGAGCAGCTTCTTCGTGATGAAGTCGTACTCATCGGACTCCAGCTGGCTGACAGGAGCACCAGGATTATTCAGCAGTCGCTCGTACAGGATGGCATGCCCGTAGTCGAACGCATTGAACAGGCGATCGGCCGCGGCGTATTCTCGCCGGAAGGTAAAGTTGAACTTTCCGGGCAGGTAGAACTGCTCGTAGGTGCGTGACCACTGCGCCGTCGCAGCGTGCGGCGTGACGATCGTTCCGGCGGCGCCGAACAGCAGGGCGCCCGCGAGACCGATCCGCATGGAGTGCTTCATATGAGTGTGTATCATGGTGTGTGTGATCAACGACCGGTCGGAAAGAGTGAGGCCACGCCGAACGCGAACGAGCTGCCGAAGGTGACGTACCAGCCGGGCGCGTCACCGTTGAGGCGGCGGCCAAGTCCGGCGTCGAGTGCGAGTGTCGGCGTGAATTGATGGCGGACGCCGGCGCCGGTGTTGTACTCCACGTCTTCACCAGTGATGAGCGGCTTGCGTCCGTACAACTCGGCCGTGATCAGCGTGGAGCGCAGGGGGAAAGTCCGATCGACCGCGCCGCCGATGAGCCACCGCGACAGCTCTTCCGCGCCGGCACTCGAGGTCGACGCCGCCGAGAGTGACGAGCCTGCGGTGTACTTGGCGTTCATGTGCACGCGACCCCACGTGTACGTGCGCGTCGCGATGCCGGTAATGCTCGGATACGCTCGGCTCGGTGCGAGATTGCCGACCGGTGCCAGCACGTCGGCGCGGATGCCGAGCGCGGGCCAGCCTTCCGTCTCCGCATTCAGGTTGTGCATGACGGAGAAATCGAGGCCGGCGATGCCGGACTGGCGCTCAGTTCCCACTTCCCGGTAGGAGAGCGGAAGCCCGACTTCGATCTGCGTGCGCGGCAGGATGCCGTACGCGATCTCGGGCTCGATCCCCCAGTTGTAGACGCCGCCACGCGCACGCTCGAGCCTTAACGGCGCGAGCTTGAGTTCGATGCCGTATCGCTCGGCAACGTAGGCGTCCTCGATCTGGATGGGGCGTCCGCGATCGGTGTTGTAGTAGTCGGTCTGTGCATCGAGCCGTGACGCGCCGCTGGCGCTGGCGACGGCGACGATGATGGCGAGCGCGCAGATGCGCCGAAGATGATCGTGCGGTGCGAGCACCGCGTTGAATTTTTGGATGAACTGCATCGGTCGGATGAAGGAAGGCTGGCTGGCGCGCCGTGGATCCGCGCGCGTGGCTCGCCGGCGCGACTGCGCCGAACGAACGTGCGAACACCGAGTTGTCGGAGGTTCGGGCTAGGCCTTCGGAGGCGGCGGCTCGGGAGCCGGCGCGAACGACGCGGGCGCGTCGTGGAGAGCGACACAAATGCGTGTCGTGGGCGACACCGTGGACCCGATCACCTGCGTTGCGTCGGTGATGGCGACGCTGACGCTGCAACCGACGAGCGCACCGCAGCAATGCTGCTGGGTAGGGATCTCGCACGGTGGCACGCCAGCGGAACCGGCGGTACCAACGGCACCGGCCGACACACTGTGCATCATGTGCGTGGCGCCATCGGCCGCTGTCATCGGCATCGCGTGCGCAGACATCGGCACGACCGCATTGCGTTCGCCGGCCGAGCTCGCCAAGGCCGTTTGATGCTGCGTCATCGCCGGGCTCGCGCACGCGGATTCGCCAGACACCACCGAGAGGTGGAGCATGGTGACCGACGAGAGCAAGGCGACCAGACGACGAATCATGCGGAGAGTACTGTTGGCTCGGGTTGTTCGTTCCAATTCGATCGACACATGCACGTCGCACGCCACCTTACTCTAACGGCTGTGCTTGTAGATCAGGTTCAGGAGCTCGTCGTACATGGGCTCCGACTGCTCGGGGCCCGACCTGATGGCGGCAGTGGCGCAATGCTTCAGGTGGTTTCGCATCAGCTCCCGACCCACCGACCGCAACGCTTCATGCACGGACGAGATCTGCGTCATGATGTCGGCACAGTAGCGGTCGTCCTCCACCATCTTCTGCAGTCCGCGCACCTGCCCCTCGATCCGGCGCAGCCGCTTGATGTTTCGATCCTTGGCATCCGGATCCACCGCGAGGGCCTTCCGACCGGCGTCGGCCGCGTCAGGCAGCGCGCATCCACACTGAAGCACGGGCAGTTCGCCCGTACTCGCCTGCTTCGCACTGCGCTTCTTCGTCACACGGGTCGTTTTCTCCTTCATGCGAAACGTGCCCGGCGCAACCTGAGGCTGTTCATCACGCCGCTCACAGAACTGAATGCCATCGCCGCGCTGGCCAGGATGGGGCTCAGCAGCAGTCCGAACGCGGGATAGAGCGCGCCGGCCGCGACAGGAATGCCGATGACGTTGTAGACGAAGGCCCAGAACAGGTTCTGCTTCATCGTCCGCATCGTGCGCCGAGAGACCGCGATCGCCTGCGGCACACTCCGCAGGTCGCCGCGCATCAGCACGACGTCCGCTGCCTCGATGGCGATGTCGGTGCCGGTGCCCATCGCGATACCGACGCTCTGCGCCATGGCGGCCGCGTCGTTCACGCCGTCACCCACCATCGCCACCACTCGACCCTCTGCCTGCAATCGCTTGATCTCGGCCACCTTTCCATCGGGCAGCACGCCCGCCACGACGCGGTCGATGCCGGCCTGGCGTGCGATCGCCTGCGCTGTCCGTTCGTTGTCGCCGGTGAGCATCACCACCTCGAGCCCCATATCGTGGAGTCGCGCGATCGCGTCGCGCGAGCTGGCACGAATCGGATCGGCGACCGCCATGAGTCCCGCCAGCCGTCCGTCGATCGCGGCGTACATCGGAGTCCTCGCCTCGCTCGCGAGCGCCGCGGCACGCTCGCCGAGCGGCGCGACGTCGACGGTGTGCTCCAACATCAGCAGCTCGTTGCCCACCGCAACCGTCCGGCCGTCAACCATTCCCACCGCGCCGCGTCCACTCACCGACTTGAATCCGGTCGGTGTCGCGAGCGTCAGGCCGCGTTCCTTCGCGTACCGCACGATGCCATCCGCGAGCGGGTGCTCGCTCATCGTCTCGACGGCGGCGACGAGCGCGAGCAGCTCGTCATCGGTCATCGTCACGCCCGGAGCGCGCACGATGTCCGTCACCGTGGGCCGGCCTTCGGTGACGGTGCCCGTCTTGTCGAGCGCGATTGTCGTGATGGTGCCCAGCTCCTGGAGCGCCTGTCCGCCCTTGATGAGGATGCCGAGTTCGGCACCCTTCCCCGTCGCCACCATCACCGCCGTCGGCACCGCGAGGCCCATGGCGCACGGGCACGCGATGATCAGCACGGCCACCGCCGCAGTGAAGGCACGCACCGCGGGCGCCGTCACGCCGTTGACGTTGCCCGCCACGAACCAGACGACGAACGTCGCGATCGCGAGCGACATGACGACGGGCACGAAGACGCCGCTCACCCGATCGGCGAGCCCCTGGATGGGGGCTCGCGAGCCCTGGGCATCGCGCATCAGCTTGACGATCTGCGCCAGCGTGCTGTCGGCGCCGAGCGTTGTCGCGCGGTAGCGGAGCGCCCCGGTGCGGTTGATGGTGCCACCAATCACGCGGTCGCCGGCGTGCTTTTCCACCGGTACCGACTCGCCGGTGAGCATCGACTCGTCGACGGCGCTTTCGCCCGTCTCCACGTCGCCGTCCACCGCGAGCCGCTCACCAGGCCTGACGAGCACGAGATCCCCTGCGGCGACCTCCGCGATGGGGACATCGACCTCTTCATCGCCCGCACTCCCCGCGCGGACGAGTCGCGCCGTTTTCGGCTGGAGCCCAGCGAGCGCGCGCAGCGCCGACGATGTCTGCTTCTTCGCTCGCGCTTCGAACGCATTGCCCGTGAGGATGAGCGCGATGATGATGATGACCGCTTCGTAGTAGACGTCGGGCGCGAGCCCGCGGCTGGTGAAGAACGCCGGCGCGACCGTCGCGATCACGGAGTATACGAAGGCCGCACCGGTGCCGACGGCGATCAGCGTGTTCATGTCCGCCGCGTGATGCCGGAAGGCGGCCCACGCGCGGGTGTAGAAATGGCGTCCCGCCCACGACATCACCGCGATCGTCACGACCAGCAGCGTCCAGGTGATCGTCCATACCGGCACCTCGTACAGCCAGGGCATCACGGCGCGATGCAGCGGCTCGAGCACACGAGACGCCCATCGCATGAAGGGATCTCCGCTCGCGCCGCTCGCCTGATGCGCCCCCATGCCGACTCGGCTCATCAATGGCATGGACACGATCATCGCGATCGCGCCAGCGATGCCGCTCACGATCGCCTTGCGCCGGAGATCGTCGAACTCCTCCGTCTGCGCCGTGTCGCGAGCCGCCTGCTCTTCGAACGCTGTCTGGTCAGCGACGGGCAACTCCGCGCCGTACCCGGTGGCGCGAATGTGCTCGACGAGCGCGTCGGGACGGATCGCCGCCGGATCGTATGACACGGTCGCGTTTCCCATCATCAGGTTCACTGCGGCATCGGAGACGCCAGGAACCTTGTTGAGCGTACGCTGCACCCGGCTCTGACAGGCGGCGCAGGTCATCCCCGTCACGGGAATGACCACTTTCTCGGTGGCGGCGCGAGCCGGTACAGGTTCGGGCAGGCTGGTGTTCGTGGCGGTCATCCTCGTCACTCCGCGATCAGGCGTCCATGGAGCATGCCCATGCCGCAGGTGAATTCGTACGTGCCCGCCTTGGGTGGAGTGATTTCCACCGTGGTCTTCTGGTGCTCGGGCAGAAAGCGGCGCACGCCGAAGTCGGGGAACACGACTTCCTCGGAGCAGCTCGAGTTTTCCTGACGGTCGAACACGAGGCGAACGGGCTGCCCCGCCGTGGCGCGGATGGTCGATGGCGAGTAGCCGCCGCGGACGACGATCGCGATCTCCTGCCGCCCCGCTCCACCGACCGCGGCGACCGCAGCGTTCGCGAGGCCACGCTCGGCCAGGAAGAAATACCAGTTGACCCACGCCACGGCGGCAACGCCGGCGGCAATGACGATCCAGTCGATCGGCTGCATGTCAGACCTCCCTCGTGTCGTCAGCGCGCCGGCGCGGCGCCGAAACCGACCCGTTCGATGGCCTTCACCGCGTCAGCCGTCACGCGCTCGGAGCCGCCTTCCGTTGCCGTGAAGGTGGCTTTGCCCACGGAGACTTGCGCATCGGTGAGGCCGGCAACGCCGGCGAGCGCCTCTTGTACGGACGCGACGCAGTGACCGCAGCTCATTCCGTCGATGGCGAGCGTGGCGTGCTCGGTGGTGCTCATGGAAGCCTCTGGCGTACGGGAAGCGCATATACCCCTGGTGGGTATAAGTGTAGATACCCCCCATCCCCATGTCAAGGCGCTCGCGGAGTTTTTGCAGCCACACCGTGAGTTGGTACGCGGCATGACCGATGCCCTCTCTGCGTGATCATCGATGACGGTGCGTTGCGCCCCCGCCACCCGGATCACCTGCCCATGACGCCGCTTCTTCCGCCCGCGCACGACGCGAATGACGAAAACGCTCCCGTCGCTTCCTCCACGCTCTCGCGTCGCAAATTCTTCGCGGTGAGCGCGGTGGCGGCTACCGGGCTCACCGGACTGCACGAGTCACTGTCAACGCGAACTCCGGTCGCCGTGGATGTCGCGACCGGCGCCTGCACGACGATCCCGGACACACCCACCGCGGCGCGACCCGATCCGCAGGCCAACTGGCGCGACTTCAGCGCGGCCGAGACGACGCTGGCCTTTCGCAACCATGGCATGCAGGCCGAGCTGCTCAGGGAGGCGGTCACGCCCCTCGGCGCGCATTACCTGCTGATCCACTTCGATATCCCGAAGCTGTCGGCGGCCGAGTACAGCGTCGCCATCGGCGGCCGGGTACGCACGCCCTCGCGGCTGTCGCTCGATGCGATCAAGTCCCGCCGCACGGTGACCCAGTCCGTGACGATGGAGTGTGCCGGAACCGGTCGCTCGACCGTGCACCCGCGCGCGGTGTACGTCCCGTGGGCCAAGGAGGACATCGGTACCTACCAGTGGACAGGCACTCCGCTGCGGTCCGTGCTCGAGGAAGCTGGATTGCTCGATGATGCCGTCGAAGTGCTCTTCACCGGCTGGGATTCCGGCGTCGACCTCGGCGTCGAGCACGCGTTCGAGCGGAGCCTGCCAATTGCCGAGGCGTTGCGCGACGAAGTGATGCTGGCGTGGGGAGCCAACGGTCAGCCGCTGCTGCCGCAGCACGGCTTTCCGCTGCGCCTCATCGTCCCGCGCTGGTACGGAATGGCGAGCGTGAAGTGGCTGCGAGCGATCACGGTGCTCAACGAACCGTTCAAGGGCGTGGAGCAGGCGAAGGTGTACCGCTATCAGCAAGTGAAGGGCGAGTCAGGCGAGCCGGTGACGCTCAAGCGGGTCATCTCGGCGATGGCGCCTCCTGGCATACCCGACGCGATCAGCCGGCATCGGTTCGTCGCGCCGGGCACGCACACGATCCAGGGCGCGGCGTGGTCCGGGTCGGGGCGGATCAGGCGGGTGGAGTTCAGTGCGGATGGCGCGAAGACCTGGCGCGACGCTGAACTCGTGAAAGTCTCCGATGATCCGTACGCGTGGACGCAGTGGCGCGCGCGCTGGGAGGTGAACGCGCCCGGCGAGTACGTGCTCGCGTCTCGCGCGACCGACGAGGCGGGGAACGTGCAACCGCTCGATCCGCAGCGCGCCTGGAATCGACAGGGGATGGGAGTGAACGGCGTCCAGCGGATCGCGGTGACGGTGCAGCGCGGCATCGGCGGTGCGGGCGTGAACGCGCCGTCACGTGCGAGAGCGGCGGTACCTGGCGCCGAGATGCCGCCCGTTGTGCGCGTCACCAATTCCATGGATGCACGTTGAGGTGATCGACCCCGTTGCGTTCGTGGTCGCGAACGGGCTGCGGGCGCGACGAGCCGTGTAACGCTCGTCGCGACCGTGACCTCTACGGCTGACGCCGCGCGCGCGACGACCAGTGAATGGCGCGAATCCGCCACGCACCGTCCGCGCCGCGTGTGAGCACCATCAGCTCCGAACCCGCGGAGTTCACGGCCTTCCCACGATACTCGCCCTGCGACACACTCGTCGACGACGCCCACGCCGCGTTTCCCTCGATGACCACGTGCACGGGCGAGCTGACACTTTTCACGGCGCGCGCATAGGCCATGTCGGCCGGCAGGTGATGACTGCGATACTCCGCCAGTGATTCGATCCCGCCACTCTCCAGCACCACGGCGTCCGGTGCGAGCAGTGCGAGCGCGGTCGCACTGTCACCCGAGGAAAGCGCGGCGTCGTACCGATGCACCACGGCCGCGACCGCGGCTGAATCGCTCGTCGAGCTTGCGGCCGGCGAGCCCGATCGCGCGTCCGTTCCCGTCGCGAACACCATCGTCGCCCAGTGAACGTCCCAGTCGGACCCGGAACCCGCCGCCGCGGAAAGAATCTGGATTCCCCGGACATTCCACATGCCCGGCCGATCGACCGGGATGCGGATCGTCCCGGCCGCGTCGGTCGTCAGCGACCGGTCGCCCGACGCGCTCCGTCTCGCCGCGCCCGTGTCCGCAAGTGTGCGCTCCCCGTTCCACGCGATCGCGCCCGCGTGCACGTGCGCGCCGACGAGTGGCTTTCCGAGGAGGAGCACGCGCACCGACAGCGTGTCGCCGATGCGCAGCGAGGCGGGATCCCGTAGCGGAACGAATTCGAGAGGATGACCGGCGATCCGTTCGAAAGCACGCGGACCTCCGCGCCCCACCTCGACGAACGTCTTGGCATACTTCGCGTACCGTCGAGTGAGGCTGTCGCGCGAGCTCGCTGGTGCGAGCCGGCCCTCGCGTTCGTAGCGCGCCACCGCTTCCGGCGCGCCTTCCAGCATCATGTAGCGCCGAAAGCTCGCTGGCGTCTCCCGCACCGATCGCGGAACGAGCGCGAGCGCGACGATGTGCTGGCCGGTGGTCGACACCGGATGCCGGATCAGGAGCGAGGTGCCCGACACCGATCGTTCTCCGAGCGGTGCGTCGCCCGCGGCGCCGATGATGCGCGCGTCGGCGAGCCGGTCCGTCGCCACCGCGGACTTGCTCGTTGGAAAGAGGCTCGACGTCTGCCCACGCAACTCGAGCGTGCTGCCTTCGGCAAGCTGGAATGCGTTGGGGATCACCCAGAAGTCATCGGCGGAGAGCGTGGTCGTGGAGCCCAGGAGGCCAGCGAGGAGCCCGATGACGGCGGCCGAGCGAGCCGCGAAGCGTGCGCGATGCGTGTGGGTCATGAGAGACAGTCGGGTGGCGGGTGATCGCGTACTCGATTCGGTACCGAACAACTCGGTCGGCGCGTTTCAGTTGGAACGATAACTGCCAGCCCGTGCAGAAGCACACGAGGCCGGCTCCTCCATCGCGACTGGCCACAGAACAATCTGACACGAGAGGACCCCATGGCAGCCATCGAGCTCGGCACCTACCTGCGCGGTACCGCCAAGAAGTACCACGAATGCATCGAAGCGTGCGTCGCCTGCCTCGTGGCGTGCGAAATGTGCTCCGATGCGTGTCTCGACGAAAAGGACGCGAAGATGATGCTGGCATGCATCCGCCTGGATCGCGACTGCGCGGACGCATGCACGGCGGCGATCCGCGTCATGTCGCGCGGCGGACCGCTCGCCGCCGATGTGTGCCGAGCTTGCGCCGCGGCTTGCGATGCCTGCGCCAAGGAGTGCGAGAAGCACGCGGCGCACATGGATCATTGTCGCTTGTGCGCCGAGGCGTGTCGTCGATGCGCCGACGCGTGCCGCAAGATGGCGGCGTGATCGCGGCAGGAGCGCCTTTGCCCGGCACGTTGCCGCACGGGCTGGGCGACTCATGAAGACGACGACGGTACAGATCGACGGCATGATGTCCATGTTCGACGGTGCCGGCGTCGAGAAGCGGATCGGTCGCCGCGATGGAGTGGCGGAGGTCCACGCCAACTTCCTGAGCGGCACGGCGACCGTCGTGCACGACGAGACCCGTGTCGCGGCCGCTGAGCTTCAGGCGCTCGTCGACGACTGTGGGTATCACTGCCGCGGCGAAGTCGTACCGGCACACGTGTGCGAGCCGGATCCGCCACGCGACGCAGGTAGTGCGCACTCGAATCACGCGCAGCCGGCAGCGGGTGTCGCCCCTGGCGATGATCATTCCGGCCATCGAGCGACAGTGGCCGCCCCCCCGACCGCCGACATGGCGCACGGCATGGGGCACGGCGTCGGCGAGTCGATGGACGACATGGTGCGCGGGATGCGCACCCGTTTCTTCGTCACGCTGGCACTCACCATCGTGGTGTACCTCTACACCCCGATGTTCGCGAACATGACCGGCGTCTCATTGCCGACGCCGTTCGGCATTTCGAGGGCGCTGGTGGGCTTCATCGTGGTCACGCCGGCGGTCGTGTACGGCGGCTGGGTCTTTTACGTGGGAGCATGGCGCGCGCTGAAGAACGGCGTCGCCAACATGGCGGTGCTCGTGTCGCTCTCTGTGATGGCGGGCTACCTCTTCAGCGTCGGCGCCACCTTCTTCTTCACGGCGGAAGTGTTCTACGAAGCGGTCGCCATGCTGCTCGTCTTCATCCTGCTGGGACACTGGCTGGAGATGCGCGCGCGTGCCGGTGCGTCGAAATCCGTACAGGCGCTGTTGAGTCTCGCCCCGCCGAAGGCCACGGTGATTCGCGACGGCCAGCCTGTCGAGGTTCCGACCGCTGACGTCGCCATTGGTGACATCGTGATGATCCGCCCCGGTGACAAGCTGCCAGTGGACGGTGAGGTGAGCGACGGCGAGTCCAACGTCGACGAATCCATGATCACCGGCGAAAGCATGCCGATCAGGAAAAGCGTTGGCGACACCGTGATCGGTTCGACGATCAACAAGACGGGGACGTTCCGCTTCCGCGCCACGAAGATCGGCGCGGACACGGCACTCGCGCAGATCGTCAAGCTCGTGCAGTCCGCGCAGAACTCCAAGGCGCCGTCCCAGCGGCTCGCGGACAAGGCCGCGCAGGTGCTCACCATCTCGGCCGTCGTCTTCGGCGTCGCCACATTCGCTGTGTGGTTCTGGGTTGCTGGCTCGACGGCCGTCTTCGCGATGCTGCTGGCGATCACGGTCGTCGTGATCGCCTGTCCCGACGCGCTCGGACTCGCCACCCCGATGGCGATCATGGTCGCCAGCGGCAAGGGAGCTCAGAGCGGCATTCTGTTCAAGGACGCCGTTGCGCTCGAAGAGGCAGGAAGGCTCCAGGCGATCATCTTCGACAAGACGGGCACGCTCACCATCGGGCAGCCGCAGGTCGTCGAGCTCGTGGTCGACGGCACAGGCGTCACCGACTCGGAGCTGCTCCGGCTCGTTGCCTCGCTCGAGCAGTCGAGCGAGCATCCGCTGGCGCAAGCCGTGATCGAGAAGGCGAACGCTGGTGGTGTGACACTCAGCGCGCCGTCACAATTCGAAGCGATACCGGGGCACGGTGCGCGGGCGACTGTCGACGGGCGCTCCGTGCTCGCGGGCAATCGGAAGCTGATGACCGACAATCGTGTGGAGCTTGGTGGACTCGGTGAGCGCTCGCAGTCGCTCGAGCAGCAGGGCAACACCGTCGTCTACGCCGCCGTCGATGGAAAGCCGGCCGGTCTGATCGCCATCGCGGACGCGATTCGTCCCAATGCGAAGCAGGCAATCGACCGCCTCGCCGCGCTCGGCATCGAGGTGGCGATGCTGACGGGAGACAACCAGGGGACCGCCAACCTCGTTGGAACGGCGCTCGGCATCAAGACGGTGTTCGCTGAAGTACAGCCGGGACAGAAGGCGGACAAGGTCAAGGAGATGCAGGCGCGCGGACTGCGAGTCGGGATGGTCGGTGACGGCATCAACGATGCGCCGGCGCTCGCGCAGGCTGACGTTGGCATCGCCATCGGCGCTGGCACCGACGTGGCGATGGAGACAGCCGACGTCGTGCTGATGAAGAGCGATCCATTCGACGTGATCGGCACCATCATCCTGAGTCGCGCGACGCGGCGCAAGATGCGACAGAACCTGTGGTGGGCGGCGGGCTACAACGTGATCGCCTTTCCGCTCGCCGCCGGCGTGCTGTATCCGTGGACCCGCTGGCTGCTCAGCCCCGAAGTCGCCGCGCTCTCGATGTCGGGCTCAACCCTGATCGTGGTGGCCAACGCGTTGCTTCTGAAGCGCGTGAAGATGGGCGCCCTGAGCGGCAGGAGCGGTGACTGAGACGTCTGAACGAGGTTCCGCGCAGGCCTTACTTGATCACCACGCCTGTCAGGTACAGCACGAGCATCCCGGCGAGCACACCGCCGAATGTCGTCATCGGCCGCGCCCGGGCCGATGCGTTGTTCCAGACCATCTGCCGCCCGATCGCGTACGCCACCTGAAACACCGCGCCCGCGCCGATGGCGAGGAAGAGCACCGACAACGCCTGCACGTTGACGAGACCACCCACCCACGCGCCCACGATGGCCGGAGCGCCGCCAATGAGCCCGAGGAATGCCAGCGTCCGGAGCGACGGACGATCCTTCGCCAGCGGCACGACGATCCCCAATCCCTCCGTGATGTTCTGGATGATGAACCCCACGACGAGGAATGTGCCGAGTGTCGCCGCACCGACCGCGTAGGCCGCACCGATCGCGAGCCCTTCGCCCAGGTTGTGCAACCCGATGCCGAGTGCGATCACCAATGCCAGTGAGCGCCGTTGACCGATCTCGTCGCGCCCGATGCTTCGCTGCCGGCGACTGAGCGCGTCCAGCAGAAGCCACGTGCCCACGATGCCGATCCCCACGATGCCCACACCCTGGAACGCCCCGCCCAGACCGCTGGTCATCTCCAGTGCTTCGGCCGTGGCATCGAGACCCAGGTAGAGCAGCAGACCCACCGTCGCCGCCATCAGGAACAGCATGGTGCCTGCGCCGAGCTGCTTCAGCGCGGGAAGCCAGAGCATCCCGAGCAGCACCGGCAGGATGCCCACGTACAGTCCGATGAGCGTGAAGCTCCACAACGTTGCGGCAGACGCACGAGGCGTTTCGGCCGCTACCGCAATCGTGTGCGCGAACGGTATCGAGTTGCTGGACAGGATCCCGATCTCGTATGCCTCACCCACTACCCATGGGTAGCGCAGCGTCACGACCGCGCTGCCGAGTCGCGAGATCTCTCGTGATGGCACGGCCTCGTACGGCCAGATCGCGTCGTTGATGTTCACCTGCGCAAGGGTGATCGCTTCAGGACTCGTGTTCCGCACGTGCATCTCGATCTCGCCCGGACGCAGGATCGTCCGCCCGAACTGCACGGTTTCGATCGGCGCGGCCGGCGCGACGTTGAGGCCAGCGCCCTGCGTGTAGACGAAGAGCGCGATCACACCGGCCAGCAGCACCAGCGGCAATGCGAGCAGGAAGATCGTGCGCAGACCCTGCCGGCGGACGGGCTGGGCATCGGGCGTTGCCGAGACGACCGGTGCGGTGTCGGTCATCGTGCTCATGCGTCCACCTGAAAGATTCCCGTCCACCCCAGTTCGGCGAACTCCGTCTTGTGCGCGTGGAACATGTAGCGGCCAGGATGCTTGAAGCTGAACTCCAGTATGCCGCGCTGTCCCTGCATCTGGGCGACGGTGTCGGTGAACTCGCTCGGCGTGAGGCTCGTACCCGTCGGGTAGTACTGAAAGAAGTTGGCGTGCAGATGAAACGAGTTGCTCTGGTCGTACTCGAGCACGTTCACCAGATACACGCGCACCGTCTCGCCGACCTTGAGCACGATGGGATGCCGGTCGTAGTGAAACGGAATCCCGTTCACCATGTAGAAGTCGTTCGACCCGTCGAAATCGACGTCGTAGCCGCTCATTACCATCACCAGCTCTCGATCGACCGGAGGCCGGCCCACCTTGGGATCGACGATAAATGCGCCGTAGAGTCCCTTGGCGATGTGCTTGGCGAGTGGTGCGGTGTGGCAATGATAGAGGTGCAGCCCGAAGGGCTCGGCGTCGAAGTCGTACGTGTAGGTCCCCCCGGGCGCCACTACACCGGACCGCATGTCGAACACACCGTCCATGCTGCCCGGATGCACACCGTGAAAGTGCAGGCTGTGCGGGTGATCGCTCGCGTTCAGGTGGGTGATGCGCACGCGATCGCCTTCAGTCACTCGAATCGTGGGACCCGGCACGCGCCCGTTATACGTCCATGCGGCGAACTGCACGCCGGGCACGACCTCGATCGTCTTGTTCTGCGCCACCAGCGTGTATTCGCGCAGCGTCTGTCCGTTCGGCAGCGTGCTCACCTTGCCCCCGTCGAAATCGACGAGCATCTCCGAGGGGTTGAATCCGTTTCGCACGTGGTTGACTTCGCCGACGACGGCAGGCATGGGGTGCATCGCCCCGTGCGCGCTGGCGGAGTTCGTGCCGATCGCGCCGGGCCGCGGGGGCTCATACGGACCAGGACCCTGCGCGCCACCGCCGAGTATTGCGGCGCGAGCTTCGCTCGAGATGCCAAGCGCGGCCGCGCCCAGCAATCCCGTGCCGCCGACGCCGGCGAGAAGAAATTTGCGGCGCGAGACTCGGCTGTCATCGCTCTGGATGGCGTTCGTCTGCTCGGCGTCGCCGTCTGTGTCGGAAGGATTCTTCATGGCTTCGCCTTCTCGTCATCGCTGGCCTGGCGGGTGAACGCGTGCTCGAGACTGAGGTAGACGAACACGCTTCGCATGCCTCGGCTCGCCCCGACGCCGAACGGAAATGCCAGGCCGGGGACGATCTGCAACCCCGAGGGCAGGTCGATTGCCCCGCGAATGGCGGGTGAGATGAGCGTCTCGGTGCTTCGGGCGGTTTGCCCCGCGCCGACGACCTCTTCGGAGCGGTTCCACACCGCTTCGAGCATCAGGTTGAGCTTCGGGTGGGTCAGCCAGATGACGCTCTGTCCAATGGAGTAGTCCTTCGTCGTCGCCCGCTCCCCCAGTGCGCTCCGAGCGCGCGGCGTGTACGTCCCGCCAACGTTGGCATGCGTGACGAGCGAGGCGGGAAGCTCCACGCTGAACGGAAGGTTGAACTGGATGCCCGGAGCGCCTGCGCCCTGACCACGGTCACTGGACCCGACGGGAAAGAGGACCGAGACCCGAGGGGAGAACGCCATGGGGACGCTGTCCATGCGTCCCACCTGGTACCGGTAGTTCAGCGCGACGTCGCCCACGCCATGCGTGCTGCCACCGAGCTGCTCGGTGCGCGCGATGGGGACGGTGTAGCTCAGTTGGTGGCGCTGCCCGTGGACCGGCCACTCCTGCGTGAAGGTGTACAGCCAATCCCCGCCGCGCTCGGCGCGCGCGAAGGTGCTGATGTGCTGGACCACGCCGAATGGCTGGTTGTAGGCCTCTTCGACGAGAAAGCTGTTGTCGCGAATGGGCGCGGGATCCTGGGCTCGCGCCGTAGTGGCGAAGATGAGCGAGCAGAGCAGGAGGGCGGGGCGAATCATGGGAACTCCGGGAGCCGTTCCAGGTCTTCGGTATTCGTAGACCCGTAGAATTAGTTTAACATCAACTAATTTTAGCGCAAGGGTCTATATACGATCGATTTAGCAGGCCCTTGGCAGTTGACGAGTTCGCCGAGCTTGAGGTCACCAGACGGGCACCGCCATTCTCACTTCTGACGCTGAGAGCTTGCAGCTGTCAGCTCGGCCGTCGACGTGTAACTCCTGGCCGATGCCCTCTACCTGCAGTCGGGAGTTGGCACTGCCGAGCTGATAGCTCCAGGCTGTGAGCTGACGGAAACTGATCGTGACGCCGTGCGCGAAGACGGGGCGCCGGACCGGGGCGTCATCGTGACGAACTGCGGTGACGCAGTTCTCACTTCTGACGCTGAGAGCTTGCAGCTGTCAGCTCGGCCGTGGATGGGCAGCTCACAGCTCATGCCTTACCTGCAGTCGGGAGTTGGCACTGCCGAGCTGATAGCTCCAAGCTGTGAGCTGACAGAAACCGCTCGTGACGCCGTGCGCGAAGACGGGGCGCCGGACCGGGGCGCCATCGTGACGAACTGCGGTGACACAGTGCTCCCTTCCGACGCTGAGAGCTCCAGGCTGTCAGCTCGGCCGTGGACCGTCAGTTCTGCCAACAGTCCGTCTCGAGCGTCCACCTCACCTACATCTTCATCCCTTTCATCATGGAACCATGCATCTGCATCAGGCGCATCATCCGGGCGTGATGCGCCGGCACGGCGTCCTTCAGCTGTTGTGCGCTCTGTTCGGGAAGACGTACGAGATCCTGGCGCACGGAGTCGACGGTCGCCGTCCATGCCGCGTTCGCGGGCATGTTCATGGTGCGCATCTGCGTGTTCATCTGCGCGAGCATATTGGCCGCCATCTGCCGGTGCATCGGCAGCATGGCCTTCATCTGCTCTGGGCTCGCCTTCATCATGGCGTCCATCTGCTTCTGCATGTCGGCCATCATGGTCATGCCGCCCATGGCACTCGAGTCGCCACCCGACATGCCCTTCATGCCGCCCATGCCCTGCATCGGCATCCCCGACATGCTACCCGCGCTCGCGGAATCTCCCGATCCGGCGCGCATCGCGGCGGCGGCTGTATCCACGGCAGTCTCTTTCTTGGCGCACGCACCGAGTGCAACCGCGAGGACGGCGAGCGCGATGCTGCCTCTGTACAAACCGGCGCACGAGCGCGACTGCGACGCGGTCATCGAGATTCTGCGAGTCAGTTGCATGATTTCATCTCCGAGATTGGATGGCAATCGCACCGGCGAGATGCCGGTCGCTCAGCCACAAGACGACCAATGGAAGTACCAACCACTGCACGAGTGGCACCACTCCGATCCCACCGATCGTCGGCATGATCGACGAATAGCTCCAGCGACCCATTCGATACACGCTGATGTACTCGAGCGCGATCGACACCCCGACGCCGCAGGCGATATACACCGCGATCAATCGAGGACTGGCGGCGTTGATCCATCGCCGCGTGTCGATTGCCGCGACTGCCGCGTAAGAACCGATCGTGATTCCCGCATCGCCGAACGAGGAGCGCAGGCATGCCAGAACAGTGATGCTGTGCGGCGCCGTCGCATGCAGGGCGTAGAACGGCGGGACGAGGACCTCCCACGCGAAATTGACGAGCAGACTGAACAAGGCGAGTGTCACCCAAGGCTGGTAGCGCGGCCAGGTGGTGTCGCTGCCCCGCTCCTCTGCCCTCGGCTCGAACGCCATCGGATCACGCTCACGCATTCAACACGACCTCCGTCGTATGTCCCCGCCGTGCTCACGTCTGACGCTCACAGCTCGAGCCGTCAGCTCGGCCGTGGACGTGCAACTTCAGTCGCGTGCACACGTCGCATCAGGAGTCGCTCCTTCCATAATGAATAGATCGCCGGAATGACCACCAGCGTGAGGATGGTGCTCGTCACCATCCCGCCCACCATCGGCGCGGCGATCCGCTTGAGCACGTCGGCCCCGACGTCCTGACTCCAGAGAATCGGCAGCAGGCCGGCAATGATGGCGACGACGGTCATCATCTTCGGACGCACGCGCTCCACCGCGCCGTACTCCACCGCGGCATCGATGTCCACCCGCGACCTGATCGCGTCGCGCGCCGCGCGGTCGCGAAAGGCGTGGTCGAGATAGATCAGCATGATCACCCCGGTCTCCGCGGCGACGCCCGCCAGCGCGATGAATCCGATGGCCACGGCCACGCTCATGTTGTAGTCGAGCAGCCACATGAGCCACACCCCGCCAACGAGCGCGAATGGCAGCGACAGCATCACGATCGCCGTCTCCGTCACGCTCCTGAAGTTGAAGTACAGCAGGCCGAAGATGATGAGCAGGGTGATCGGCACCACGACACGCAATCGCTTCGTCGCCCGCTCGAGCGATTCGAACTGTCCAGACCACTCGATTCGATAGCCGGGTGGCAGCGTCACATTGCGCGCGACGACCTGCTTCGCCTCGCCGACGTAACTCCCGATGTCGCGGCCGCGCACGTCCACGTACACCACGTTGTTGAGCATCGCGTTCTCGGACTTGATCAGCGTGGACCCTTTCACCACCGTCACCTGCGCGAGTTCGCCGAGTGCTACCTGAGCACCCGATGGGGTGGCGATGAGCACGTCGCGCACGCGGTCCGGATCGTCGCGCAACTCTCGCGGATAGCGCACGAGCACGTTGAACCGCTCGCGTCCCTCGATCACCTGCCCCGCATCCATCCCGCCCACGGCGGTGGCGAGCGCCATCTGCACGTCGTCGCTCGTCATGCCGTACCGCGAGGCGGCCGCGCGATCGATCGTCACGTCGAGGTACCGACCACCCACCGCACGCTCGGCGAACACCGATCCGGTGCCTGCGACTGAGGGCAACACGCCTTCGACTTCCTTCCCGATACGGTCCAGCGTCGACAGGTCGGGCCCGAAGATCTTGAGTCCGACCGGTGTCTTGATGCCCGTCGCAAGCATGTCGAGCCTGTTCTTGATCGGCATCGACCACATGTTCGCGACCCCCGGCGTGTTCACCGTATTGTTCGCTTCGGTGACGATGGAGTCGTAGGTCACCCCCGGTCGCCAGTCCTTCCGGTCCTTGAGGATGGCGATCGTCTCGATCATCGACATCGGCGCCATGTCGGTGGCGCTCTCGGCGCGCCCGATTTTCCCCATCACCGTCTTCACTTCCGGGATGCGCGCCAGCGCCGCATCACGCTGCTGCAAAATCTGCTTCGCCTGGGCCGAGCTCACGCCGGGAAAGAGCGAGGGCATGTCCATGATCGAGCCTTCGTTGAGCGGCGGCATGAACTCGCTGCCGATGCGCGACCATGGCAGCCACGTCGCCAGCAGGATGACGCCTGCCACGGCGATCGTCGGCCAGCGATGACGCAGCACGAGCTCGATGACGGGACGGTACGCCCGTACCAGCACGCGATTCACCGGATTGGCCGACTCGGGCTTCACCCCCTTTCTCACGAACAGTCCCATCGCCACCGGAACCAGCGTCACCGAGAGCAGCGCCGCCGAGCCCATCGCGAGCGTCTTCGTCCAGGCGAGCGGCTTGAACAGGCGCCCCTCCTGATCCTGGAGCGCGAACACGGGGAGGAACGATGCCGTGATGATGAGCAACGAGATGAAGAGCGACGGACCGACCTCCTGCGCCGACTCGATCACCAGCGTCCAGTGGTCCTTGCCCGACTTCTCCGCGTCGTTGCGCTCCATGTGCTTGTGGAGGTTCTCCACCATCACGATCGCGGCGTCGATCATCGTGCCGATGGCGATGGCGATGCCTCCAAGACTCATGATGTTGGCGCTGAGCCCAAGCGTGCGCATGGCGAGGAGCGCCATCAGCACGCCGATCGGCAGCGTCACGATGGCGACAAGCGCGCTCGGGGCGTGCAGCAGGAACAGCACCGTGACGAGCGCGACGATGATCGATTCCTCGATCAGCTTCGTCTTGAGCGTGCGGATCGCGCGGTCGATCAGTCCCGAGCGATCGTAACCCTCCACGAAGCGCACGCCCCGTGGCATGGCGCCTTCCAGCTCGGTCATCTTCCGCTTGACGCCGTCGATCACGTTGCGGGGGTTGGCGCCGTAGCGCATCACCACCCAGCCCGTCACCACCTCACCCTTGCCGTTCAGATCCGCGATGCCGCGCCGGATCGCCGGTCCCACCTGCACGTCCGCGACATCGCCCACCGTCACCGGTGTGCCACCCGGCCCCATGCCGATGGAGACACCACGGATGTCGTCGAGCGACGTGAACCGGCCGCGGGCACGGACCACGTACTCCGTTCCTCCCGCCTCGAGCACGCGACCGCCGACGTCGGCGTTCGAGGCGCGGACGGCATCGGTCACCTTCTGGATCGGGATGCCGTACGCGAACAGCTTCGCCGGGTCGACCTGCACCTGATACTCCTTCTCGAACCCGCCGAACGACGCGATCTCCGCCACGCCCGGCACCGCCGTCAGCGCCGGCCGCACGGTGAAGTCCTGCAGCGCACGAAGCTCGGCGAGATTGAGCGTGCCGCTCGTGTCGGCGAGCACGTACTGCATGATCCACCCGACACCGGTGGCATCGGGCCCGAGGGTCGTGGTCGCGCCTGGCGGAAGCTTGCCGGCGATGCCGTTGAGGTACTCGAGCACGCGCGAGCGGGCCCAGTACAAATCAGTGCCGTCCTCGAACACGACGTACACCGCCGACAGTCCGAACTGGCTCATCCCGCGCACGAACTTCGCATTCGGGACCTTGAGCAGCTCGGTTTCCAGCGGATAGGTGACCTGATCCTCCACGAGCTGCGGCGCCTGGCCCGGCCACTCGGTCATGACGATCACTTGCGCGTCGGACAGATCGGGAATCGCGTCGACCGAGGTGTTCAGCATCGCCCACACTCCGGCGATGATGAGCGCGACGGTGCCGATGCCGACGGCGAGCGGATGCGTGGCCGACCACGCGATGATGCGCTTGAGCATGGTCGATTACCGCGGCGCCTTCGGGACCGTGCGCGCTCCAGCGGCACCCGGCATCCCACGCGTGTCCGCGCCCTTCACATCCATCCCCTTGAGCTCCGTTCCCTTCCTGTCACCTCCACTCATGTCCATTCCGGCCATGTCGCCGCCGGCGTTCGTGCGTCCTCCACCCATGCCGATCATGCTCTTCATGACCTCGGCAAGATTGGACTCCGAATCGAGAAGGAACTGCGCCGACGTGACGACGCGCTGTCCCGGCTCGAGACCCGCGAGGATCTCGACGTACTCTCCCGCGCTCGCGCCCGTCTCGACGTCGACCGGCCTCAGCTCACCCTTCCCCTGATCGACGAACACCACCGCCCGTTCGCCCGTCTGCACCACCGCGGCGCGCGGCACGGTGAGCGCCGAGCGCGTCGGCGAGGAGAGCCGCACCGTGGCGTACATCCCGGGCTTGAGCTGTCCCCCCGCGTTGGCGACGGACACACGCGCGCGCACCGAGCGGGTCTGCTCAGCGATGGTCGGATAGATGAAGGTCACGCGGCCCTTGTACGTCCGGCCCGGATAGGTCGCGAACTCGACGTCGGCTCCCGTGCCGGCGCGCACGTTGGCCGCCTCCGTCTCGCGCACCTGCACGTCGACCCACACTTCCGTCAGGTCGGCGAGTGCGTAGAGCTCCATGCCCGCCTGCACTGCCTGACCGACGACCACCTTCTTCTCCGTGACGATGCCGCTTACCGGGGCGTACAGCGTGACGGTGCGACGCGCGCGTCCCGTGCGGAGCACCTCGTCGATCTGTGCATCGGATACGTCCCACAGCCGGAGCCGGCGCCGAGCCGCGGCGAGCAGCTCGCCTGACGAGGACGGCACCCCCGGTACAGCGCTCTGCCCCACCGTCCGATCGAGTCGCCGCGCGAGCAGCAGCTCTTCCTGTGCGGCGAGGAGATCCGGCGAGTACACATCGGCGAGCGGCTGGCCGCGCCTCACCGGCTGGCCCGTGGTATTCACGTACAGCCGCTCGACGAAGCCGTTGATCTTGGGCGTGACGGAGGCCATCCTCGATTCATCCACCATCACGGTTCCCACCGTGCGCACGTCGGTCGACAGCGTTCGCTGCTCCACCGTACCGAACGTGACGCCGAACGTCGTGAGCTGGCTCGCGGTCAATCGCACTGCACCGTCGGGGCTCATGCCCTGCATGCCGGCCATGCCGGCCATCGAGTCGGGCGCTGCTCCGGCGGATTTCGAGCGCGTGCGTCGCACCATGATCACCACCACCACGAGCGCGATGACGATCCCGATGCCTGCAATCCACTGCGTGCGGCGAGTCATGGGAGCACCTCCGCGCCGACCAACTGTTCCAGTTCCGCCATCTTCTTCGCAAAGTCGCTCTGCGCACGATAGTACGCCGTCTCGTACTCGAGCACGGTGTTCTGGAGATCCAGCAGCGCGAGCAGCCCCGTGCGCCCCGTGCGATAGCCCGTGAGCGAGGACGAAGCCGCGGCGCGCGCCTGGGGAAGAATCGCCTTCACGTACAGCGCGAGCTGGGTGCGGTTGTGTTCGATCTCGCTCACGAGGGTCGCCACGCGCGCGCGCACGGCGCGCGTCTCGGCGCGACGCTCCGCCTTGAGAGCCGAGCGATCAGCACTCGCCTCGGCCACCGCCTGATCCTGGCGGGCGGACTTCTGCAGGCGGAGCGGGATGGACACCTGCGCCGTGAACAGATCGGGAAACGCCACGCGATGGTTGTACTGCAGCGAGACGTCGAAGTCCGGCTTGTACTCACGGCGCGCGAGGTCGACTCGTGCGCCCTGCGCGGCGATCCGTGTTTCGAGCTCGCGAAGGAGCGGGCTGGAACGCGCGGCGAGGTCCTGGAGATCGTGAAGCGGGGGAAGTGGCGAGTCGGCGGCCCGCGCGCCGATGGTTTGTGACGTGAAGCGGATGCTCGCGGCGTCGGTGGCGACCGACGCCCGCGCAAGGCGTGCGGGAATCGTCGCGTGGCTCATGGGCGTGTCGGTCGGCCGGTCGAGCGTTGCGTTCAACTCTGCCAGCGACGCCACTCGCGCCTCGGTCAGCGCCGTCACCGTCTCGGTGAGTCGCGCGGCTTCGACGCGTGCTTTCAGGACGTCCTGCTGGGTGCCGGTTCCAGACCCGTACTGCGATTCGGTGAGGCGCACAACATCGGCGAGCAGCACCCGGCTTCGTTCCGCGATCTCGAGCGCATGATCGAGATAGGCGAGCTCGAACCACGCCTCCTTGACGGCGCGCACCACTCCACGCTGCGCACCGTCGATCGCGGAGCCCAGTGCGTCGGCGTCGAGTGTCGCGGCGCGCGTTCGGAGCGCGCGCTTGCCGGGATAGGGAAACGACTGCTGCACCCCCACCATCAGCATCGTGAAGTCGTCGTCGGTGAGGCTCGGTTTCACGATGGGGATCGCGATGAGCGCCGCCATGAGATTGGGATCGGCGCGGGCGCCCGCCGGCCTGACTCTCGCCCGCGCCGCGGTCACGCGGTGCCGCGCCGCGTCGATTGTGGGACTTCGTTTCAGCGCCTCGGCGATGAGGAGATCGAGCGTGTCCTCACCCGTGGACTGCGACTGCGCAGGGAGCACGCCGGCGAAGAGCAGGACGACGCTCAGCACCGACGGAGCGACGACTCGCGCCCGTGCGATGCCGAGTATGCGCGTGCACCGCACGCGTTGAATGGCTGGCAACATGAGTTCCCGATGTGGTTCGTTCCGGAACGCGCCGACCGCGGTGGCGGTCACGAGTGACGCGTCCGTGCGCGCGTGCAGCTGCAACGCGCGGCAGTGCCACACCTCGCCCAGCGGGGGAGGTGTGCGA
This sequence comes from Gemmatimonadaceae bacterium, assembly GCA_026786185.1. GTDB lineage: Bacteria > Gemmatimonadota > Gemmatimonadetes > Gemmatimonadales > Gemmatimonadaceae > AG11. The sequence goes on from JAJAYP010000071.1 coordinate 23,507, forward strand.
ACGATGCTACGCTCGGGGAGGTGGAAGCTCGGGTGCGGTGCTCGACGATGCCGGCATCAGTGCGGTCCACGACGCGTCATCGCCTGCGCGGGTCGCCAGAATCGGTAACAGCGTCGCGATGGCGTCGGAACCGAGCACGGTGACACAGGCCATGGACGCCAGGCACTGACCGGTCGCTGGTCCCGAGCACGGGCCCTGTTCTGCCGGCGGAGCATTCACGCCTTCGCGCATCCCGGGCATGTCGCGCATGGATCCTGCGCCGCCACCGGAAGGCGCGGCTGCGACGGCAGCGGACATCGTCGCCATGCCGGGTCGCACGCACACGGCGCCGCTGGACACCAGACCGAGGTGTCCCGCGAACACGGCCATCAACAGGGCCCCGGAGCGACGCAGTCGTGTCAGCACACTTCAACACTACTCAAAGAGAGGGCCGGAGGTTCGAAATCGCTCGCCTCGAGTCACCGGGCGACGGACGGCTTTTCCGCGCGCCCTGGTCGCTACGTGTGTCGTGGGCGTGACTCGGGCCAGCCCGAGCCGCTGGATCGGCTCGAACGCGCCGTTCAGTGCGGCAGGCTGGCCCGCACCGTCCCGTACACCCACGTGCCGCCGATGGCACCGAGCAGCGCGACGAGCATCACCGTCACCCCGCCACCGACGAGCGCGAACAGCGGACCGGGACACGCACCGATGATTCCCCACCCGAGCCCGAACAGCGTGCCGCCGAGCCAGTAGCGCGTGCCGCGTCCCAGCGACTTCGCCGGTATCGCGATGTCCTCGCCACCGATCGAGCGCAGACCGAGCCGCTTGATGAGTTGCAACGACACGCCAGCGGTGAGGACCGCGGAGCCGATGATGCCATACATGTGGAAGGCCTGAAAGCGGAACATCTCCTGGATCCTGAACCAGGACACCACATCCGACTTGATGAGCAGGATGCCGAACACCACACCGAGCGCGAGATATCGCAGCAGGCCGCGCACGTCAGCCTCCCAGCAGCATGGGGAGCAGCATCCAGGTCGAGATCAGGCCCCCGGCGAAGAAACCCAGCACGGCGATCAGCGATGGAAGCTGAAGATCGGCGAGCCCGCTGATGGCGTGACCCGAGGTGCAACCACCGGCGTACGCCGTACCGAAGCCGACGAGGAATCCGCCGCCCACGATCATGACGGCGCCGCGTATGGTGCCGAGCGCGCTCCAGTTGAACAGCTCGCGCGGCACCAGTCCACGCGCGTCTTGAATGCCGAGCGCGGCGAGCGACGCCTGCGTCGCCGGCGAGATCGACACCAGATCACTTCCAACGAGCAGGTGCACCGCAAGCGCGCCCCCGATGCCGATGCCCAGCGCGAAGGCGAGGTTCCATCCACCCGCTCGGCGCCAGTCGTAATCGAAGAACGGCGCGCGTGCGGGAAACGCCACCGCGCAGATGTGGCGCAGGTTGCTGGAGATGCCGAACGACTTGTTGCCGGCGAGCAGGAGCGCCGGTACCATGAGCCCGATCAACGGGCCCGCCACGTACCAGGCCCATGGTGCCCGGATGATCTCGATGAGTGTCGTCATGCCTGGCACGCGTGCGCCGGCGTCACCGTTTGCTCCGCTCGAGGAGGAGCGCCGTCTCGATCTGCTTTCTGAAGTCGGCGAGCGGCAGGGCACCCTGCACCGGATGTCCGTTGACGAGGAAAGAGGGCGTGACGCGCAGGCCGATGCTGTTCACCAGCTCGTTGGCGCGCTCGGTCCGCGCCACGGTCCGGCGCTCCGAGTAGCACGCCGAGAATCGCGCGCTGTCGACGGGTGTGGTTCCGGCGAGCGCGGCCATCTGCGCATCGATCGAGTTGCCCCGCTTCCACTCCGTCTGTGTGGAGTAGATGCGCTCCAGCATCAGCCAGAATTGGCCCTGATCCGCGGCGCACTCGGCAGCGCGGGTGGCCTGTTCGCCGTGCCGGAACGATCCGACGACGAACGGGATGTATTTGAACAGCACCTTGCCCGTCTGGACGTACTCGCGATCGAGCGCGGGATAGGTCTTGAGAGAGAACTCTGCGCAGTACGGACAGGCGAAGTCGCTCATGTCGATCAGCACGACCGGCGCCGATTGGCTGCCGCGGTCATGCCCCATGCCCGTGAAGTCGACACCGCCGAACACGATACGTCGAGGACGGGCGGATGCGGGCGCGCGCGGCATGTCACGCGGTGGCTTCGCCGACGTAGGCGGTGCCGCTGTCACCGCCGGCGCGGCGCTCGGCCTGACGACGCTGTCCGTCGCGATGGTACCGGCGATCGGTCGGGTCGTCGTATCCGCCGACGCGCGGGCGACAGCGGACTCCGCCAGCGAGCGAGGTGCGCTCTCGCCACATGCGGCGAACGCCAGTAGCGCGAAAGCAGGAGACATGGAACGAGTGACGAGACGAACCCGATATCGGAAAATCATTGTCATGGACCGAGAGTGACAAGCTGGCCGAAGCCGGCAAGGAAGCCGGTGAGGAGCCTGAACTGCCCCGTCGCCAGCACGACGCCGACGATCACGAGCAGTGCGCCGGATATGAGCTCCAGCGGTCGAAGCCATCGCTTGATGCCGCGCAGGCGCGTCAGGAAGCGGTCGAGCGCGAACGCGGCAGCGAGAAAGGGAATGCCGAGCCCGAGGGAATACGCGGCGAGGAGCACCGTGCCCTCCTGCATGGAGCCCGCGGTGCCGGCATAGAGCAGGATGGATGCGAGCACGGGGCCTACGCACGGTGTCCAGCCCGCGCCGAACGCAACGCCCGCCACGAGCGAGCCTGCCATGCCCGACGGCCGGCGCGCGAGATGTGCACGCCGCTCGCGCATCAGGAACGGCAGGCGCACGACGCCCAGGAGATACAGGCCGAACAACACGATCAGCACACCGCCCACCTGCTGCGCGATGAGGAGCGACTTGCCGATCGCCGATCCCAGCGCCGTCGCCGCGGCGCCGAGCGAGACGAACACGATCATGAAGCCGACGACGAAGAGCGTCGCGTGCGTCATCGTGCGCGTGCGCGCCGTGCGACCGCCGTCCTCGGTCAGCTCGTCGAGCGTCATGCCCGTGACGAAGGTGAGGTAGCTCGGCACGAGCGGCAGTACGCAGGGGCGAGAGGAACGAGACGAGGCCCGCGACGAACGCGAGGCCGAGCGAGATGGTGCCGCCGTCGGTCACGCCGGACTCGCAGTGTCCGGCGCGTGCATCGCTGGTGCGCGTGACGTCATCGCGTGAGCACCTTCGCGCGTGCCCGGTGCTCGGCCTCGAGCCGGCCGCACATGATCTCGCAGAGCTGGAGCACGCTGCGGTCGGCGAGCATGTAGAAGGAGAACAGCCCCTCCTTGCGGCGCGACACGAACCCCGATGCGTCGAGCTGGCGCAGGTGCTTCGATACATTCGCCTGCCCGAGACCGGTCGCGAGCACCAGGTCCGTCACGGTGAGCTCGCCGTCGCGGAGGCATTGCAGGATCTGGAGTCGCGCCGGTTCGGCGAGCACCCGGAAGCGTTCCGCCACCAGCTCCAGCACGTCCGGCGTGAGGGCGCGCCTAGCCATCGGCGCGCATCGTGGGCAGGCCTGCGGCGGCCCACGCCGCATATCCGCCGACGAGGTTGGAGACATCCGTCGCTCCACGAGCCTGGAGAATGCTCGCGGCGAGCGACGATCGCGCGCCGCTCTGACAGTGCACCACGATCGGCTTGTCGAGCGCGAGACTCGACAGGCTGGACTCGAGCTGGCCGAGCGGAATGTTGGGGACATCCGGGATGTGGCCGGCGCTCCACTCCGACGCACCGCGCACGTCGACGACCTGTACCTCGCGCGACGGCATGCGAGTGCGCAGGGCCTGCGGCGTGATCTGCGGAATGGTGGCTGAGGTCCGCTCGTCGGGTCGCGGAAGCGTGACGGCCGATCCGTCGTAGTAGCCGTCGACGTGATCCAGCCCGATCATGGCGAGCGCACGGGCGGCCTCGTCGATGCAGCCGGGGCACTGCTCGTCGACGATGATGGAAAACGCGTCGTCATAGCTGAGCAGGGCGCCCGCCCAGGTCGTGAAGCTCTTGTTGAGCGGGATGTTGATCGTGCCCGGCACGTGCGAGGCCGCGAACTTGTCCGCCGGTCTCGTATCGACGATGCGATGTCCGCCGGTCGCGCGCGCGCGCAGGGTCGCGGCATCGAGCCGAGCGGGACGACGGACGCCGTTCAGCATGTCCGGGCCTTCCCGATTGATGCGTTTCATGGTGGCGAAGTACGCTGGTGGTTCCGGCTGGCCGGCGAGCACCGCCTGCACGAACTCCGCTTCGCCGCCCGTGCCGAACGCCCAGTTGGCGATCTTCTCGTAGCCCAGCGTCGTGGAGGGCACGGCGCCCAGCGCCTTGCCGCATGCCGAGCCGGCGCCATGGCCGGGGAAGAGCTGGAGGTAGTCCGGTTGCGTCGCGAAGCGCTGGAGACTTCGATACAATGTGCGCGCGCTCGATTCCATCGTGCCCGCCACCTTGGCTGCGCGCTCCAGGAGGTCGGGACGTCCCACGTCGCCCACGAACACGAAGTCGCCGGTGAACGCGCCCATCGGGCGATCCGTGGCCGGCGTGTCGGTGACGAGGAAGGTGAGATGTTCCGGGGTGTGTCCGGGCGTGTGCAGGACGTCGAACCGGAGGTTGCCGACCATGAAGTGGTCGCCGTCGTGCAGCAGGGTGGCGCCCGCGTCCGCTGCGAACGCGTACTGCCAGTCCGCTCCCCCTTCGCCGGACAGGAGCAGTGTCGCGCCGGCCGTCGCCGCCAGCTCGCGGCTGCCCGAGACGAAATCGGCGTGGATGTGCGTCTCCGTCACGTGCGTGACGCGCAGGCCCTCGTCCTTGGCGGCGCGCAGGTACTGCTCGACATCGCGATTGGGGTCGATGACGAGCGCCTCGCCGGTGGCCTGGCAGCCGACGAGGTAGCTGGCCTGCGCGAGATTCGCGTCGTACAGTCGTTTCAGCAACATGGTGGCTGCCGGCAGAGGGTCGGTGTGACGTCGCGCCTGCCCACCCGGCCCGTGGCGCTTGCATGAGCATATGCGTGTGTAGTAATATAGTCAAGACGCCACCTTCGCCTGCCACCTTCTTCGCACGGTAACCCTGATGACCCTCCTCCTCATCGCCATCGGGCTCGCCGCCGGCGTGCTCTCCGGGCTGTTCGGCATCGGCGGCGGCGTGATCATCGTGCCGGCGTTGCTGCTCATTGCGCGCATGCCGCCGCTCACCGCCACCGGCACCTCCCTCGCCGCGCTGCTGCTGCCGGTCGGCGCGCTCGGGGCGTGGGAGTACCACAAGAACGGCAACCTGAACATCGTGGCGTCGCTCTGGATCGCCGTCGGCCTCTTCTTCGGCGCGTATCTTGGCGCCCGGCTCGCCCAGCACGCGTCGCCGCTGCAGCTCAAGCGCGCCTTTTCCATCTTTCTCGTCCTTATCGCGGCACGGGTGTGGACGTCGCCGTGAACACGGCGGCGTCACCGGCCGCGACGGGCTGCCGGTTGCCGTAGAGCCAGTACAGGGAAGGCAGGACGATCATGTTGAGCGCCGTGGCCGAGAGCAATCCGCCGAGAATCACGATCGCCATCGGCGTCTGGAGCTCGTTGCCCGGCTCGCCACCCCCGATCGCGAGCGGGATCAGCGCCAGCCCCGCGGTGAGCGCGGTCATGAGGATCGGAGAGATGCGCTCGAGCGACCCGCGCACCACTGACTCGCGAAACGGGACGCCTTCGGTCAGGAGCTGTCGGTAGTGGGCCACCAGCAGGATCCCGTTGCGCGTAGCGATGCCGAACAACGTGACGAACCCCACGAGCGAGGCGATGCTCACCACCCGACTCGTCACCAGCACCGCCAGCACACCCCCGATGAGCGCCAGCGGCAGGTTGGCCATCACGAGCGCGGCGGTGCGCGCCGAGCGGAACTCGCCGAACAGGATGAGAAAAATTGCGGCGATGGAGAGGAGCGAGAACGCACCGAGCGTGCGCGTCGACTCTTCCTGCGCCTCGAATTGTCCGCCGTATTCCACGTGATAGCCGGCCGGCAGTTTCACGCCATCGCCCACCGCCGCGCGAATATCGGCCACCGTGCTGCCGAGATCGCGATCCGCCACGTTCGCCTGCACGACGATCTTTCGCTGCACGTTCTCGCGGCTGATCGTGTTCGGCCCGCGCTCCACGGAAATGGTCGCGAGCTGCGACAGCGCAACCCGCTGTCCCGTGGGCGTGTCGAACGACACGCCGGAGATCGTCGCCGCGTCGGCGCGCAGCTCGTCCGGGAATCGCACGACGAGGTCGAAGCTCTTGCCCTCTTCGAGCACCTGCGACACTTCTTCCCCATTGAACGCGACGTCGATCGCCTCGGACAGCTGGCTCACGGTCATGCCGTAGCGCGCGAGCGCACCGCGGTCGGCGCGGATGCGCAGCTGCGGCACGTCCATCTGCTGTTCCAGTTGCAGGTCCGCGACGCCGGGAATCCCCTGCATCACGTCGCGCACCTGCGCGCCGACCTGACGCAACTGGTAGAGGTCGGGCCCGAACACCTTCACCGCGATGTTGGCCCGCGTGCCGGACAGCATGTGGTCGATGCGATGGCCGATCGGCTGGCCGATCGTGACGTTGGTGCCGGGAATCACGGAGAACTCCCGCCTGAGCGCATCGAACAGCGCGTCCTTGTCGACGTCGTCCTTCAGCGTGACGTCGATCTCGGCCGCGTTCACTCCCTGCGCATGCTCGTCGAGCTCGGCGCGACCCTGCCGTCGGTCGGTGTTCCGCACCGCCCTGTTGGCGAGCAGGATCTCCTCGACCCGCCGTCCGATCGCATCGGACTCGGCGAGCGAGGAGCCGGGCACGGTGACGACGGATACGGTGAGTGCTCCTTCGTTGAACTCCGGAAGGAACGACGTCCCCAGAAACGGTACCACCGCCAGCGTGAGCGCCAGCATCAGCGCGGCAGCGCCGAGCACCTGCTTCGGTCGCTCGATCACCCAGTCGAGCGTGGGCGCGTACCGGGCCTTGATCCAGGTGACGAGGCGGCTCTCATGCTCAGTCTGCACCGCCTTCGCGTTGGGGAGCAGATAGGCGCAGAGCACGGGCGTCACCGTCACCGCCACGAGCAGGGAGGCGAGGATGGACACGACGTACGCGAAGCCGAGCGGGCGAAGCAGCCGGCCTTCCACTCCCGGCAGGAAGAACAGCGGAAGGAAGACGACGATGATGATCATCGTCGCGTTGACGATGGAGGCGCGTATCTCCTTCGATGCCTCGTAGACGACGCGAATCGCGGGACGCTGCTGGCTCGGCGGGAGGTGGTGATTCTCCTTGAGCCGGCGGAAGACGTTCTCCACATCGATGATCGCGTCATCCACCAGCGCGCCGATGGCGATCGCCATGCCACCCAGCGTCATCGTGTTGATCGTGATGCCCAGCAGCTTCATGGCGAAGATGGCCACGACGAGCGAGAGCGGAATCGCGACGATGGAGATGGCGGTCGCGCGCAGGTTCCAGAGGAAGATGAAGAGGATGATCACGACGAAGATCGCGCCGTCGCGAAGCGCCGCCACCACGTTGCGCACGGCGACCGAGATGAAGTCCGCCTGCCGGAAGAGCCGCGAATGCACGACCATGCCCTTGGGCAGCGTCTTCTGCATGTCCACGAGCTCGCGCTCGATCCGGTCCGTCAGCTCCAGGGTGTTCGCGCCGGGCTGCTTCTGAACGGCGAGCACGACGCCGGGCTTCGCATTGACCGATCCTTCACCGTACTTGGGCGCGGGTCCGACGCGCACGTCCGCGACCTGCCGCAAGAGCACGGGAATGCCCCCTTTCACCGCGACCACCGTGGCGCCGATGTCGTCCGCGCTCTCCACGCGGCCCAGTCCGCGGATGACGTACTCCTGCCCCTTGTCCATGTACACGCCGCCCGATGCGTTCTCGTTCGAGCCTCTCGCGGCGTGCAGCACCTGCTCCAGCGTCACACCCGTGGCGAGCATGCGCGCGGGATCGGCGAGTACCTGGTACTGCTTCACGTCCCCGCCGATCGGGATCACCTGCGCGACGCCGGGCACGGCGAGCAGTCGCCGGCGAATCGTCCAGTCGGCCGCGGTGCGCAGTTCCTGCGGCGACTGGGTTCCGGTGAGCCCGATCATGAGGATTTCGCCCATCACGCTCGACACCGGCGCGAGCAGCGGCGCGGCCACGCCCGCCGGCAGCGAGCTCGCGACGCTCTGCAACTTCTCGGCGACGACCTGCCGCGCCCTGAAGATGTCGGTGCCCCAATCGAACTCCACCCAGACGACCGAGATCCCCTGTGCCGTCGAGGATCGTACGCGCCGGATGCCGGTGGACCCGTTCACCGCCGTCTCAATTGGAAACGAGACGAGTGCCTCGACTTCTTCCGGCGCCATTCCGTGCGCCTCGGTGAGCACGGTGACGGTGGGCGCGGTGAGGTCGGGAAAGACATCCACCGGCATGCGGTACGCGGTATACGCGCCGGCCACGAGCATGATGGCCGAGATGGCGAGCACGACGACGCGATTCTGGAGCGCCCAGGCGATGACTCTGTTCAGCATGGACCGGTCTCCTAGTGCTCGTGGCCCTGCGAGGGCACGGCGGTAGAGAGCGACGCGAGTCGCACCTGGTACGCCGCGCCCGTCACGACCCGCTCCCCTGCCTTGACGCCATCGAGCACCAGCACGACGCCGCCCTGCTCTCCGCCCAGCCGGACCTCCCGCTTCTCGAACGTCTCACCCTCGGGCTGCACGTACACGATGGTGCGTCCATCCTCGTCGAGCACGGCACTCGCGGGAATGATCACGCCGTCGGCCTGCTGGCCTGTGCGCACCGACACGCGCGCGTTGGAGCCCACCCGGATGCTGGCGTCGGAGTTGTTTACCTCGTACAGCGCGCGCACGGTGCGCGACTGCGGATCGATCACGCTGCCGATCGATACCGTTCGAGTCGACGTGTAGCGTCGCGGACTTCCTTCGATCGTGAACGCAGCCCCCGACGTGCGACCCACCAGCGGCGCCTGAGCTGCCGGGACATTGACGGAGAGCCAGACGGTACGCGCGTCGACGATGGTGAACAGCGGAGTGCCTGCCTCGACGCGGCTCCCCGGCGTGATGGTGCGCGTGGCGACAACGCCGGCGATCGGCGACCGGATCACGATGCGACCACCCGCGCCCGCGCCGCCGAGTCCCGCCAGCGCCTCGCGCGCCGCCTGCAGCCTGTTCTGCGCTTCGTGCAACCGTCTCTGCGGCGCCGCTTCTGCGTCAACCAGACGCTTCGCGCGGTCGTACTCGTCCTGCGTTTCGCGCAGCGTCGCACGCGCTTCCGCGTACGCGCTGCCACCTTCACCGAGTGTCGGCGTGAGCACGGCGAGCGACTGCCCACGGGCGACGGCCTGACCCGGCGCCGGCGACGTCGCGATGCTGCTGGGATCCACCAGCCCGCTGATGGGCGCGGTGACGTCGGCGTACCGACCCGCCGCGGGCTCGATCGTGCCTGGCGCATCGAAGCTGGCCATCACGCTGCCCGACTGCGCGAACATCGTGCGAAAGCCCGGCGTCTTCCATTGTTGCTCCTTCAGGAAGCTGACCCCGCTCTCCCCTCCCGCCGCTTCGCGCGGCGCATCGGCGGCCCTGGCGTACACTCGCAGATTGGGCACCGTGATGCTGTCACGTGCTTGCGGACTGTTCACGAGCAGCGTGAGATCGTAGATCCCCGGTGCCGTGAACGCCGGAGCGGGCCCATAGATGCCCGGTGCACGCGGAACGTCCTGCGTCACCACGAGTGGCGCGCCTCCACCGCGCGGCACGAACCGCAGCGTGATCTTGCCCGATCGCAGCGGCGCGAAGTCGGTCACGTCCGTCAGGTGCACCGCAAACTTGTCGGGCGCGCCGACGATCAGCGCCGGATGCTCCATGAAGAGCTCCGTCGAATCGGTCCAGATGGTGATCGCGCCGCCAGCAGGTGCATTCGCCACCTCACCATCGGCACTGCCCGACTCGGCCCTGCCACAGCCGCCGAGCGACAGCGTCAGGATGGCGAAAGCGATTCCAGTGAAAAGCGTTGCGGTGCGCATCATCGGTCGAGTCCTGTCGATGTCGCCCGCGAGTCGCCAGGCGTGGGGTTGAGCGGGAGGGTGACGGGTAGCAGTGGCGCGCCGACGGCGCGCTCGAGTGCCGCACGACGGATGATCACGTCCGCCTGCAGCGTCGCGAAGCTCGCCTCCGCCTCGCGGTACGCGCGCACCGCGTCGAGCCACTCCACCAGCGTGATCTCGCCTTCGGCATAGGCCACCTGCGCCGCGCCCAGTGCCGCGCGCGACTCGCCACCCAGCTGCGGCGCGAGCATGGCGAGCTGCGCGTCGGCCGCGCGATACGCGTCGTACACGTCGGCGATCTCGCGAGCGATGCGTCGGCGCAGACCTGCCACCTCAGCGGCACGCCGACGGGACTCGGCATCCGCCGCCTCGATTGCGCCACCGCGGCGATCCCACAGCGGGATCGGAATCGAGAGGCCGGCGACGAATCCGGTGAGGCCCTGCGACGGTGCGCCGGCCACACCGATCCGCTCCGACTTCAGTCCGCCTGCGAGCACGGGCGTTGGCGTGCGCTCGCGCGCCAGGAGACGGGCATCCGCCGCGGCGGCGAGCGCGTCGAGCTGCGCGGCACGCAGCTCACCGCGACTTCGGAACGCCACCGCCAGGAGCGAGTCCCCGCTCGGAGCCGCACCGCGCGAGCCGAGAGTGTCGGCAAGGACGAGGCTCGAAGCGTCGATCGCGTCGACTCCAGACGCGACGAGCGACGCGAGCTCGGTGCGCGCCACGCGCCGCGCGAGAATCGCCTCCGCCCGGAGCGCGGCATATCGCGCCGCCTCGAGCTTGAGCCGCCGGTTCGCGTAGCCCGACAGATCGCCGGCCGCCAGGCGGCGCGCACTTACCCGCAACGCCTCGGTGAATGCCGTCGTCGCCTGGTCCGCGAGTGTGGCGCGTCTGTCGGCCGCGAGCGCGAGCGCATACGACCGTGTCACCTCGAAGTCGAGCGACGCCTCGGCGACTGCGACTCGCACGTCGGCCGCCTCGCGCCGCACCCGCGCCGCGTCACGGCGTGCCGAGCGCAGGGCGCCGCGCTCGAGCGGCTGCTCGAGCAGCGCGATGTTCTGGGCGGTGGACTGTCCATCGCCCGACGCTTGTTCACGCGAGAACGCGAAGACGGGATTGGCATGAGCACGGGCCTGCCGCTCGAGGCCGCGTGCGGCGTTCACCACTTCGCGCGCCGCGACGAGAGCAGGGCTGTGGCGCCGTGCGCTGGCTCGCGCGCCCTCGAGCGTCAGCCCAGGCGGAGCCTGCGCTGTCGCGATGGTCGAATGAACGAGCATGAAGGCGAGCGCTACGACCGCGCGCCGCAGTGCACGAGAGACGCGCCATGGGCGCGACGAGAGGAATGCCGACACCGCTGTACCCTGCCGTGGCCCCTCGGTGGCGCGACGCGGAGTTGCGCGCAGCCGTCGACGGGGCGTTCCCGGGAAAAGGATCGACGAGCACCAGCGCGCACCGCGATCTCACGTGGTGGAGATCGGGCGTGACGCTGGTGGGTCAGCGGGCTGGCGGTGCTCGGAGCCGGGGAGGTGGACCGGTGCGGGGGTCGCCGCGTGCGAGTGTCGCGCGACGCACGGGAGTGACGTGCGCGACGCCGACGACGCGAGCCGCCGGAACACGCGCCGGGACGGGGATGACGATCGCCAGGCCTTCGATCCGCGTCGGAGCGCCGGTATCCAGGCGAGGGTGCTGATGGTCGTGACCGTGCTCCGGCGCCGAGACGGCGGAGACATTTTCGTGCGCATCGGCGACCGCGTGATGCGGGTCGTGCTCGCGCTCGTGCTGATGTGCCGCGCCGTGCGTCAACGCCTCGCCGGGGACGGCGAAGGTGGTCAATGCGAACACGGCGGCGACGGTCAGCCGGGAGAATGGAGTGCGGCGCACGCTGGGAAGCTAATCGGGGGCGAGTCGCGCGACACGATCGCCCGCGTTCTTCACGAGCGCGCGGGCGGAACCGTCGGCCTCGCGCCACATCGCCTGGAACCGCTGGTATTCGGACCGTGCGCCCACAGTGTTGCCGCGGCGTTCATGGATCTCGCCGCGCCGCAGATGCGACGGTGCCGCCAGCACCAGCTCGAGCATCGCGCCGTTGACGACGGGCGACTCGTTGGCCAGCGCATACCAGTGTAACGCTTCCTCGTCGCGCCTCAGGGTAAACAACGCCTCCGCACGCAACCACCGCGTATGCACTTCGGCCATCCGGAATTCGGCGGCATAGATGGGTGGCACGACGTCGTTCGTGGGGCCGAGTATCGCGAGCGCCGCGGTGGGGTCGCCACGCTGGAGCGCCACCGACGCGCGCACTCCGCGCGCGAGGGTGCGCGCCACCGGCTCCGCGCCCGCCGGCGTGGCGAGCTGCTCGACATTCGTCGCGTTAGCCAGCGCCTCGTCGTACGCACCGCGGCGGGCGTCGAGCAGCCCGAGCAGATACGCGCGCATCTGCGGCTGCATCCGCGCTGGCATGTCCTCGGCCGACGCCGACGAATCCACGACGGCCGGCCAGCCGCCAACGATGGCGCGATCGGCGTCGACGTCCCCAGGCGGCACGGGCAGCGCGGCGAGCGCGGTGACCATCGCCTGCACTTCCAGCGGGACGCGCATCAGGACCGGCGCGGCCGCGCGCACACCGGCCGCGCTCGCGGCAGTGAGCGCCGCGCGACCAGCACGCCACCGGCCGGCAGCCAGCTCCACTCCCGCCTGCGCATACCGGAGTTGCGCGGCCTCGCGAGGTGTCGGCGCCCGACGCAGCGACGATTCGACAATGGAGCGCGCCGCCGCGAGGTCGCCGGAGAGCATCGCCACCGCCCACACCGGCACCGGGTCGGTGGCATCCGCGCCCCGCACCTCCGCCAGCACCGCTTCGCGGCGCTCGGCGCTTCCGCTTCCGATGGCCGTCAGCGCGCGGGCCGCGTACGGATGCGGCAGCCCCCTGCGCCGCGCGAGCTGCGTCGCCAGCGAATCGTAGCGGGAGTAGTCATGCTCGCGCCCGGCGAGCTCCATCATGGGTCATATGTAGCAGAAGAATCGTTGGTCCAGGCGCGCCATCTCGAGGTAGACCGCCTGCGCCTCCACGATCGATCGCCCTCGCGGCGGGTTGTAGCGCATCAACGTCTCGGCCAGCAGGAACTTCGCCTCGAGCTCCTCTGGATATTCATCGAGAATGGCGCGATACCGGCGTTCCGCGTCGTCGGCGCGTCCGTGCACGTAGTCATCGTACGCCTCGAGCAACAGGCTGTCCCGCGAGCCCAGTCGGTCGGCAAACCGCAGGGCGCGCGCGCTCGCCGACAGTGCCGGCTCCCAGCGCGCGCCCATCCGGCTCGCCAACAATCCGTTCGAGACGGCGAGGCGATAGTGCGCGAGCGCGAAGCCGGTGTCGGCGGTGATGGCCTGACGGAAGTAGTGCGCAGCGGAGTCGTACAACGCGCTCCGGAGCTGCTGCTCGCCCTCGAGATACGACTTGAGCGCCGACAGCGAGTGCGACGTCTTGGCTGCGGTGGCCGAGAGGCGAGCGCCGGGCGCGCGCGACTGACTGGCGACGAGTCCGACGGTGAGGCTGTCGACGAGGGCGAAGACTGCCGCCGTGTCGCCCTCGGCCGACGCCCGCGCCACGCTCGCTCCGGTTGCATTCTCGTCGAACAGGTCGGCCTGCATGCGCATGCGGGCACCGCTCACGTGCACGCTGCCCACGACGTATACGCCCGCGTCGAGGCGCTTCGCAAGCGCGCGGGGCTCCATCGGTGTTCCCTGCTTCGCGCCGGCCTGCGCGTTCGTGAGCACGGTGGCGACGTCGACGGTACGGTAGGCGCCGAGCCCGTCGAGATTGCGGGTGAGGAGATCCACCATCCCCCCGCGCAGATAGGAGAAACTTTCGCTCCCATGCACGGCAAAGGGCAGCACGGCGAGCCGGGCGGGGGCGGCTTCCGCAACCGACGCGCGGCCCCACACGGCCCACATGATACCCGCCGCTGCGATCAGACCCGCCGCCGCGAGCGCGAAGCGAGGCGCGATTCGGGCGCGCGATGGAGAGACGGCAGTCGTCGAACCCGACAGGCCGGCCTCGTCGAGCGCGTGCGTGAAAGCGACGACCGACGGAAATCGGTCCTCCGGATTCGTCGCCATCGCCGTCACCAGCGCGGCATCGAGCTCGGCCGAAACCGTGGGGCGTGCGGCCGACACGTGTGGTGGCGGCTCCACGAAACGGCGCGTGATCAGCTCCTGCGCCGTGCGTCCAGTGAAGGGCGGCCGGCCGGCGAGCATCTCGTAGAGCACGCAGCCCAGCGCGTAGACGTCGCTGCGCGCATCCGCCTGATCGCCCGCCGCCTGCTCGGGACTCATGTAGGCCGGCGTGCCGACGCCCATGCCCGTGCCCGTGAGTCGCTCGCTGACGGCCGCGTCCAGCGCGCGCGCGATGCCGAAGTCGGCGACGAGCGCCTGCCCGGACGCGAGGAGAATGTTCTCCGGCTTGATGTCGCGATGAATGACGCCGTGCTCGTGGGCGTACGCGAGGGCGCTCGCCACTTCCCGCGCAAGCTGGAGCGCGTCGCCGAGTGACAGCTGGCCGTCGCGGTCGAGCCGGTCGCGCAACGACTCGCCCTCCACGAACGGCATCACGAAATAGAGCAGCGCGCCCGCGGAGCCCGAGTCGTGAAGCGGGAGGATGTGCGGGTGGGTGAGGCCGGCGGCGATCTCGATCTCGCGCAGGAAGCGCTGTGCACCGACCGAGGCGGCCAGGTCCGGATGCAGCACCTTGATGGCGACGCGTCGCGAATGCTTGAGGTCGCGCGCCAGGTAAACGGTGGCCATGCCCCCGCGGCCCAGCTCTCGCTCGATCGCATAGCGCTCCGCCAGCGCCTGTTGCAATGCCGTCGAGTGAGAGTCCGCGGCCATCGCACGTCCCGACGTGAAGGTGAGTGTGCTGCAATAGTAGGAGTCGGCGGAACGAGCCGCCAGACAGCGCGGACCGTGGCGGGTCAGCGGCGCCGCAGCACGACGTAGGTGAATCGCTGCTCGGCGCCGGAGGGCGTGCGGTGGACGTCCCCCAGGCCACGAACGAGGATGAACGAGGAGTCGAACTCGCGGGCGAGTCCTGCTTCGTCGTAGCGGGCGACGTCGAGCCCGCTGCACCGAGTGGGGCCGTCGGCCGCGAACGTGGCGACGATGAGCGTGCCACTCGGTCGGACTGCTTCCGCCGCCGTCGCGACGTACCGCGCGCGGTCATCGGGGGAGGTCAGGAAGTGGAACACCGCTCGATCGTGCCACACGTCGTACGCATCCACGCCAAGGCGTGTTCGAGTGACATCGCCCTCGATCCAGTCGACTTCGGATGCACGGGTGCCGAGGCGAGCCTTGGCGCGTGCGAGCGCGCTTGCGGAAAGGTCGAGCACCGTGATGCTCCCGAGCCGGTGTTCGACCACCTCGTCCGCGAACGACGAATCTCCCCCGCCTACATCAATGATCCTGCGCTCAGCACCTCCATTGACGTCACCCAGAAACTCGAGCGAGCGCGTCGGGCGCGCCTGAAACCAGCTCACTTCATTAGACGGCTTGGTCGAGTACACCCGCTCCCAGTGTGCAACCGGATCCATACGGCTCCTCCCGACGTTGGGCTGGCGCCGCCCTCCTCCGTGGCCCGGAGCGCGGAGTGTCCGGGCAGCAGCAGCTTGCCGACAAGGTGTTGTGCAGGGCCGGCGCCAGCAATGGCGAGGCGCCGCCCATGCCACGCCGGGCATGGCGCGCGAACGTGACTCCTGGACC
>JAJAYP010000072.1 GCA_026786185.1 Gemmatimonadaceae bacterium
AACTTGAGCGAGATGAGGAGCGTGATCACGACGGCGAACAGCGCGACGCCTTCGATGAACGCCGAGAGCACGATCGCCGTGCCGCGGATGTCGCCCGCCGCACCGGGCTGGCGCGCCATCGCTTCGGTCGCCTGGCCGCCGATGCGGCCGATGCCAATGCCCGCGCCGATGGTGGCGAGGCCGGCGCCGATCGCGGCACCCATGAGCGCCCACGCACCCGCGTAGGAGAGGTTGAATCCGACCGTGGTCGCGGCCGTCTGGAAGAAGCCGATCATCGTCATTGCAGTGTCTCGTCGTAAAGAGAGATCCAGCCGTTGCGCTCCGCGACTTTCGCCGCCGTCCGTCAACGAGACCCGGGTCTCAACGGACTTCCCCGGTCACTCGATCCGGGTACGTGCGTGCGGGGAGAGCGACGCCCCGCAAGATCAACAACGAACAACCATCCACTCCTCCCGGAGTGCGTCGCGTGAGGCTAAAGCCCCACGCGCTTCAAATGCGGCATCACTAGGCGCGAATCGCGCTCCTAGTGATGCGCCTCGCGAATCTGCCCGATGAACACGGTTGTGAGCAGGGTGAAGAGATAGGCCTGGATCAGCGACACGAGCACCTCAAGTAGCATGATGCCGAGCGCCATCGCGAACGGCGCCGGCGCGATCCACACGCTCCCAAAGGTGAAGATGATGCCGATGAACGCCAGCACGATCACGTGTCCGGCGGTCATGTTCGCGAAGAGTCGGATCGCCAGCGCGAACGGTTTCGTGAACTTCCCGAGCAGCTCCACCGGCGTGAGGATCAGGAACAGCACGATCTTCATCAAGCCGAACGGCATGTCGCTCGGCCAGTAGAAGATGGTGCCAAGATAGCCCTTCCCCAACGCTCGCATGCCGGCAACCTCGATCGTGAGGAAGCTCATGATCGCGAGCGTCGCGGTGACCGAGATGTTGCCGGTCGCAGTGGAGAGGTACGGGATGAGCCCCAGGACGTTCGCGAACAGGATGAAGAAGAACAGCGTGAGCAGGTACGGGACGAAGCCGTTGCCGTGAGGTCCGACGTTCGCGAGGATCACCTCGTTGCGGACGTAGAGCACCACCGCCTCCAGGCCGGAGGCGAATCCCCTGGGGACTCCCACCTCATGGGTATGCCGGCGGTGGGCATGCGCCACGGTGATCAGGAGGACGGCGCAGAGTGTCGCGGCCAGCAGCAGCATGACGACATGCTTCGTCGGCGACAGGTCGATCGCGATCCCACCGACATGCACGGGGGTCCATCGCGGCAGCTCGATCTCGCGGCCCCACGCCGCGTTGGGCCACGGAATCTCCAGGTGATGTGAGTCCGTGATGTGCGGCATGATGATGTCGTGGCGCTCCGTCTCTCCCGGCACGGCCGCAGGCCCGCCACCGAGGCTGGCGTCGACCGCGTCGTTCACCCGCACGGTGGCCGAGGAGTCGGCGTGGACGGCGGCTGGAGCGGGATGGGCGCCGGGCTGCTGCGCGCCGACCGGAACGGCAAGGAGCGCGAGGAGAAGGAGAGAGCCGAGCTTCATGACGTGAGCAGCCAGGATTCGAGAACGGTCGTGACGAAGAGGAGGGCCGCGAGGCTCAACAGCGCGGCCATGGGTTGGAGCCCGAGTGGCTTCAGCAGCAACAGCGCGTGCACAACGAGCGTCAGCATCCGGAGCGCGGCACCGCCGGCCCACACCTTGAACACCTTGGCCGGCGGCGCGAGCCGCGCCGCGCCGAACGCGACGACCTGCACGGCGGCCGCGATTCCCGCGCTCCACAGCACCGCCCGACGGCCGGCCTCGTCGCGAAATACCAGCGCCAGCAGACCGGTCGTCACCGCCAGCGCGACGAGTCCGATCGAGGCCGTGGTCGTGGCCGCCCTCACGGACCTTTGCGCCCGAACACGCGGTGGTACACGTGATAGAACGCCGCGCCTGCCCCACCGAACACGAACAGGATCGTCAACCAGGGCAGCGTATGGAGCCGTCCGTCGAGCCAGTGACCCAGCCACGCGCTCATCGCCAGCGTCGCGCCGATCTGGAGCCCCATCCCGGCAAACTCGGACCCCGAGGACAGCGGCTTTCGGGATCCCGAATCAGGCGTGTCTGGACCGTTCGTCGGCTCGTTCACGGGGAGAAACCTAGCGCTTGTGAAATTTTTAGCAAGCGAACGGCAGGCCCGAACCGAAGGAACACCGTAGAAATGTGAGGGACTCGCAAGTGTAACCAGAATCACTACTTGGGTGTGACCAGTGAGGCTGTACATTCGTCTTTCTGTTGATAACTTGATGCCCGGATGGATGTGTGAGCGGAAGCCCGTTCGCGCCCATTCGGTGCCTTCTACTCCGTGTCTTGACAATGAATACGCGCATCCTGATCCCGCTGCTCCTTGCCGGAGCGGTCGCCCTTGCCTGTGGCTCCCGTTCGCATGCTGATGCGACGGTCAAGCCCACCGACAAGCGCGCGCGGTCGACGGGAACGCCCACGCTCTCGGCGCAGACGCTCGCCGAACAGCGTCCCGCCCCCAAGCAAGTGATCGTCGCGCCATTGAAGTCTGCGTTCGTCGTCCGCGCCGAAGCACGCGCC
>JAJAYP010000073.1 GCA_026786185.1 Gemmatimonadaceae bacterium
CGCGCCGCGCCGTCGGGCCGTGACTCGCGTACGGCCCGGGCACGCCGATCTCACCGGCCTCCTCAAGTACGACCGCGACGACGCGCGCGACATTCTCGAGCGCGCCTCGGCCCGCGAAACGACGGCCCGCGTGGCTGCCGGCGCCGTGGCGCGGCGGCTGCTCCGTGAGCTGGGCGTCACCGTCGGCAGCCATCTCGTCCATCTCGGCGGGGTCGACGCCCGACGGCCGGACCTCCTGCCGGATCCCCTCAATGCCGCCGCCGACGAATCCCAGCTCCGCACCCTCGACCCGGATGCCGAGCGCGAGATGATTGTGCGCATCGATGCCGCCAAGCGCGCCGGCGACACCCTCGGTGGCATCTGCGAGGTAGTCGTCGACGGGCTCCCCGTGGGGCTGGGCTCGCACGTCTCCTGGGACAGAAAGCTCGACGGGCGCCTTGGTGCCGCGATGATGTCGATTCCCGCCGTCAAGGGCGTCGAGATCGGCCTGGGCTTCGGCGCCGCCAGAGTCACCGGCGCTGCGGTGCACGACGAGATCGAGCTGGCCCCCGGCCGCACGCGCGCGGGCAATGCTCGGCGCACGACGAACCGCGCCGGAGGCCTGGAGGGCGGCATGACGACGGGCGAGCCGCTGGTGGTTCGCGTCGCCATGAAGCCCATCTCCACCCTCATGAAGCCGCTCGGCACCATCGACGTCGCCGATGGATCCGCGGCCAGGGCGGCGGCGGAGCGGAGTGACGTGACCGCCGTACCGGCGATGGGCGTGATCGCGGAGGCAATGGCCGCGCTGGTGCTGGCTGATGCGATGCTGGAGAAGTTCGGGGGCGACTCGCTGACCGAAATTCAACGGAATCTCGATGGCTACCTTTCTCACGTCGCTGGACGTCTCGGCCGCTGACCCGTCAGTCCCCCACCTGATCCTCGTCGGGCTGCCTGGGGCGGGGAAGAGCACCGCGGGAGCACTGCTGGCCGATGAGCTCGGCCGGCCGCTGCTCGACTTCGACACCGAGATCGCGCGGCGCGAAGGGATGTCCATCCCCGATATCTTCGGCCAGCGGGGCGAGGCGCATTTCCGGGAGCTCGAGCACGCCCTTACCGTGGAGCTCACGGAGTTCGGTGGCATGGTGCTCTCGCCGGGTGGCGGATGGGTGGCTCGGCCTGACAACCTGACCCTGCTGCGTCCCCCGGCACGGATGATCTACCTCAAGATCAGCTCGTCGATCGCCCTTCAGCGCATGGGCGCCTCGGCTACCAGCCGACCCCTGCTGAACCGACCCAACCCGAAGGGGGAACTTGATCGCCTCCTCTCGGCACGCATCCTGGTATATGAGTCAGCGGACATCGTGGTGAATGTGGATCATCTGGATCCACATGGAGTTACACACCGCATCGTCGAGCTGCTCGGGTTGGGACGAGCGGGCTGATTCCGACATTCCACGTCCGGCCGGTTGACGTGGCCACTACGTTAGAGCGAATATCGCCGGTGGCATTGGCCGCGGCGTCGCGGTTGGCGGATCGCAGGGAACCCCGGTCCGGATGGTCGAACGGGGCCGCCGTCGTTCGATTCGATGTCATACGAAGCGCCACGATGCCGCCGGGTGTACGCAGTCCGTCAGATTGCGCCGTCGGTTGCACAGGAGAGCTGACCATGCGCGTTCTGGGACCGCACGAGCGAGGACGATTCGCCCCCGAGGCATGGGGCCATCTCCTCGCGCTCACCGGTGCCGGCGCGCTCGACCCCTCGGAGCTCGAGCAGGTGATCGAGCGGGCGATGATGCAGTTCGATGGGCGCATCGCGCTCGACGAGCTGCGCTCCATGATGGAGGGATCCGGCTTCGACGATCCCGGCTCCGAGTCGGATACCCAGACCGTACACTAGAGACATGGCCGCACGAAAGACCACGAAGACAGCCGCGGCAAGAAAGACCGCGGCCAGGAAGACCACAGCCAAGGGCACCGCCGCGAAGAAGGCGCCGGCGCGCGGACGCAAGGCGGCCGCTGCGCAGGAGGAGTACCCCGAAGCGCCGTCAGGCACGACATCGCTTGTCATCGTCGAATCGCCGGCCAAGGCGAAGACGATCGGCAAGTATCTCGGCCGCGCCTACCGCGTCCGTGCGACGGTGGGCCACATCATGGACCTGCCGGAGAAGAAGCTCGGCATCGACATCGAGCACGGGTTCGAGCCGGAGCTCGTCCCCATCCCGGGCAAGGAAAAAACCATCGCGGATCTCAAGAGCGCGGCGAAGGACTCGCGGGAGATCTTCATCGCCACCGATCCGGATCGCGAAGGCGAAGCCATCGCGTGGCACGTGGCGGAGCAGATCAAGCCGAAGCGTGGCCAACCCGTCGTCCCCATTCGGCGCGTGCTCTTCCACGAGATCACCAAGGACGCCGTCAATCTCGCCATCCAGCAGGCGGGCGTGATCGACGACCGGAAGGTCGAGGCACAGCAGGCGCGGCGCGTGCTCGATCGGCTGGTCGGCTACAAGGCCAGCCCGGTGCTCTGGAAGACGGTGAAGAAGGGCATCTCGGCCGGTCGCGTGCAGACTGTGGCGCTGCGCCTGATCGTCGAGCGCGAACGCGAGATCAAGGCGTTCACGCCAGTGGAGTACTGGACGGTCGAGGCGCTGCTCGAGAAGTCGGGCCAGCGCTTCACGGCCAAGCTCCATCAGATCGACGGAAAAAAGGCGGAGATCCACAACGAGGCCGAGGCCACGCGGATTCTCGACGATCTGAGGGGCCGCAGGACGTTCGGCGTCACCGACGTGAAGCGTCGCGAGCGTCGCAAGAATCCTTCAGCGCCGTTCATCACGTCCACGCTGCAGCAGGAAGCGGCGAAGAAGCTGTCGTTCGGATCCAAGCGCACCATGCGCGTGGCGCAGGATCTCTACGAAGGCATCGACGTCGGGCCGGATGGCGCGGTGGGGCTCATCACCTACATGCGGACCGACTCCACGCGCGTCGCCGAAAGTGCGGCGTCGCAGGCGCAGGATTATCTGCGCGTGCTGTTCGGCAAGGAGTTTCTCGCGAACGGCCTGCAACTCTACGGCGCGAGCAAGGCGAAGAACACGCAGGACGCGCATGAAAGCGTGCGTCCCACCGATCCCACGCGCCGGCCGGACGACATCCGCAAGTTTCTCTCGCCCGATCAATTCAAGCTGTACCAGCTCATCTGGCAGCGCTTCATGGCGTCGCAGATGGCGCCCGCGATCTTCGACACCACCTCCGTCGACTTCGACATCGCCGCGAAGGAACAACCCAACATCGGGCGCCGATCGTACCTGTTCCGCTCCACCGGCAGCATCATCAAGTTCCAGGGCTTTCTCGCGCTGTATCGCGAAGCGCGGGAAGAGGGGGACTCCAAGGCACTCGAGGACGAGCAGGCGCTACCCGTCGTCGAGGTGGGCGAAAACGTCCCGGTGCAATCCATCACGCCGTCGCAGCACTTCACCGAGCCGCCGCCGCGCTTTTCCGAGGCGAGCCTCGTCAAGGAACTCGAGCGGCTCGGTATCGGGCGTCCATCCACCTACGCAAGCATCATCAGCGTGCTGGCGGATCGTCGCTACGTGAACCTCGAGCAGCGTCGGTTCTTCCCAACGGAGCTCGGCGATCAGGTCGAGCGCGTGATGGTGAAGCAGTTCCCCGGCATCTTCAACGTCGACTTCACTTCCGGCATGGAGCTGGAACTCGACAAGGTGGAGGAGGGCTCGCTCGGCTGGCGCGCGGTGCTCAAGGAATTCTGGGGTCCGTTCGACAAGTCGCTCAAGGACGTGCAGCTCGGCGCGCTCATCGCCGAGGCGCACGACCTCTCGGCGCTGGCCACGGAGCGGTGCCCGGATTGTGGCGGGCATCTCGAGCCGCGTGGCGGCTTCTTCGGGCCGTTCCTCGCGTGCGAGAACCATCCCAAGACGTGCAAGTACACGCGTCCCATGAAGGGCGAGAAGGCGAAGCCCAGGATGACGGACATTCCCTGTCATCTCTGTGGGCAGATGATGGTGGTGCGTCAGGGACGGAGCGGTGAGTTCCTCGGCTGCAGCACCTTTCCCAAGTGCCGCGGCACGCGCTCCATGCCCACGGGCGTGTTCTGCCCGAAGGACGGCGGCGAGCTGGTGGAGCGCCGCTCGAAGAAGCGGGGCACGGCGTTCTACGCATGCAGCAACGAGACGTGCGATTTCGTCGCGTGGAACAAGCCCGTGGCCGAATCGTGTCCGGACTGCGGATATCCTGGCGCGGAGATGAAGTTCACGAAGGCGCGCGGCGATTTCCGCAAATGCCTCAAGTGCGGCAACGAGTGGGACGTGGCGCCGGCCCCGGAGACGCCCGAAGACGTGGCGGCGCTGGCAGGCTGACAACTGACAACTGCTTGTGAACCGTGAACCGTGATCCGTAACGGCGGAGAACCCTGTTCACTATCGATGTGACGGTTCACGGTTCAGGGTTCACCACTAGTTTTCAGTATGCCCTCTCCCGTGACAATCATCGGCGGCGGTCTCGCCGGATCGGAAGCGGCGTGGCAGCTCGCCGAACGCGGGCACGATGTCGTGTTGCACGAGATGCGTCCCGTGGTCGGGACCGCGGCGCACAAGACCGACCGCCTCGCGGAACTCGTGTGCTCCAACACGTTCAAGAGCACCGAGACCAGCAACGCGCACGGGCTGCTCAAGGCGGAGATGCGCCTGCTGGGCTGCATGATCCTCGAATGCGCCGATGCGGCGCGCGTGCCGGGTGGCAGCGCGCTCGCCGTGGATCGGGACGTCTTCGCCGCCACGGTCCAGGAGCGCGTCACGTCGCACGCGCGCATCACGCTCGTGCGCGACGAAGTCACGTCGCTCCCGTCGCCCGGCGTCGTCGCAACGGGGCCGCTCACCTCCAGCGCGCTCGCCGACTGCATCCGCGCCCGGCTCGGCATGGACGCACTCGCGTTCTACGATGCCATCGCACCCATCGTCAGCGTGGACTCCATCGATCGCGACGTCGCGTTCCGCGCCTCGCGCTACGGCAAGGAGACCATGGAGGGAGAGAGCGACGGCGCATATCTCAACTGTCCCATGACCCGGGAGCAGTACGAGACATTCCTCGACGCACTCACCACCGCCGACAAGGCGACGGCGCACGAGTTCGACGAGGTGCCCTACTTCGACGGCTGCATGCCCGCGGAGGAGATGGCGCGGCGCGGGCGTGAATCGTTGCGCTTCGGGCCGATGAAGCCGGTGGGGCTCGTCGATCCGCGCACCGGTCGTGAAGCGCACGCCGTGGTGCAGCTCCGCATGGAAGATCGCGCCGGCCGCATGTGGAACCTCGTCGGCTTCCAGACGCGACTCCGCTATCCGGAGCAGCAACGCGTCTTCCGGCTGATCCCCGGGCTGGAGCAGGCGGAGTTCCTGCGCTTCGGCTCCATCCATCGCAACTCGTATCTCAACGCGCCCGCGTCGCTGGCCCCGCATCTCGCGCTTCGCGATGACGCGACGACACTCTTCGCCGGGCAGCTCACGGGCGTCGAGGGTTACACCGAGAGCACCGCGACCGGCCTGCTCGCCGGCGTGAACCTCGCGCGACTCCTCGCTGGCGACGAGCCCGTCGTTCCGCCCACGACGACGATGCTCGGCGCATTGTATCGCTATCTGCGCGACGCCGACCCGAAGCACTTTCAACCGATGAACGCCAACTTCGGCCTCATCGACGATCTCCCGGTGCGCGTGAAGGACAAGCGCGTCAAGAAGGAGCAGCTCGCCGCGCGCGCACTCGCCGACATGACGGCGTGGCGCGATGGCATCCTCACCGCGGTGCCCGCATTGCGCGCATGAAGGCCGTCAGCGCCGCCGCGGCGCCCGCGGGCGCTGCCGTGTCCGTCGCGCTCCACCCGACGGTCACCGAATACCTGCGTCATCTCGCGAAGGAGCGGGATGTCTCGCCCAACACGGTGAAGGCGTACGAGCGCGACCTGCGCGCGTTCGTCGAGTACCTGGGCGGGTACTACGGCATCGAGGCGTGGAGCTGGGAGGGCGTCGATCGGCTGGCGATGCGCGGCTTCCTCGCCCAGCTCTCGCGGCGCGGGGTGGGCAAGCGCACGATGGCGCGCACCCTCTCCGGCGTGCGCAGCTTCTACCGGTGGATGCATCGCAACGAGATGGTCGAGTCGAACCCCGCGCGCGCCGTGGGCGCGCCGCGGCAGGAGAAGCACCTGCCCGGCTACCTCGATCGCGCGCAGATCGACCTGCTCTTTCAACTCGCCGAAGCGCGCGCCCTGGAGGGCGGGTTCATCGACGTGCGCAACCTCGCCATGCTCGAGCTGTTCTACAGCACGGGCATGCGACTCTCCGAGCTCCAGGGCTTGAGCCCGGGCGACATGGACCTCGTGAGCCAGCAGGTCAAGGTGCGCGGCAAGGGGCGCAAGGAGCGCATCATCCCCGTCGGCGATCACGCCGTCAGGGCGCTTCGCAACTACGAAGCGGCGCGCGACGACCGGCTCCGCGACGTCGGCGCCGGCGGCGAACGCTCGGCGTACTTCCTGGCGCGCAGCGGCCGACGCATCGGCGTGCGCATGGTGCAGAACGTGGTGTCCGCCTTTCTCGAGCAGGTGGACGAGGACGCAGGCCTGTCCGTCCATTCGCTGCGGCACACCTTCGCCACGCACCTGCTGGACGCGGGCGCGGACCTGCGCGCCGTGCAGGAGCTGCTGGGGCACGCGTCCATCTCCACGACGCAGATCTACACGCACACCAGCGTGGAGCGCCTGAAGCAGGTGTATCAGAAAGCCCACCCGCGGGCATGAAGATCGCCTGATCTCGCCTCACCTCTGCTCGGAGTAGCCCGGTGCGCATCGAAGTCATTCCGCTGATCGTCGGCATCCTGCTCGGTCTCGTGGGCCTCGGGCTGCTCGCCGATGCATGGATTCCGGAGGACGTGCTGCCCTTCCGCGAGCGCCGGCGTCGTGCGCGCACCGAGCGCAGCCTCGGCGGCGAGGCGATGATCGGACTCGGCGTCCTCTGCATGGCGGCCGCCGTGTTCAGCCGCGACACGTGGGACTACGTCAACGTCGCCGTCATCGCGGGTGGCGTGCTGCTCGTCATCGGCACCTTCAAGAATCGCCGGTATCTGCGCGAACGCATCGTGCACCGGGGCGCGCTGCGCCGCGGCGAGGATGCGCGCTCGCAACGACACGAGAAGGATGCACCGCCGCCGCCCCGGTCGCGCATCCGCTAGCTTTCCTGCATGTCCGAACTCCCGCGAATCCGCGCCACGACCATCCTGGCCGTGCGGCGCAATGGCAAGGTCGCACTCGGCGGCGACGGACAGGTGACCGTTGGCGACACCGTCATGAAATCGACGGCCAACAAGGTGCGCGCCATCGGTGATGGCAAGCTGCTCGCGGGATTCGCCGGCTCGGCCGCCGACGCGCTCACCCTGTTCGAGAAGTTCGAGGAGAAGTTGCAGCGCTATCCGGGCAATGTGCCGCGCGCTGCCGTGGAACTGGCAAAGGATTGGCGCAGCGATCGTGTACTGCGCCGCCTGGAGGCACTGCTCGTCGTCGCGAGTCGCGAGCATGGCTTCGTCATCTCGGGCACCGGTGAGCTGATCGAACCGGACGACGGCATCCTCGCCATCGGATCGGGCGGCTCGTACGCTCTCGCCGCCGCGCGCGCACTCGCCGCCAACACCGAGCTCGAACCCGTGGACATCGTGCGCCGAAGCCTCACGATCGCCGGCGAGATCTGCGTCTTCACGAACACCAATATCACGGTGCTCGAAGCGTAAGTGCGGCTCGAGAACGGGCGGACGGAATCCACGTGATGCGTTTCCTGTTCACCGTTGACCGTTTCGCGTTTCACCGTTTTGCGTCATACGCCGTGAAACGCCGAACGGACAACGCCAAACGGGAAACACGTCACGTGGATTCCCTCTGCCACCCGTGAGTGCTCCCGTGAGTGCTCCCGTGAGTGCTGGTGTGGGCGTCGCCCGCTAACTTTCCCGGTATGTCCTCTCCTCGCACGCAGCAGGCCCTCGCGCGCCTCGCCGACCTCACGCCGCGGCAGATCGTGGCGGAGCTCGATCGCTACATTGTCGGCCAGGCCGATGCCAAGAAGGCGGTGGCCATCGCGCTCCGCAACCGGTGGCGCCGCCAGCAGGCGCCCGAGTCCATCCGCAACGAGATCTCGCCCAACAACATCATCCTCATCGGCCCCACCGGTGTCGGCAAGACCGAGATCGCCCGCCGGCTCGCCAAGCTTGCCGGGGCGCCGTTCATCAAGGTGGAAGCGTCCAAGTTCACGGAGGTCGGCTACGTGGGCCGCGACGTGGAGGGCATGATCCGCGATCTCGTGGACAGCGCCATCGACATGGTGCGCACCGAGCGCGAGAGCGAAGTCGAGGACCTCGCGCACGAGCGCGTGGACGACCGGCTGCTCGACCTGCTGCTCCCGCCGCCGGCTGAGGCGAAACCTCCCGCCGCCCCGGGCACGCCGGGCACGCCGGGTGCGCCGGCCAGCGCGGACGGCGCGGCGTCGCTGGACGACGCCATTCCCTCCGATACCGGCGTGTTCGTCGTCTCCAGCTCCGGCGCCGTGAAGCAGGAGCGCGAGCCCGATGCCGCCGCGGATCGCTACCGGCGCACGCGCGACAAGCTCAAGCAGCTGTTGCTCGATGGCCAGCTCGACGCGCGCGAGGTGGAGATCGAGGTCACGCCGGCGGCCGGCCCCATGTTCGACATGTTCGCCTCGCAGGGCGCGCCCGAGAGCATGGAGAACTTCACCGAGATGCTCCGCGACATGATGCCGCAGCGGAAGAAGAAGCGCACCGTCAAGGTGAGCGAGGCGCGGCGCATCCTGCTGGAGCAGGAGTTCGAGAAGCTCGTCGACATGGAGGACGTCACCAACGACGCGCTCGAGCGCGTCGAGACACTCGGCATCGTGTTCCTCGACGAGATCGACAAGATCGCCGGCGAAAAGAGCCAGATGGGTGGGCCCGACGTGTCGCGCGAAGGGGTACAGCGCGACCTGCTGCCCATCGTGGAAGGCTCCAACGTGCAGACGAAATACGGCATGGTGAAGACCGATCACATCCTGTTCGTCGCCGCCGGCGCGTTCCACGTCAGCAAGCCGTCCGATCTCATTCCCGAACTGCAGGGCCGGTTTCCCATCCGGGTCGAGCTCAAGCCGCTCACCGAGGCGGACTTCATCCGCATCATGACGGAGCCGGAGAACGCGCTCACCAAGCAGTACGCCGCGCTCGTCGCCGCCGATGGCGCGCAGCTGGAGTTCACCACCGATGGCATCGCCGAGATCGCGAAGATCGCCGCCACCGTCAACTCACGCATGGAGAATATCGGCGCTCGCCGGCTGCACACCGTGATGACCACCCAGCTCGAGGAGACGCTGTTCGATCTTCCCGATACGTCCATCACGCGCATCGTCGTCGACGCCGTCGCCGTGCGCGAAAAGCTCAAGGCCATCGTCGAGGACGAGGACCTGCGGAAATACATCCTGTAGTGGGCGGTGGCCCCTACGCGCGAATCACGACTGCGGAATCTCGGGAATCCTGACCCGCACCAGGAGATCGCCGGCACGCGCCGCCAGTAGCTCGATGCCCAGCGTGTGTTGCCCTGCCGGCACGGTGAGCTCGATCCGGTCACGGTCGCGCACCGCCCGGCCAGCGAGCGACGTCGAACTGTCGGGCGTCGACGTGAGCGCTCTCCAGTCGAGTGGCCGGTCGTCCAGCGTCAGCGCGACGACGTAGCGCGCGCTGTCCGCCGTCACCCCGTCGGGCAGCGCGAGCCGAAGCTCGATCGTGACCGCCCCGCCCGGCACCTTCGCTGTCGTCCTCGTATTCAATGGCACCAGCCACCAGCGCTGGGCGCGATCGCCCTTCGTGATCGACACCGCGGTTCCACCGGTGTGCGCCGCCGTCTCCCAGTCGACGCTGGCCGGCCGGAGCGTCGTGCTCGCATGCCAACCCGTCAAGGCAAAGATGGCGAGGAGCGCTGTCAGCGCCGCCCATCGCGTCCTCCGCCAGCGAATGACCTGCCGCCACCGTCCCTTGTGGATGGCCGGCCACACCTCGCGCCGCGCGACCTCGAGATCGTGAGGAAAATCGATTTCGGTCCATGGCTTTCCCGCGATGTTCACCGCGACCAGCGGCACGATCTGACACACGGCGCGGGTCGCCTCCATCACCCACGCCTTCTCGTGACCGTCGCGCATGAGATGATCGGCCATCTGCAGCATCGCCGTGCCACCCTCCGCATCGAATTTGAGCAGACCAAGGCTCTCGCCCTTCGCCGAGCCCGGCGGCAGGTCCTTGCCGATGTCCACCACCTTTCGCTCCCGGATCGCGACTTTCGTCTGCTCCCGTCCTCGTGACGAGGTCGAATCGTACGCGAGCGCACTGCCCGTCTCTTCGAGTAGCCGATCCAGAATGTCCGGGTCGAACAGCAGGTCGCAGTTGAGCAACACGAAAGGTCACGTGACCGATTCGCGCGCCAGCCAGAGTGAATGGAGGCTGTTCGTGTCCTCGTAGCGCTCGTTGATGACGATGGTGGCGCGTTGTCCGATGACCGCGCGCACCTCGTCCGCTTTATAACCGAGGACGCAGACCACCGGTCCCACGCCATGGTCGGAGAGCGCGTCGAGCTGGTGGAGAATGATCGGCTTGCCACCGATCTCCACGAGGCATTTCGGCTTGCCGCCGCTGAGCGTCTTGAGCCGGCTGCCGACGCCGGCGGCGAGGATGACTGCCTGCATGTCAATGCTCCTGAGTGAATGCGGAATGAGCGAGGGCGGCCGCGCCCGTCCGCTGCGCCGTCCAGTTCGCGTGCGCCTCGGGCGTGCCGCTGAACGCGACACGTCCGCCCTTCAGGGAAAGCACCCAATCCATCCGGGCCATGATGTCCGGGTCGTGCGTGACCCAGAGTGTGGTACGTCCAGCGGTCCGCTCGAGCAGGACATCCGCCAGCGCACGGCTCGTCGGCACGTCGAGCCCGGCCAGCGGATCGTCCAGCAGCCACACGCTGCCGTCGCGCAGGAGCGCTCGCGCGATGGCGAGCCGCTGACGCTCCCCGCTCGAGAACAGCGCCCCGCGCTGCCGCACCGGGGTGTCGTAGCCGCGCGGCAGACGATCGATGAAGTGATCGATGCGGGCCGCGTGCGCCGCCGCCTGCATCGCTGCGTCGTCGGGTGAGGCCACGCCGAGCCCGAGGTTCTCGCGGACCGTGAGGCCGAACAGCACCGTGTCCTGCAGGACGACGCTCATCCGCATCCGGAGCGCCGTCATGTCGAGCTCGGCGATCGAAACGCCATCGATGCACAGGTGGCCGCGCGTCGGCGCCACGAGCCCCAGCACGAGACGAAGCAGCGTCGACTTGCCGGCGCCCGTGCTCCCGGTCACCGCGACGCGGTGTCCGGCCGGAAGGGCGAGCGTCACGCTCTGCAGCGCCCACTTGCGCGAGCTGCGCGCGCGCTTCGGCGCCAGCACATCTACCTGGTCGAGCGATAGCGCACCCGCGAACGCGTCGAGCGGAAGCGTCTCACTCCCCGCCATGAGTCCCGTGCTCTCCGCCACGATGCGGGACAGTCGGTGCGCGCACCCTGTCGTGCGCGCGATGCGCGCCGTCTCCCGGGCACACTGCGCGAATGGCTCGCGGAGGGCGAGGGCATACGAGATGAAGAGCACGAGGTCGCCGGCCGACAGGCTCCCGGTCGTCACGGCATGGCCCCCGACGGCGAGCGTGATCGCCACGGTGATCGCCACGACCAGCTCGATCTGGGCAAGTAGCCCCGCGGCCAGTCGGCGCACGCGCTGCTCCCCCGCCAGGCTCATCGCATTCCGTTTGCCGAAGCGGCCCAGCGCCGCGCTCGTGGCGCGACCGAAGGTCTGGACGTCCCGCACGCTCATCAGGTCGTCCGCCGCCGCGGCTGCCACGGCACCTTCCTTCCGACGCAGACGGCGCGTGGCGGTCGCGATCGATCGCGCCACGCGCCGCATCAGCAGGAACGCCACCACGCCCCCGGTCGCCACCACCGCCGCGAGTCCGGGCGCGACCCAGAGCAGTACGACGAGGGTGACGGCGAAGAGGACGAGCGTCTGGAACACGTGCAGCAGCACACCGTTCACGCCGCGTCGCAGGCGCGAGGTATCGTACACGACGCGAGTGAGCAGCTCGCCGGGCTCGTGGGCGTCGTGAAACGACAGCGGCTTCGCCAGCACGCGCTCGAACAGCACGGTCCGGAAGCGATAGAGGACGC
This sequence comes from Gemmatimonadaceae bacterium, assembly GCA_026786185.1. Taxonomy (GTDB): domain Bacteria; phylum Gemmatimonadota; class Gemmatimonadetes; order Gemmatimonadales; family Gemmatimonadaceae; genus AG11. The sequence continues at coordinate 12,237 of JAJAYP010000073.1, forward strand.
GGTTGCCGATGCCGTTGAGGAGCAGGTCCTGCCCGTAGTTGCTCGCTGCGAAGCCGGCCGAGAGCAGGATGTACGCGCCGCCGAGCGCGACGAACCCGCCAATGCCGGCGTCACGCGTCAGCATTCCAACGACCGACCCGCCCGCGTGCCCCGTCAACGCGTCGACGATCCACTTGAGCGGCCATGGCCGCACGACGTGCAGCGCGACACCCGCCAGGCTGAGGAGCGCGCCGAGGGCGAGTGGCCGCCCCTCGCCCGTGGCGTACGGGCGGAGCAACTGTGCCGTGCGCAACAAGCCAAGCCCCTCGCGGCGCGCCGTCATGCGAGCGTTACGCTCCGGAGGTCGTCGGGCGCAGCCGGTCCGCGATCCATTCCACCGCGCGGTCCGTCGCCGTTCCGGGATTGTAGAACAGGTCGCGCGCCATGTCGCGGCGGAGCGCGGCTCCGCGTCGCGGGTGCGCGAGCGACCACGCGATGGCCTCGACGGCCTCGTCCGGCCAGCGGACGGTCACGCCCCCCTTCCGGCCCCAGGTGTCGAGGTCGAGCGCCACCCCTTTTCGCTGCATGGCCGCCAGCAGCTGCGGCACGTCGAGAAACACCATCGGGCGATTCATGAGCGCGTACTCGTTGGAGACGGATGATGCATCCGTCACGAGCAGGTCGGCGAGGAAGAGATACGGCACGACGTCGTAGTCGTGGACGAGCTTCGTATGCGCATCCAGGAGCGGCGCGAGCCTGTTCGGCCAGTCCGTCGCCCGATCGCGCGGATGATCGTGGAGCTTGATCAGGATGTCGTACTTGCCGGTGCGGCGCAGGCGCTCGATCATCGCTTCACCGACGCCGGTGTCGAGCGAATTGTCCTTCTGCCCCGTGGGCGCGTACAGGACGATCGGGCGCCGCCCGCTCAGCTTCAACCGGCGGAGGATGCGTCGACGATCGAGCGCGCCGTTGACGAGGCGGTCGAGCTTCGGAAAGCCGATCGGCACCAGTTTGGGATCGCTTTCGCGCAACATTCCCGTTCCGGTGAACAGCCGACGCATGTAGGGTCCCACCACGAACAGGTGATCGTACACCAGCACGTCCCGCCGCACCGCCATGTTGCGAAAGGAGACGCCGTGGAACAGCTGGATGCGATCCCGTTCCTCGCGCGGGAAGTAGCCCGACACATGCGCGCAGAACACCATGTCGAACGACTCTCGCTGGATACGCGAGAGCGGCATGATGCTCCGCGCCGGCACGCGGAACGGAGCGTAGAGCTGCTTCGCCGTGAGCGCTATTCCACCGTCCGGACTTTCGTCGCGGCCGCCCGACAGCACCACCTCGATTCCGCGCGTTCGCCTGAGTCGCTCGAACAGCGGTTGAAAGCAGACGAAATGCACCGGTGCATACCCGGCGAACAGGATCCGCTTCGGCGCGGTGGCGCGCCGTGTCATCGCAGCGCCACGCGAAGTTCGCAGCGGCCCGCACCGGGCTTCGTACCCTTTCCGACTTTCACCCCCACCCTGGTGCGCCAATCGGTCTTCTTCGGGTTCACCTTGCACTCGGCCCCCTTCGTGGGCTCGGTCCAGGCGACGAAGCGCGCGTCGAGCGTGCAGTGGCGAGCGGCCTTGTCCGCCGCACCACAGGCGCGGATTTGTGCGCGTGCAGGAATCTTGATGTGGCACTTGCGATTCTTGCCGGCCGCCGTGTTGTCCGCACTACAGCGCATCACCCGCGAGTCCCATGCACCGTCGGAAGGGGACGACGCGGATGGCGCTGGCGCGACGAATGTCAGGAACAGGATCAGGGGCAACATCTGGTTCTCCGTCGGGAGGATGGGGGGGACGCGGGTCAGAACTTGTAGGTGAGTCCCGCGATGCCGCGCAGGCGGGTGTAATCGTCCACCTCGCCCGACACTCCGCTGTCCAACGGACGGTTGAGCTGCTGTCCCGACGACTGCGCGCCTACCTTCAGCGACAGGGGCTTCGACAGCCGCACCTGGAGCTCCCCCGCGAATTCGTTGCGCGCGTCGTGACGTCCATTGTTGGAGACGTCGAACTGCTGCGTCGAACTGAAGCTGCGCCAGCGGCGCGCGTACCCGACATCGAGCTCCGTCCGCGCGCCGACGCGAGTCTGCGCCTTCAACGACGCCTGCTGCTCCAGTCGCGAGCGGTCGACAGGCTGAAGGCTCCGCGCATTGAGGTCCGTCGCGCGTCCGTTGCCGTTGAAGTCGCGCCCGTACACGGGCTCGTCGAGCAGGACCACCGTTGGCGTGGTCGTGGCGGAAAGCTTGCCGACGTCGTAGCCGAGCGTGAAGCGGGTGTCCCGTCGCGCGCTGAGAACGAAGTCCGCCGCCGCCGTGGGTCCGCTGAGATTGCGGCCGGCGAACCGGGAGTCGTAGTCCCGTGCGTAATAGCCCGCACCAACCCGAACGCTCGCGCCAAAGGGACTTTTCGACGTCGACTTGTCGAGCCGCCGCCGGTAGTCGGCGCCCGCTTCGAGTTCGCGGAAATCCGCCGGGGCATACCGGCGCTCTCCCCCGGAGATCGAGCCGTCGCCGTTGGTGTCCACCGCGTCGAACATGTAGTTCTTGAAGAACGTGTTCGGCGTGAGTGCTCCGCGAAGTCGGAACTCGCTGCCGTTTCCGAGGTCCTGCGCCACGGAGAGATCGAGCTGCGCGTTCCGGCGCGCCGCGTTCTGCGCGAAGAATTCGTATCCCGCGCGCGGAGTCACCGACAGCTTGCGTCCACCCAGCCCGTCGCGCGCCACTTCGACACCGGCGCGAACCGTGGTGATGACGTCGCTCGAACTCGACATGCCGTCGTAGCGTCCGCTCGTGGTGGTGCCGCTCGCGTCGATCGCGGTTCGACCGTTGGACGACGCCAGATACACGTTGTTGTCGAATTCCGACCCTGTGGAGAGCGTCGTCCGCACGCGCCAGGATGACGACTTGGCGGCCAGAGCGCTCTGTGCGCTGCTCAGTGCGGGCAGGGGCAGCAGGAGCACGACGAACGCGAATGACCGAACGTGATGAGTGGACATTGGCCGGGAAGGTGGGGGGTAGGTGGCGAAAGGGCGCAGCCCGTCGACTCGACGACGAAGTACGCGCGACGCTGGATTCGGCGGAGCCACGCTGCAACACCGAAGCATGACGCTCTACGCCAAGAGACGAGTTGGGTAAGCGGGCGCAACCAATCGACGCACGCCCGACGGGGCATCCTGACTGGCCCACGACTAGGGGAACACGCCCGTCCTCGATGGCAGGGGCTGAACGTTCCTCAGGCGGAAGCGCCGGCATCGGCACTCCCGCCTGAGGCCAGGGTCGCCAGCATCGGCGCCCCTGTATCCTGCCGCTGCGCCTACACCTTGATGAGGGTCAACGTCCCGAATCGCTCCGGCTGCTCCAGTGCGTCGTCCTCGTACACATCCATCTCCACCGTCGGCTTGGTGGGCGGCACGAGGCTGATGGTCGGCTCGTGCCAGGTGCGCGAGATCTCGATCTGCCGTTCGTTGTTGCGCTGCGCCAGCCGCGCTGCGGCGATCGACGCCGCGAGCCGCTTGCGCGCCATGCGGGCCACGGCGTCCTCGAGACGAATCTCCGGGGCCTCCTCGCCCTCGGGCGCGTCGGAATCTGCGGTATCCGAGGCGCTCGCCACCGCCACGCGGCGCGTCCGTACGGGCGCGTCGCGGCGCAGCAGGACACCCGCCGACGTAAGGAGCACCGTGAGCCACGCCGCGAGCTCCATCGGCGCCGTCGACGCCCGGGCGCTCACGAGGGCTCGCGAGTCGGCCTTCATGCCGGCCGCGATGTTCTCGTGCAGCATCGTGTAGCCGAGGCGCGCGTCTTCCGCGCTGGAGCCGTCGGCGTCGGCACTCATGGAGTACCCCGCCGCGGCGCGACGCGCGGCCACGTAGTACTGGGTGAACGCGGCCGTGTACCCTTCCAGGCGGATGCGCAGCTCGGAATCGAGCGGCGCCTGGGTGGCGATGGCGTGGTAGGTGGACGCCACACTGTCGGCACGCGCGATGCGCAGGTCGGTCGCGCCGAACCGTGCGTCGCGCAGCAGGCGCTGGCTGGCTTCCATCCGGGAGTCGAGCTGCGCACGCCGCGCCAGGACGGGCTTGAGGTCGCGCTCGACGTGCACGATCCGCGCTGCGGTCAGGCCACAGAACACGATCGAGAGCGCGAGGACGACGGCGATGGCGGGGCGGGAGAGGTCGGTGCTGCCTGCGATGCCGAGCGAGAAGGTCGGCAGCGGCTGGACGTCCGAACGCGGGTATCCGAGGGAGAGCGACATGGTTTCAGGTTCCTCGCCGCCCCGGCGTCGGGACGGGCAGAGAGCCGCGGCGTCGCGGCTGTGGGCTTGCGCCGGCATCACAATCTGCCGGCCTCATCAAGACAAGATGAAAGTACCACCCCCAAATCAAAGTGTCAATAAAAAGAACATGAAGCTTCGTTCACGATCATTTAAGAGGACATTTCGACATATCGTCTGTAGTTAAAGGCCCATACGCAGCTTCAACCAGCAATCCACGTCGATTCGCCCGACTCGATCTCGCGATAGTTCCACTCCGCCCA
>JAJAYP010000074.1 GCA_026786185.1 Gemmatimonadaceae bacterium
CCATACCGCTCAGCGGCGTCGACGATGAGAGCGTCGCCATTAGTTCAGGTGAGCCATCGAGGCCTCGCCGGAACAGTTGTCCCTTATGGAAGGCGTAAACGGAGCCGTCCGCCGTCACCGCGAACGGTCCAGTCTGGAGGTCCGGCCAGCCCATCACCGATGAGAGCGAACCGTTCGTCACCTTGTAGATGGAGTCGCTCGCGCTCAGCCACACACCTACGTACAGCGCGGAGTCTGCGCCGACGGTGAGCTGGTAGACCCGACCCTTCACACCACCGCGCGTGACCACAACGAGCGGGGTAGTCGAGCCCGACGACGGATCCACCGTGAAGACACTGTCCCCTCGCGCGCCGTACAGGCGGCCATCCGGCGACGCCGCAAGCAACGAGAGCGCCCCCGTTCGAGAGATGACGCGCGTGGTGGAATCGTAGACTCGAATATTCACGAAGCGATGCGTCCGGTTCGCGAGGCGGTCCGACGTCCACACGCCAGCCGGCACATCCATGCGGACACTCGAGGAATAGGTGCCCGGCGTAACCGTCGTCGCGTCGATGGTGCTAACGACCGGGGCTGCTCCCGTCGGAACTGGACCATCGCGAACCGGCGGCTCGCTCGGGCCCGCGACGGTGACATCAGGGACATCCGGGCGGAGCCAGGGCGCCGCAGACGACAGTGCCGCGGTCGTCGAACCGATACCAAGGTTCTGTACCCATACGGTGTCCTTCAATCGGTCGCCCTGCGGCAGCGCGTACGCTCGAAAATTCCAGGGGACGACGTGAAATATCGGCGCGCTCTTCCGCACGTGCAGCGTGTAACTGGCATTCCCGCCGCAACCTCGGAATATGCAGGGGAGTGCCGTAGAGACCTCGACGTCGAACGTCCCTTGGCCAGACCAAGGCACCATCCCGTAGATCAGCGTTCCAGCTCCGTTAAACGCTCGCTGGAGGCGCTCGCCGCTACCCGTACGCTCGACGCGAATATCATACGGTAGTTCACCACTGGTCGTCACGGCGATGTCGATCGTGTCACGAGCCGGCAGCGCGATGGCGATACGTTGCGGCGCCACCCCGTCCACGAGCTGTCCGGCGATCGAATCGCCCAGTGCGACGCGGATCACCGGTCGTTCGTCGCGCACGGAGACTACGTGGCGCGCCACTCCGGCGTCGTTGCTCGCGGTAATGGTGACCACACCGGCTCGGCGGCCCACGAGACTTACGCGGCTGCTCCAGGTTGAAGCGCGGTAGGTGAACGCGACCGACGAATCCGAGCTGGTCCAGCTCACCGGCTGACCTGAGGCCACTGTCAGCGTGTCCCACGTTGCGGTCAGCAAGGTGGTTCCGGCGACGGCCAGCGTGCTGTCCCCCGTCACCGTGAGCGGGGCGACCTCCGGCCGGAGCTCATCGTTGGCACGGCAGCCCGCGGTTGCGAACATCGCGGTGGTCATCACGATGACGAACGCGGTCGGTAGCCGCCGCGGATGACACATTTTCCCCTCGCTCATGGTACCCGCATCCTCCAGAAGTAACCCTCGCCCTGCCCCGGAATCGTCGCCCCGTACAGTATGTCGCCGATGATCGTCACATCCGACGTCGTCTCCGGCACGGGAATTTGATAGAGCAACGTGCCGACGGTGTCGAAGACGCTCATCCCGTGCTGGCCCGGCCTGAACAGATACAGCCGGCCCTGCGCATCCACCGCGCGTAATTCCTCCTCGATGATAGAAGAGATCGACAGCGTCCCACGAATCTCGTCAACCGACCGCGCCAGGTCGAATCGATGCAGCACGCCGCCTCGCCGTACGTAGTAGATGGCGCTATCTCGCGCAGAGTACGCCATGTTCGGCGAGCCACCAGCGCCGAGCGTCGTGCGAGCGCCAGATTCGGAAATGCGCATCATCGTGCCCCCGGTCGACACATACACGATGCCACCCGCACCGATCACGACTCCGTCAGCGGTGCCCTCGGCCTTGATCACGGGCGCGCCGCCCGTCCCCAGTGCCACCGTGAGCAGTGAATCACCACCCGAGCGCCGCGTGATGACGCGAACGGTTCGATCCGCGGCGACATCCATGCCGATGATAGGTCCGGCGACCATCGCCAGCGGGGGCGCCAGGCCCGTAGAGGGCGCGATTCCGTAGATGGTCCCATTCACGTAGCCGAATAGCTCTCCCGCCGGCGATGCGGCGATGCCATTCAGTGTCTGCCGGCCGACGACCTCGACGGACGCCGCATACACATTGAGCACTACAGGGCGGTAACGAAGCGTGTCGCCAACGACACTCCACGTCGATGCGTCCATCGCGATGCGTAGCCTCGGCGTGTACTCGCCGCCCGGGGCGAAGCCTGTCGCATCGATGCGCACGACGATCGGCACGGCACCCGCCGGCGGAGTCGAAGTCAGGGTGCGTGGGAGCGGCGCAGGTCCGGCGATGGCGAGCGTGCTCGCATCCGAGGTGATGGACGCATCCATTCCGGACAACTCGAGCCGCATGGTGCCCGCGCCACGATTCTGGACCCAGACGGTGTCGACCACCACGCTTCCCGACGCGATCCATCGCGAGAATTGGTAACCGGTGGCTCCGATGATGCCGTTGTTGCGCATGAGGAGCGCGAACACCGGGGCGCTGCGTCGAATCGCGAGAGTGAACGTGCCGTTGATGGGCTGACAGCTACCGCGCAGGCACGATGGCTCACTGGTGGCATCGAAGATGTAAAGGCCAGCGGCAGTGGCGACCTGGTTGGCGACGATCAGCGTCGTACCGTTGTCGGCGGCGGGAGTCAGATCGAACGCTCTTCCCGTCTGCCGAAGCCGTTGGCGC
>JAJAYP010000075.1 GCA_026786185.1 Gemmatimonadaceae bacterium
GACGGCCGGCATACTGGCGCAAAGCCCGGACGGATCGTCCGCGGCCATGCATGGCAGGAGACGAGCACCCCGAAGTGATTGGCTACCAGGAGCTACCAAGGCGAGCAATTCTGTAGCGGTCTGCGCCGAGGGTGATCCGGAACGCGGGCGACCTCCTGGCCCAAAGAGAGGGAATCCATGTTACGTGTTTCCCGTTGACCGTTGCCCGTTTCGCGTGTCACGGCGGACATGCAGTAAAACGCGGAACAGGCAACGCCGAACGGGACACGCATCACGTGGATTCCGCCCGCCTGTTCACGAACCATCCATTCAAGCTTTACTTCCCGAGATCCTCGAACGCGACATTGCCGATCGGGTACCGCCGCCAGTCGGCAAAATCGTAGTGCCACCACTCCGTCTCGTACACCGCGAATCGCTCCGCTTCCATCACTCGGCGCAGGAGCGCGCGGTGCCAGCGCTGCCGTGCCGTCCCTCCGGGATAATCCGGGTAGGCGCGCGACGACGTCTCGTCGTAGGTGCTCACCATTTCCACCGCCGCGCCGGTCGCAACTTCGTAGAGCGTGAGGTCCACCGCCGCGCCGCGGTTGTGCTTCGAACCGTCGGCAGGGTTCGCGACGAAGATGTGCTTGTCCTCCGGCGACGCGTCCCAGAACATCTTCGTCACCGACCACGGACGATAGCCGTCGTGCACGAGCAGCCCGTATCCGCGCGGACGTAGCACGGCACTCACACGAACCAGCGCCTCGGCCGCCGGCCGCTGAAGGAAAGCGCGCGCCTGCGAGTAGAACGGCGTGCCGAACAGGTTGTTGCTCGTGGCATATCGGATCTCGAGCTTGATCGTGGTGTCGAGCGTCGTGAGCTCCACCAGGTCCATCGGCAGGAACGATCCGCGCTCCACGGGTGGCCGAGCGGCCAGTGCCTCCGTGCGCAGCGCGGCGATGGGGCGCACGGGCGAGATGACCAGCTGGTTGCCCGACTCGGGTCCGACCTGCCGGCGCGCGAGTGGCGTCTCAACGCCGTCGAGCTGTGCGTCGAACCCGGCGTGTCCACGCCGCAACACCACCCGGCGTGCCTTCGCGTCATCGGAAGCGAACACGCCGTCGGACTGCTCCACGAGCGGCGCCTCGCCCGACGCCGTGTGCAACCAGAGCCGTCCGCCACGCTCGAGCACGATCCTCACCGCGGAGTCGGGGCCGTACTCGCCGATGACGTCGAGCCATCGCGGCGGCGGGGGTGTCGGTGCGGTATCGGCGCGAACGATCGCGACGACGGACGGCGTTTGCGACGCCGTTCGGCAGGCCGCCGCGAGCAGCAGCAGCGAGAGCGCTGGCCGGTACGAGCACCGGCACCAGGCGAGAGTCGGCGTTCTCATGAGTCGGTTACGGGTTGGTCGATCGGCCGAGCGGAGTGATTGCGGCGCCGCGGCCTTCGGCGTGACGGGTGTGCGGAGTTTCTGGAATGTACGGGTATGCCGTACTACATCGCTGCCCGGCCTCGCGACGGCGCGCGCAGTTGACATCGCTCACGACGTCCCTGAAGCTTTCGACGGACGTCCTACACTCAGGAGCTTGTCTCGTGCGCATTCGCCCCCACTTCGCCTGCGTTCCGCTATTCGGTGCGTTCTCCATCGCGGGCGCCCAGATCCCCCAGCCTGCCGGTCGCCTCGTCATCACCCCGGCCGTCCGCACGGTCGTTGCGGGCGATTCGCTCCGCCTTCGCGCACAACTTGTCGATGCATCCGGATCGCCGGTTGCGAACGCACGGATCATGTTCGTCAGCGCTGGAGGACATTTCGAGGGCAGCGTCGATTCCACCGGGCTCGTGAGATCCGGTGCGATCGGCACGATTCCCGTGACGGCGGTCGCGCTCGTGAGTGGAGCCAAGCCGGTCATCGAGCGATTCGAGGTCGCGATGGTGCCCGCGGCCGCCGCGCGCATCGACGTCGCGCCGCGGCCTGCACGGATGCTGCCTGGCCAGCGTGCGCGCCTTTCGTCGACCGTGTACTCCAATGCCGGCGATCGACGGGCGGATCGCGTGCAATGGACCAGCTCCGCGCCGTCCGTCGTACGCGTGGCGGTGGATGGCGGTATGGAGGCGATCGCACCTGGTCGCGCCGTCGTCAGCGCATCGGTGGGTGGCGTCTCGACGCGCGTGCCGGTGGAGGTGCTGTCAGCGACCGTCGCGAGCGTGCAGGTGATGCCGGCGACCGCGTCGGTGCGCACGGGCGACGTGGTGCGCTTTCGCACCGTCGTACGTGATGCCGCCGGTCGTGAGATCGCGGGGATCGCGCCGAGTTGGTCGTTCTCTCCCGGCAAGGGACTGCTCGATGCCGACGGCGGGTTCGTCGCGTACGAGCCGGGCGTGTATCAGGTCTCCGCGAGCGTGGGACGACATGCCGCCGACGCAACCGTCACGGCGACCGATCGCGACGTGCGACGGCCCGTCACGGTCGTCGGCAAGGTGCTCCGCAACACCTTCGCGACGTCGGAAGTCTGGCTGCATCCCAATGGCAAGGTCGCCTACCTGGGCACGATCATGGGCGGAGATCGGGTCTACGCCATCGACATCTCCAACCCGAACAGCCCGGTCATCGTCGACTCGATCGTCGTGAATGCGCGGTCGATCAACGACATCATGACGACGCCCGACGGCAACTACATGGTCATCACGCGCGAGGGTGCGGCCGACCGGAAGAACGGCATCGTCATCGCGGATACGCGCGACCCACTGCACCCGAAGGCGATCAGCGAGTTCACCGACGGCGTCACGTCGGGCGTGCATTCCGCCTTCATTCATACCCAGCCGAAGCATGGAACGCACGTCTACCTCACGAACGACGGCACCGGCGCGGTACACGTCATCGACATCAACGATCCGGCCCATCCGAAGCAGGTGTCCACGTGGAAGACGCCGCGCGCCGACGCGGGCCGCATGCTGCACGACATCGACGTGCAGGACGGACTGCTCTACGGCTCGTGGTGGAATGATGGCATCGTCATCCTGGACGTCGGCAATGGCATCAAGGGCGGCTCGCCGTCCAATCCGAAGGTCGTGTCGCAGTACAAGTACGATCTCGATCAGCTGTATCGTGATGTCGAGAAGGAAGGAGGAAAGGGGTTCATCCGCGGCACGCACACCGCGTGGCGGTACCGCGATTACCTCGTCATCGCCGACGAAGTGTTCGGCAACGACGCGGCGCAGACGCTCTTCTCGGGCGGCCTCTCGCGGGCGCACGGCAGGCTCCAGGTGCTGGACGTGAAGGACATCGAGCATCCGAAGCCGGTGGCGTGGTACGAGCCGGAGTACGGTGGCGTGCACAACGTCTGGATGCTCGGCGACACGCTCTACATGGGCGCGTACAACGCGGGCTTCCGGGCGTTCGACATGAGCGGCGAGCTCCGCGGCGACCTGCGCGCCCAGGGCCGCGAGATCGGCGAGTTCATGCCGTCGGACGCGAAGGGCAAGATCCCGAACGCGGCCATGACCTGGGGCGTCGTCGTGAACCCGAAGGATGGCCTGGCCTACGTCAACGACTTCAACAGCGGGCTGTGGGTCTTGCGGATCGAGCCGAAGCCGACGCCGGTACCCTGAGCGGCTGACTGCGAACTGCGAGCCGTGACGCGTGCACCGTGAACTGTTCACCGTGATCCGTAGACGGCAAAGGCACACCAGACTCGGTCTGGTGTGCCCTTGCTTGTACGGTTCACGGTTCACGGTTCACGGTTCACGACTCACGGTTCACCGTCCCTGCCGTTCACCCGAATCTCTTCGCGACCTCGGCCCAGTTCACGGTGTTCCACCATGCCTTGAGGTAGTCGGGACGGCGGTTCTGATACTTGAGGTAGTACGCGTGCTCCCAGACATCGTTGCCAAGAATCGGCGCGGCCTTTCCATCCATGAGTGGATTGTCCTGGTTCGGTGAACTCGTGATGGCCAGCTTGCCCCCGTCCTTCACCAGCCACACCCATCCCGATCCGAACCGCCCGACGCCAGCGGCGTTGAACTGCTCCTTGAACTTCTCGAAGTCGCCGAACGCCGCGGTGATCGCGTCCGCGAGCTTCCCCGTCGGCGCGCCTCCTCCACCTGGCCCCATCGTCTTCCAGAATTGCGAATGGTTCCAGTGTCCCCCACCGTTGTTGCGCACGGCCGAGCGGATGGACTCCGGCACCCCACTCAGGTTCTTGAGGAGTTCGTCGATCGGCTTGGCCGCGAGTTCGGGCGCCTTCTCGAGCGCAGCATTCAGGTTCGTGACGTACGCATTGTGGTGCTTGCCATGGTGGGTCTCCATCGTCTGCGCGTCGATGTGCGGCTCGAGGGCATTCGTCGCGTAGGGCAGGGGGGGCAGCGTGTGCGGCATCGTTGGTCTCCGTTCTGGGGTCAGGCGTCAGTCGTGGGTCGCACGGGGGGAATCGACGGCGGGTCGATTGCGCTCTCGCCACCATGAGATGATTCCCGGAAGGAGCGACACGAAGATCACGACGAGGATCACCTTCTCGATATGTTGATCCACTCCGGGAATGAAGCGGCCAAGGAAGTAGCCGACGAAGAGCATCGACCAGATCCAGAGGACCGCCCCCAGCACGTTATAGGCCGTGTAGGCGCGCACATTCATCTGCGCCATCCCCGCCACGACGGGCACGAACGTGCGCACGATCGGCATGAAACGCGCAATGACGAGCGTCTTGCCGCCATGCTTCTGGTAGAAGGCCTGCGCGCGGAACAGGTGTTTCTTCTTGAACAGCAGCGAATCATCGCGCGTGAACAGCCGCGGGCCGCTATATCGGCCGATGGCGTACCCGAGAGAATTGCCAACGATGGCCGCTACCGTCAGCAGCAATCCGAGCAACCAGAGGTTGAGACCGAACTGCGGCTGTGCCGACAGCAGTCCCGCCGTGACGAGCAGGGAGTCGCCCGGCAGGAAGAAACCGATCAGCAGTCCGGTTTCAGCGAAGATGATCGCGGTGAGTCCGACGTATCCGCCCACCTGGACGAGATGCTGGACGTCCGTGAGCTGATGAAAGAGATCGACGAGAGTCTGCATGCGGAGCGTCGGATACCGGACGAGGTGAGCGAGGGAAGTTCGACTGCCGCTCATCATGGGTCAACCGGGCTGCTCGATGAACTGCGTCACGCCGCCGATCGCGCGCTGCATCTGCCGGAGCCGCCACGCAGTCGATGGCATCGCGCGGGCGTGACGCCACGCACCGAGCGTCTCCTCGAGCTCGGCGCATACGCGGTGCTCGCCTTGCTCGCCGCTGGCTGGACGTGGACGATCACCATGGCCGGCCTGGGTCGCCTTGAGAACCGGTCGGGCTCGTCAGCGTCGGTCGCCGCAGCGCTGTCGGGATCCGGCGGATCGAAGGCGGCCTACCTCACCGAGGCCACACTGCTCGCCCTGTCGGGAGAGCTCCGCGGAGCGAGCGGAAAGTTGCGCGCGAAGATGAGTCCGGTGGGCACGCCATTGGATGTGGATTCGTTGCCGCAGGGGGCGCACCTGCAGCTCGAAGTGCCTGGCTCGAGCGCGCCCACCGCGCCACCTCGCGCGGGCATCTGGAAACTCGCCGTCGCGATCGGCAACGCCATCAAGCCGGTCACCGACTTCAACCTCATCAGCGTCCGGCCACGGACCGACAAGCGTGATGGCAAGGTCGGGCTGTACTTCATCGGGAGCTGGCCAGGCGAAACGGGCGGGCGTGTCTCCGCCCCGCGTGCCGCGCCCGCCGATCGGTACCTGCCACCGTCGGGGTTCATCGAAGTCACGAGAGAGAATGCGGACACCAAGGTGTCCGATCACTTCGCGTTGCGAGATTTTCTCACGCACGACCAACCCAACGTCTGGCCGAAGTATCTCGTCCTCGAGCTCAGGAACGTGGACAAGCTGGAGCTGGTGCTGTCCGACCTCGCGCGTCAGGGCATCGACGTCTCCGGCGTCAGGGTCATGAGCGGCTTTCGAACACCGCAGTACAACAGGGGAGGGGGCAATACCGGCGGGCGCGCCGGCCTGAGCCGGCACATGTACGGCGATGCAGCGGACATATTCATCGACAGCAACAAGGACGGCGTGATGGACGACCTCAATCGCGACGGCAGGATCACGATCGCAGACAGCCGGGTCGTGCAACAAGCGGTGGACAGGGTCGAATCGTCGAATCCCGAGCTTGTCGGCGGCGCCGGCATCTATCCTGCCGCGGCTGGGCACGGTCCTTTCATACACATCGACACGCGAGGCTATCGCGCCCGCTGGGTCGGTGGACCAGGAGGAGGATAATGAGCGAACATCGGCGGGACAGAGACAAGGCCGTGGCACCTGTGAAAAGCCCCATCGAACGACTCGGCGACGCGCTGAAGCCGGACGGTGAGCCAATCGAGATCCCCGACATCCGGCAGAGTGACCTCGAGCCGTATGTCGGTCTGCGCTACCTCTCCAAGCTGTTCAAGCTCATGGGAGTGATCCTCGGCCTGCTCCTCGTGGCGGAGGTGGTGACCGGTGTGCTCGCGCAGGGATCGGCGGCCATTCCGACTCTCCTCGGGGAGGCGAGCCGACTCATCGTGCTCGCTGGACTGCTGTGGGGCGTGGGCGATCTCGCCATTCTCCTCATCGACGTGGGCCACGATGTGCGCGCGGCGCGCATCCTGCTCGCCAGGCAGACGCATGCTGTCGTCGGTCCGGCTCGTCGTGCCGAGCCGGCCAATGGTTTCACGTCGCCCGTATTGCCTCCTCCATCGTCCGGCCCGGTATGATCGTTGCCATGGGTGGGTTCGCTTCCGCCGTACCACACTCTACTCGAGGTTGACCTGATGCTCTGGACCATCGCGGTAATCCTGCTGGTGCTGTGGTTGCTCGGCGCCTTCGTGTTTCCGGTGGGCGGCGGGATCATTCACGTCCTGCTCGTCATCGCGCTCATCGTCGTCGTGTATCGCCTGCTCACTGGGCGGAAAGTGGTCTGACGCCTCGCGCGTCGTGCTTCTGAGGGGCGGGTCGCATCGCGGGCCGCCCTTCGTCGTTTCAGCGGTAGCGTTGACGCGGCCGTTGCGCGGTCGTTGGTTGAGCGCACATGCCCGACCTTCATGACGTGCTCGTCGTCTCGCACACGCACTGGGATCGGGAGTGGTATCTCCCGGCCGAGCGATTTCGGCAGCGGCTCGTCGCGCTGATCGACGAGCTGCTCGACGATCCTGCCGGGCCCGGCGAGAGCTTCCTGCTCGACGGCCAGGCCGTCCTCCTCGACGACTATCTCGACGTACGTCCCGAGCGTGCCGCGGAGCTTTCCGTGCTGCTGCGCGACGGTCGGCTGGACGCGGGCCCCTGGTACGTTCTCGCCGACGAGCTCATTCCGAGCGGCGAAGCGCTCGTCCGCAACCTGCTCGCCGGCCGCGAGACGATGCGACGGCTGCGCGCGACGCCGCCGGCCGTACTTTACTGCCCCGACTCCTTCGGACATCCGGCCGCGCTGCCGATGCTCGCCCGCGAGTTCGGGTGCGACACCGTGGTACTCTGGCGCGGGTACGGCGGCGCGCGATGGCCAGCGGGCGATACGGTGCGCTGGCGCTCGCCCTCAGGTCGCGAGGTCCTGCTGCATCACCTCCCACCAGACGGATACGAATTCGGTGGCTCCCTCTCGATGTCGCCCGACGTGGCGGCAGCGCGATGGGCCCGGATCTTCCCCGTCCTCGGCCCACGCGCCGTCACCGGCATCGCGCTGCTGCTCAACGGCGCCGATCATCACGCGCGGCAGCGTCATCAACACCAGGCACTCGCGGCGCTCGCAGTCGCCGCCGCCCCGATACGCGTCCGGTCGGCGAGCCTGGGCGACGCCATGTCCGAGTTCGTGGCGTCAGCCAGTGCGATGGACCTCCCTGTTATCCGGGGCGAGCTTCGCGACTCCTACGGCTATTGCTGGACGCTTCAGGGCACACTCGCGAGTCGCGCAATGCAGAAGCGCCGGAACGCGCTCGTCGAGGCGCTGCTCGTGCGCGACGTGGAACCGTGGTTGGCTCTGCTATCTGGTAACGAGGACGGCGGCCAGCGCGCGTTGTTGCGCACCGCGTGGCGCTCGCTGCTGCTCGCGCATCCGCACGACACGCTCTGCGGCACCTCGATCGACGAGGTCGCTCACGCGATGGACGCTCGCATGCGATCGGCGGAGGTGCAGGGGGCGGGATTACGGCACGACGCGCTGCTGGCGCACGTGGGCCACGATCGCGAACGGGCGCGTGCGGTCGACAGCGCGGCCTGGCGCCCCGCTGTCCTGCTACGAAACGCGTCGCCGCGCGCTCGCGGCGGTGTTGCGCATCTGACCCTGACCGCGACTCTTGCCGACGTCGCCGTTGGACCGGGTTCGGGGGAACGACAGTCCTCGGCTCGGCGAGTTCCCCCATGGCGAGTGGAGGGAATCCCGCTTCAGCTTCTCCAGCGCGTCGGGGGCATCGAGCTCACCGAGTCGCCGCGTGCCTACCCCGACGCCGATCAGGTCGTCCGGGTGCAGGCGCTTGGCTGGGTCGACAGCATTGCCGGGTACGGCATCGCCACCCGCGCGCAGTCCGGCGGCAAGCGGGGCCCACGCCGACCCGGGCGCATCGAAGTACGAAACGCCGTTCGTGCCGACGGGCTGACGCTCGACAATGGACTCGTTCGCATATCGGTCGACGAGCGAGGCATCGTTCAACTGCTCGATCTCCTCACGGGCCGTGCGATAGACCGACTCGTGACACTGGAGCAGACGTCGGAAGCCGGCGATCTCTATACGCCGGGCCCGCGCCAATCTCTACCCGCACCCACCGTACGACGCGTGCAATTGGTGCATCGCGGCCCGCTCCGCGGCGAGATCGCCATCGATGTCGACCTTTCGGCGCCAAAAGCCGGGCGACGCGGCCGGTGTCGCATCGCGCTCCAGCTCGATGCAGATCTTCCGGCCGTACGGATCGCGATCGACGGCGACAATCGCGCGGGCGATCATCGAGTGCGGCTTCGGTTGGCATCGGCGCTCGCCGGCGCGACGACGCTCGCCGACGCCGCGTTTCATCCGGTCGCCCGCGTGCCGCTCACGATCTCCGACGCGGAGGAACGCACCGAGCATCTCGTTCCCACGGCGCCGCTGCATCGCTGGGTGACGCGCTTCACCCCGCGCACCGGCGTGACGGTCATCTCCGACGGCCTCGCGGAGTACGAAAGTCTGGACGACGGCGCCGTCGCCATCACGTTGCTACGCGCCGTTGGCGTGCTTTCGCGCGCGGACTTGCTGGAGCGACCCGGCCACGCGGGATGGCCCGCGGATACGCCGGCGGCGCAGTCGATCGGACCATTCGCCGCGAGGTTCGCACTGGCGGTACACGGCCCCGATTCACCGGCGCAGCGCGACGCGATTCATGCGCTGGCGGATGATGTGTTGCATCCGATCGTCGGCGAGACGCTCCGCTCGAATCTGCTGGAGAACGTCGAGTGCGGCGGACTTGAGCTTTACGGCGACGGCCTGACGTTCAGTGCCGCTGCACCGGCGCAGCGCGAGGGCTGGATCGTGCTGCGATGCGTCAACCAGCGCGATGCGCCCGTCCGCGGTCGTTGGACGTTGAATCGACCCGTGCGCGAAGCGGTGCGATCGCGGCTCGACGAGACGCCTCTCGACTCGTTGGACGTCGACGGCCACTCGGTATCGTTCGACGCCGTGCCCTTCGACGTCGTGACCGTGCTGCTGCGCTAGTCGCGCAGGACGGACGCCCGCGTCGTCACGACCTCGCCAGCCAGTCGATCGCGCCACGCATCCCCGAGCACGCTCACGGCGAGCACCGTCATCACGAGCGCGATCCCCGGCGCCAGTGCCACCCATGGTGCGACCACCAGCAGGTCGCGCCCTCCGGCGATCATGTTGCCCCAGCTTGGTGCCGGCGGCTGGATGCCGAGACCGAGAAACGACAGTCCGCTCTCGAGAAGAATCGCGTGCCCGACGCCGAGCGTCGTCGCGACGAGCGCCGGCCCGATCGCGTTCGGGAGCACGTGTCGCGCGAGCACTCGCATGGGTCGCGCACCCAGCGCTTCGGCGGCAGGCACGAACGGGCGCGCACACACGGCGATCACCTCTGCTCGTACGAGTCTCGCGATGCCCATCCAGCCCGTGACGGCGAGCACCGTGAGAATGGTTGCGATGCCGGGCTGCCAGAGTGCCACGCCGACGAGCAGCAGCACGAGGCGCGGAAGGGCGAGCAGGACATCGGCGAGTCCCATCAATGCGCGATCCACCGCACCGCCTGCCCATCCCGCGACGGCTCCGATGATCGTCCCGGCGATGCCGGCCATCCCCGCGCCGGCGAGTCCTACCAGCAGCGACAGGCGGCCGGCAAGCATCATGCGCACGAACAGGTCGCGCCCGAATCGATCGGTTCCGAGCACGTGCAGCGCGCCCCCCGCATCCCGTCCGAATGGCGCGATGAGTCGTCGCGCGAGCACGTCGTCGATCCGCAGCGGATCCCGATCGGCGAGCGCCGGCACGAGCACGACCGCGACCGCCAGCACGATCAGCACAGCCAGTGCCGCCGCGCCAGCGGACATCGGCCCTCGGGCTCGGGAACTCGTGATCATGCGCCGACGCGCGGGTCGGCCCAGCGCAGCATCGATTCCGCCGCGAGATTGGCGACGATCACGAGCGCAGCGTACGCGCCCGCACAGCCCAGTACCACCGGGTAATCCCGCGCGACGATGGCCGTGACCATCACGCGTCCCATGCCCGGCCAGCCGAAGATGGTCTCCACGAACACGGAGCCGGCCACCGTACCTGGGAGCGCGAGCGCGAATAGTGTGATCAACGGCGCTCGAAGGTTCGCGACGACGTGCCGGCCGAGCACCTGACGCTCAGCGAGACCCTTCGCGCGTGCCGTGCGCACCCAGTCCGCCGTCAGCACGTCGAGCGCGCTTGTGCGGACGTAACGCGCCACGCCAGCCGCCCCGATGGACGCGAGCAGGCCGACGGGCAGGATGGAGTGGCGCGCGAGATCGGCCAACCGGGACATGCCCTCCAGCTCCACACCCGGTGTGCTCATGCCGACGGCCGGCAGACGCATCCACATCGGCATGTCCAGTGTGGAGGCGAGATACGTGAACGTGGCGATGGCCCCGAGACCGAGCCAGTAGGCCGGTGCAGCGGCGAAGACCACGGTGATCACCGTGAGCGTCAGATCCGTGCGAGTTCCACGACGCGCCGCCTGCACGAGTCCCACGATGGTCCCGGCCAGAAAGGACAGCAGGAGCGACGAGAGCCCGAGCGCGAGCGAGATTGGCAGCGCATCACCGATCACGCGGGATACCGGACGGGCGTCGGCGAAGCTCGATCCGAGGTCGGCGCGGAGCACCCCACGCACCCACCATGCATATTGCACCGCGACGGGGCGGTCGAGCCGAAGCTCGGCGCGCATCCGCAGGGCGTCAGCTGCCGACGCGCCGGGCGGAAGCAGGAAGGTGGAGGGATCGCCCGGAGCGAGACGCAGGAGCGCGAAGGTGAGTGAAAGCACACAGACGTACAGCACCGCCGCCCGCGCGACGATGCGCAGCCCGACACCTGTCCAGTCCCGGACGCCGACGATTCGCGCGTGTGGAGAAGTCACGGCGTGATATCGCATCGGTGGCGGATCACGTCAACGGCATGCGTCGCGCTGGTCTGCGCCGCTGGTTGCATCGCGCCACAGCGACCGGATGACATCGTGGTGCTCGCCTCCGGCGCGGATCTCGAGTCGGCCAACCCATTGGTCACCACGCATCCGCTGTCGAAGCAGGTGCAACGTTACGCGCTGCTCGTCACGCTGGTGCGGTACGACTCGGCGCTCGTGCCGCAGCCCTATCTTGCGCGCCGATGGGCGTGGTCCGACCACCGGCACACCCTCACGCTGTCGCTGGCCTCCGACCTGCGATGGCACGATGGCGCGCCGACGACCGCGCGAGACGCCGCCTTCACCCTGCTCGCGGCGAAGGACCCGACGACAGGGTTTTCACGCGCCGCCGAACTGGCGGCACTCGATACCGCCTTCGCGCTGGACGATTCGACGCTGGTGCTGCGATATCGTCGCGCCCCGGCGCAGCTTCCGTCGTTGCTCGCAGAGTTGCCGATCGTGCCGCGGCACCTGCTTGCCGCCGTCCCGCGCTCCCGCATGCGCAGCGCAGCGTTCAACGATGCGCCGGTCGGGAATGGGCCGTTCCGATTCATCAGCCGACGACGCGGTGCGCGATGGAGTTTCGACCGCAACGACGCCTTTCCGCGTTCGCTCGGCGGGCCACCGCGGCTGCGGGGACTCGTCATCGCGGTGGTGGATGAGGCGACTACCAAGTTCGCGGGGCTCGCGAGCGGAGAGCTCGACATGGCGGGCATCGCGCCTGGCATGGCGGCGCTCGCCGTACGCGACGCTACGCTGCGGGTCATCGATTATCCGGTGCTCTTCGGCACGGCGCTGTTCTTCAACACGACACGACCTCCGTTCGACGATGCGCGCGTGCGTCGTGCGGTCGCCCGCTCCCTCGATCGAGCCCGCATCGTGGAAATCGCGCTCGCGGGTTTCGGACGACCGGCCACGAGTGCGGTTCCACCCGACAGTCCGTTGGCCTGGCGCGGCGGGGCGGGGCAGGACTCCGTCGCGGCGGACCGCCTGCTCGACGACGCAGGGTGGCACCGCGGCCCCGACGGCGTCCGCGTTCGACGCGGCACCAGATTCGAAGTCGAACTGCTTTCCGTTGGCAGCGGCGACAACGTGGCCGAGCAGCTCGTTCAAGCCGATCTCTCGGCCCGCGGTATCGCGCTCCGGGTGCGCCAGACCGAGATGGGAAGTTTTCTCACCATCGCACGCGCAGGCGAGAAACGCTTCGATCTCCTGCTCGCCGGTGTGCCGGGCGATCTGGCGCTGTCGTACGTGAATGCGCTCTTCGCCTCGGCGCAGCGTGGTGGCATGCTGGACTACACGGGCTTCCACTCACTCGCGCTCGACACGTTGCTGAGCCAGGCGAACGGGGCGGTCGATGGGGAGCCTTCGCGCCTGGCGTGGACGCGGGTACAGGCGAGCCTCGACTCGCTCGCCCCGGCCACCTGGCTCTACCACTCGCGCGGCGTGCAGGGCGTGTCACGTCGCGTCGGTCGCGTGACGATGGACCTGCGCGGAGAGCTCGCGGGCGTGCACGGGTGGACGATCGCGCCGCGCACCGTGACCGCACGATGACGCTCCTCATCCCCGCCTCCGATCTCGGCGAGCGGCGCCGCATCGCGCAGGGCGCGCTGTCACCACTCGCGCAAGGATTGCGACGTGAGCTGCAGCCGCTCATCGACGGAAGTCACGACGTTCCCGCTGACTCCGCGCTGCTGACCCGTGCTGGTGGACGCTGCGCGCGTGACGGGACGCTGCTGGCCTTCGATCCATTCGACGCGCGGCATCGGTGCGCGCGATGTGGCCGTGAAGAGGTCGGTATGGAGCACGACCGCTTTCGTCTGTACTGGCATCACCTCTGGCTCGCCGAACGCGCGGTCCATGCCGCGCTCCTGGGAACGTTGCTCGACGACGCGGCGAGCAGCACGCTGGCGAGCGATCTGCTCGATGCCTACGCCAACCGCTATCGCGAGTATCCCAACCAGGACAACGCGCTCGGACCGTCGCGTCCCTTCTTCAGCACGTACCTCGAGTCGATCTGGCTGTTGCAACTCATGATCGCCCTCGATCTGCTCGAAACGTGTGCGCCCGGGGACAGCATGCGTGCGCTCGGCGGCCGGGTCCGGGAGCGGCTGATCGGTCCGAGCGCCGCCCTGATCGCGTCGTTCGACGAGGGATCATCGAACCGTCAGGTGTGGAACAACGCCGCCCTGATAGCGGCGGGGCGCCTCCTCGGCGAGAAGAGCATGGCGGAGCGAGCGGTGCTCGGACCGTCAGGCTTGCATGCACACCTGAGCGGCGCTCTGCTTTCGGATGGAAGCTGGTATGAGGGAGAGAACTATCACCTGTTCGCCCATCGCGGACTGTGGTACGGTGTGCAGCTTTCGCAACGGTGCGGGTATTCGCTGCCCACTCCCCTTCATGAGCGGTTCGTGGAAGGGTTCGCGGCGCCGTTTCGCACGGTGCTCCCCGATCTCACCTTCCCGTCACGCCGGGATTCGCAGTACGCTGTCAGCGTTCGACAGCCACGCTTCGCCGAGTCGTGCGAGCTGGGACTCGTGGCCGGCGACGATGCGCGCCTCCTCGGCTGGCTCGCGCGCCTCTACGATCCGCTCGTGCCGAGAGCAGATACCGGTCGGGCGAGTTCCACGGCCGACGTCGAGCGCAATCTGCCGGCCACAGGGCTCACACGCGCGGACCTGTCGTGGCGCACGCTGCTCGTCGGACGTGAGGCGCTCCCTCCACTCGTCGCACGGGCGCTCGGCTCGGAGCTGTTGCCCTCGCAGGGATACGCAGTGCTGCGCCGCGATCGTGGCACCCTGTACGCGGCGCTGGATTACGGCCATTCGGGCGGAGGGCACGGACACCCCGATCGGCTCAACGTGCTGCTGATGGATGGTGACACGCGCTGGTTCGATGATCCTGGCACAGGGTCATACGTCGACCGCTCGCTCCACTGGTATCGGAGCACCCTCGCGCACACGGCACCGATCGTGGATGGCCGATCGCAGCCTCGCACGCATGGCACGCTCGTGGCCTTCGACGACCAGCCACGGGCGAGCTGGGTCTGCGCGGACGTCGAGCTCGCGCCTGGGCTGCAATTGCGGCGTTCGCTCGTCGTGCTCGACGATTACCTCGTCGACCTGCTGCAGTGGGACGGCGAGCATGAGCATGACGTGGCGCTGCCGCTGCATGGCGTGGACCTCGTGGATGCGCGTGATCGTCCGCTGGCGCGGACTGCAGCCACGATCGAGGGCGGTAACGACGATGCGGATGGGTTCTCCTATCTCATGAACGGCGCACGGATCGCCGCGGAGGCGACACCCTTCGAGCACGCGCTCGGTTCGCGGAACACGATTGCCGGCGTCGCGCAGCTCCGCGGATGGATCCGGTGCGGGGCGGGCACGACCTGGTGGAGCGCCCACGCGCCTGACGCGCCCGGTCGTGAGGGAAGCGCGTTCATGCTCCTCGCACGGCTCCGGGGAGTGCGCGGCGGGGTACTGTCCGTGTGGACCTGGCGCGATGTGCTGGCCAACGTCGAGATGCAGGGCGAAGAGGTCGTCGTGCATCGCAGGGATGGCGGTCGCGACACACACGTCGTCGTGACCGACGGCTGGCGCATCGACAGTCATCGAGCGGGCTCGCGAACGTCCGACCTGCTGAAGGGCTTCTCGGCGCGCGCGCACGCATCCCTTGGTGCGGGAACCGCGCCGAGCCCCTCGCCGTTGCCGCCCGCCGCACTCCCTGCTGCGTACCGGCTGGGCGCGCGTCACTATCGACGTTCGGAGGAAAGCTGGCATGAGGCCGGCGAGCCCCACGCGGAGGTGGCGATCTCGATCGCCCACGGACGCACGGTTTGGATCTCGGTGCTCGTGGAGCC
>JAJAYP010000076.1 GCA_026786185.1 Gemmatimonadaceae bacterium
GCCGTGGGCGCCGCGCTCGGCGCCGCTCGCATCGCGCGCGCGGAGGGTGCCGTTCCGCTGGGCGCAGCGCCCAGCGTCCCGATGCACGGACGCTCCCGCATGGACGTCAGGCTCGGCGTCGCCAGCTACTCACTTCGCATGTTCCCGCCTGATGCCGCGCTCGCGATGATCAGGGCACTGCGCACCCCGTACGTGAACTTCAAGTCGGTGCACCTGCCGTACGAGTGGTCAGCGCAGGCACTCGCCGCACGGCGCCGGGAGATCGAGGCGTCCGGCTTCCAGATCGTCGGTGGGGGAACGATCACCTTCGCGGAAGACCGCGATGCGGACGTGCGTCGATACTTCGAATACGCGAAGGCAGCGGGCATGCCCACGATCGTCTGCACCGGGTCGCCCTCCATCATGCGGCGCGTGGAAAAATTCGCCCGGGCCTACGACATCAAGGTCGCGATCCACAACCACGGCCCCGAGGACGAGCATTTCCCGTCCCCCTACGATGTCCTGAAGGTCGTGCGGGACATGGATCCGCGAATGGGACTCTGCATCGACATCGGACACACTGCGCGGACCGGCACCGATGTCGTGAAGTCGGTGCTCGACGTCGGACCGCGCCTGCACGACATGCACGTGAAAGACCTTCGGGACCTCGCGGTCAAGGAGAGCCAGTGCATCGTCGGAGAGGGCGCCATCCCCATCGCCGACGTGTTTCGTGCGCTGGTCGCCATCCGGTACCAGGGGTTCGCGAATCTCGAGTACGAGATCGACGCCGCGGATCCGCTCCCGGGCATGAAGCAGTCGTTCGCACACCTGCGTGGCATTCTCGCCGCGCTCTCGTCACCCGTCAGCCGGGAAGCCAACCCCGGTCGTTGACTCTCCTCCGGGCGCTGAGCCGCGCAGGGCCTGTCAGCATGTCGAACAGCTCCTGGTGATCCGGTTCGTAACTCGTTCCGAGGAGCGCGTCCTTGCTCACCGTCTCGCCGTATCGCCTGACGAAACGGTTCAAGGCCCGTTGGAGCTGCGCGCGCTCCTGCGCGATTGCCTCGGCGCGCCTGGACAACGGATCGCCATCCTCGAGCGTGGCCTCCCAGCCGCCAAGGCCCACGGTGAAGGTCGCCGAAATGCCAGCGGCGATGCGCCGGGTGTCCTCGGACTTGGCGATCTGCAGCAGCCCGCCGAC
The DNA here is from genome assembly GCA_026786185.1 of Gemmatimonadaceae bacterium. Taxonomy (GTDB): domain Bacteria; phylum Gemmatimonadota; class Gemmatimonadetes; order Gemmatimonadales; family Gemmatimonadaceae; genus AG11. The sequence goes on from JAJAYP010000076.1 coordinate 1,178, forward strand.
GAGCGCGCTCACGAGCGAGGCGCGCTTGACCAACCGACGCTTGTTCGACGCGGTGCCGAGTGAATCACGGGTCGCGCGCTCGCGAACCGTGGCGTTCGCGATCTGCGCCCGCACGTCCGTGAGCAATTGTCGGTGCGCCTGCTGCTTCACGCGGAACGGCTCGTCCGCGATGGACCGGAACACCGTCACGAGCGCAAAGCAGTTGCTGCTCGTGCTCGTCGCGGCCGGATCGCTCGCCTTCCACTCGAAGCGTACGGTGCTGTCCTGTCGCGCGGGCGAGACGAATCCGTACGGGATGTTCCACTGGTACGTGGCACCCCGCAATGCGCCATTGGGCAGCGTGGCGAACGGATGGTACGTGAGCGAGTCCCCATTCGCATCGTCGGCATCGAGTGCGATCTCCACCGCCTGTCCTTCGTCACGCTTGTAGGTCCGCAGCGGGGCACACACGGGCGCCACGTTCTGCGCCCTGACGGACACGTGGAACTCGGTCGTCGCCGTGCCGCCGTCTCCGTCGCTCACCGTGATGCGCCACTGGTTGACCCGGTTTACCGTCCCGCGTGGCGCGTACCACACGAGCGTGCCCGCCTGCCGGTCGTATCGCGGCGGGAGGAGTGGATCGGTCAGGTTGGACGCCGCGATCGACAGCGCATCGCCATCGGGATCGGTCGCCTCCACGAGCAGGACGAGCGTGTCGCCAGGCGGAATGACGCGGTCCGATGGCTGCCGGATCACGGGCGGACGGTGCGCATCTGATACCGTGATCTCGGCCGATCCGCGCGCCACTTCATTGCCGTGTACCAATGCGCGAATGCCGATCGTGTAGGTGGCGTTCGCGTCGGCCCGCACGGGGCGCCAGCGAATCACCCCGCTCTCCAGTTTCGCGGTGGCGGGCAGTCGGTCCGCCTGCAGGTCGACCACCGTGCCCACGGGCAGGTCGTTGATGACGACGGCGATGCGCACGCTGTCGCCAATCTGCACCTGCCGCGCGGCAATCGGTGCCATGGTCGGCAGGACTGGAGGCGGAGCGGCGGGTGACGCAGCGGATTGTGCGCGGAGCACCGCGGCAGGCGCCGCGAGCTGCGCGACGCCAAGGACCGTGAACAGGATCTGGAACGCGCGCATCTGCTCCTCGAACGTGGCACTGAGAGTCGTCGTCGATCGACACACCATGACGAGCGACGCGCGGACAGCGCCACGACGCGCCGGCGATCTCATGCGCTCTGTGAGCAGCGTCACCATGATCACCCCGCCGCGCCGACCGTGCCATACCGACTCATTGGTCGTCGTCGTGATGTGCCCCTCGCCGTGTTCCTCTCCAGTCGTCGCCTCGGCTGCGTGTGTCGCTGCGCCCTGTTCGTCGCGCTGGCCATCGTGTCGTCCGGACGACCACTGCGTGCGCAGCCGTCCCAGTTCGCGTCTGGCAGCGGTGCGGCAACTCGCCATGCAGGGCCCCGCATCGGCCTGGCGCTGAGCGGGGGCAGTGCTCGCGGGCTTGCGCACGTGGGCGTGCTTCGCGCGCTGGAACGAGCGGGGGTGTCCATCGACGCCATCGCCGGCACCAGCATGGGCAGTCTCGTGGGCGGTCTGTACGCCGCGGGCTACTCGGCCGCGGATCTGGAGGGCATCGCGCTTTCCATCGATTGGGCTGCGCTCATGATCGATGCGCCTCCTCGCGGGATCCGGGAGCCATTCGATCAGGTTGCCGGAACGGGCACCCTCCTCACGCTCCCGATGCGCGGCGGACGCATTCGTCTCCCGACTGGAGTCATCGCGGGACAGAATCTCTCCGCGCTGTTCGCCCGACTCACATGGCCCGTGCAGACGGAGAGGGATTTTCGGAAGCTGTCCATTCCGTTCACCGCCGTTGCCACCGATATCGCGACGGGGGCGCCGATCGTGCTCGACTCGGGTTCATTGGCCAGCGTCATGCGCGCCAGCATGTCGTTGCCGAGCATTTTCGCGCCCGCCACACTGGATGGACGGGTCCTCCTCGATGGTGGCCTCGCGCGAAACCTTCCCGCGCAGGACGTCCGCGCACTGGGCGCGGAGTTCGTCATCTGCAGTGACGTGAGCGAGCCGTTGCTCGACGCGTCGCATCTGCATTCGATGATCGACGTGCTCACGCAGGCGGTGAGCTATCGCGGCAGCCAGTCCACGGCCGAGCAGCGCCTGCTGTGCGATGTCGTGATCCGGCCCTCGATCGACGGGCTGCCGGGCATGTCGTTCGATCGCGTTGCCGAGTGGATTGCGCGCGGTGATTCGGCCACCGGTCTGGCGTCCGACCAGTTGCGGGCGCTCGTGGCAGCAACGGGTGGACCCGCCCGCCGGCCCCCTGGCATCGATTCGTTGCGCCGCCTGTCTGCGCGTCCCATCGTGGCGACCCGCATCACCGCGGCGTCGCCCGATGCCCGGGCGTTCGTCGGCTCCATCATTGCGGCGCAGTCGCTGACCACGACTGATCCGACGCGTCTGTCCGCCGCGCTCGAGGAAACGTTCGCCAGCGGGCTCTTCGAGACGGTGACCTACTCGCTCGACGCGGAGGACTCGGGCGAAGTGCTGCTCGTATCGGCGCCAGCCGACGACGCGGACCGGGTGGGATTCGGATTTCGTTACGACGATCGCTACAACGCCGCCCTGTTGTTCGACGCGCGGATCCAGCACCTGCTGGGCTTCGCCTCCACCGGCACGCTCTCGTTGCGACTCGGCGAACAGCTGCGCGTCGCGCTGGACATGACGCGACGGCGAACGCTGGGCTCCAAGTGGGTGGTGGGAACGGGCATGTCGTTCGTCAGCACGCCGGTGGACCTCTTCGAGGGCCGCCGCCGTGCAGCGGAGGCGACGTTGCGCGTGGCGAGTGCCGGCGTGACGATCGGCGTCGCGGGTCGCACGGGGGGCGTGGGCGTGCACGTCAAGGGTGAAGATGCACGAGGCACGTCGGAGATCGCCGCCCTGGATTCGAGCTCGCATCGCACGTACGCGGCCGCCGCCGCGCTTCTCTGGTGGGACGACCTGAATCGGCCCGCCTTCCCGACTCGGGGCACCGCGCTCCGCTCGCGGTACGAACGAGCGACGGGGGCGGGCTCCTTCACGCGCTGGTTCGTGACCGGAACTGGCGTGGCGCCGCTCACTGCTCGTCTCGCCCTCGGGGCTCGGATTGCCGCCGGTGCGGCGTCTCGCGACGACGCGCTCCCATTGCACTATCGCTTCTTCCTCGGCAGTCTCACTCCATCAGCGGTGCTCCCGGAGTCGCAGGTGGCCTTCGCCGGACTGCGGGTGCAGGAGCGGCAGGGATTCGCCGTCGCCGTCGGGGGCGCGTCGCTGCAGTGGGAGGCTGTCCCGAACGTGTTCGTCACGGCCCGGGCGGACGTGGGCAACATCGGCCCCACGTTCGGTGACGCGCTCGCGTCGCGCGTCCTCGGAGCCGCGCTCTCGCTCGGAAGTCGCACGCTCGTGGGACCAGTCGAGTTACGATTGCATGGGCGTTCCTCGTCCGAGACACGACTGGAATTCAGCGTAGGGCACCAATTCTGAACACTCGTTCGCACGTCCGCCGTTGCGCGTCATGGGTGCTGGTGTCGGTATTCGCGACGCTCGGCGCAGCGCGCGCGGGCGTCGCCCAGGTGCCGACGCCCCACGACACCGCGGCACCGCCGTCGAGCGACGCAGTGGGCCGCATGGCGGTGGGTGAGCGCGCCCTGTACGAGCTGCGGCTGGGGGGACGTCCCATCGGTACCGGGTCACTCGAGGTGATGGGGGCCGAGCAGATCGACGGCCATGCGGTGCTGCGGACGCGCCTCCAGGTATCGGGGCAAGTGCTGTTCGCGCGTGTCGACGACCGGTTCGAATCGTGGATCGATCCGGTGCGCCTCTTCTCGCGCCGCTTCGTACAGGACCAGAAGGAGCTCACCACCACACGCTTTCGCGATTACCTGCTCTCGCCGGAGCGGAAGACCTTCCGCCGCGCCGATGCCGCATCGGATGAGGTGATGACGAGCGACGAGCCGCTGGACGATGTGAGCTTCCTGTTCTACGCGCGCACGTTGCCGCTCCGCGTCGGAGACGTGGACACGATTCCCCGCTACTTCAAGCCTGGACACGTCGTGATCCTGCGTGTACTGCGCACGGAACGCGTCACCGTTCCCGCTGGCACCTTCCAGACGATCGTCGTGCAACCGACGATCACCAACGCGGGCGGGCTGTTCGGCCAGGGCGGGCACGCGGAGGTGTACTTCTCGGACGATGCGAGTCGCACGTTGGTGCAGTTGAAGAGCAGGGTGCCGGTCGTTGGCTCCCTCAGCCTGCATCTGCGGGAGTATCGCCCGGGACGCTGATGCTTCGCGTCGCCGCGGGCGAGGAATACGGTCCTGAGTGAGGCGCGCGGAGCCAGGTGACGAGAGCGCCGCCGATTACCTGAAGACCTCCGTATTGCGGCTGGGGCGCAACGGATAGCCGGGGGTACACCAATCGTGACCCGAAGCGTGCATTTTGAGCACGGCTGCCTGAGCGTTTTGGCATTTTCCTGCTAAAAAAGTGACGCTACGGCGCGGGATACTTGCGCATCGTGCACGTTTGGTGCATCATGGACGCATCAACCAGATGACCCGCGGAGTGTCACACGATGGAATCAGCACGCGACGTCCTGTCGACCCACGTCGGCAATGGCCTGCCCTATTCAGATCGCCTTGCGACATCAGCGCGTCGGCCTGAATCGGTCGTGCTGCAGGTGGACGGGACGATATCCGGCATCGACGGACTGACGTGGCTGTCGAGTCGCAGGGATGCGGCGTCTGCGGCGTACCTGGTCGCGCTTCAGAGGGAATCGGTGGAGGCGGGATGGAGTGTCTCCACGCATGCGCGCGCTCGTCTCGCGCACCTCCGGCCGCGACGCGCCGAAGTGAACGAGTTGGGTGCCGCCTACCTGGCCGCGCTCACCCCCGGCGCCGCGCCAGCGGTGCAGGCATTCCGCCGCGCGGGCATTGCCGTCGCGCTGGCCAGCGAGGTCGGAGCGGAGTCGTTGTTCGGCGTCGCAACGGCACTCGGTGTGAGCCCCGACGAGCTTCGTGCGCCTCGGCTGCGCTTCGACGCCCTCGGCGCCTACGTCGGCTGTGATCTGGCTGGATCGGATGCCGAGGTGGACGAGGACTCCGCGTGGCGCTCGTCGGCCGCGTCGGCCGTTTCGCGCCGGACCGTGTGGGTGGGCACGCGTCGCTCGCCGGTGTTCGCGCCGCAGGCCACCGACGCGTTCATCGCCTTCTCCGGCGTCGTCGCGCGAGACGGGCGGCCCGATGCCGAGACGAGCGTCTCGAGCTTTCACGATCTCACCGCGCTCCTCCTGCGCTGAACCGGCTCGCGATGTAATCGACGCGTACGCCGATGGTGGCGGCGCGCGCGCGCGCGTAGACTGCCCGCATGCGTCAGCTTCTCGTTCGCGTGGGACATCGTGCGACACTCGCGTGCCTCCTGCTCGGGTGCGCCTCCTCGGCGCTGCGCGCCGACGACGGCGACGATCTCTGGCTTAGCTACGGGACGATCAGCGATCCTGCACGACGTGCCGAGTACCTCGCCTCCATTTCGCAACTCGTCGTCGAGGGAGAGTCGGCGACGCTGGTGGTGGCGCGTGCGGAGCTCGTGCGCGGATTGAGCGGGCTGCTTGGACGACCACTGACCACGGACGGACGACCCCTGCGTGCCGGGGCCATCGTCGCCGGCACGCGCGCGAGCTCACCGCTCATCGCGTCGCTACCGCTGACGGCGTCGCTGCGCGGCGTGGGGCGCGAGGGATACCTGATCCGCCGCATGCGCGTGCGGGGGACGATGGCCACCGTCATTGCGGCCAATAGCGACGTTGGCGTGTTGTATGGAGCGTTCGCACTCCTGCGGGAAATCCAGACGCAGCGGTCGCTCCGCCGCGTCGAGCTCACGAGTGCGCCGCGCGTGCCGCTGCGCATGCTTGATCACTGGGACAACCTCGACCGATCGGTCGACCGCGGCTATGCGGGTGCGTCGATCTGGGAATGGAACCAGCTGCCGGCGGTCGTCTCGCCTCGCTACCGTGATTACGCGCGCGCCAACGCATCGCTGGGCATCAATGGCACGGTGCTCACCGCGCCGAACACGAACGCCCGCGCGCTTGCGCCGGATTTCCTCCGCAAGACGGCCGCGATCGCCGCCGTCCTTCGACCGTACGGAATTCGCGTGTATCTCACCGCGCGGTTCAGCGCGCCGATCGAGATTGGAGGTCTCCGCACCGCGGACCCGCTGGATCCCGTGGTCCGGCAATGGTGGCGACACAAGGCCGACGAAGTGTACGCCGCCATCCCTGATTTCGGCGGATTTCTCGTGCAGGGCAACGCCAACGGGCAGCCGGGGCCGCACACGTACGGCCGCACGCATGCCGATGGCGCGAACCTGCTGGCCGATGCGCTGGTCTCGCGTGGCGGCATCGTCATCTGGCGCGCGTATGTCGCCAGCGATCGGACCCCGCCCGATCGGGTGCGCGACCTGTACGATGAGCTTACCCCGCTCGATGGCGCATTCCGGCGGAACGTGCTGCTGCAGGTGAAGAACGGTCCGCTGGATTTCCAGCCGCGCGAGCCGTTCAATCCGCTGTTCGGCGCCATGCCCCGCACGCCGCTCCTGCTCGAGCTGCAGCTGACGAAGGAGTATCTCGGCACCGACACCCACGTCGTCTTTCTCGGTCCGCTGATCGAGGAAGTGCTGCGCGCGGATACGCATCGTACGGGCCCGGGGTCCACGGTCTCGCGTGTGCTCGACGGGACGGTACATCCGGGCGTGCGATCCGGCCTCGCGGGCGTGGCCAACATCGGGAACGACCGCAACTGGACCGGTGGCATCATCAACCAGGCGAACTGGTATGCGTTCGGCCGCATGGCGTGGGACCCAACCCTGTCGGCGAGCCGGGTCGCGGAGGAGTGGGTGCGCACCACTATCTCCAACGATTCGGGCGTCGTCGCCACCGTGCGCGACATGCTGATGCAGTCGCGCGAAGCGGTCGTGAACTACATGACACCCCTCGGCCTGAGTAGCATGACCTCGGCGCCCAATCACTACGGGCCCGCGCCGTGGGTCAAGGATGGGCGTCCCGACTGGACGCCCGTGTACTACCATCGGGCGGACGCCCAAGGCATCGGCTTCGATCGCACGACGGAAGGCAGTGACGCGGTTGCGCAGTACGCGGTGCCGGTGATGGACCGCTACGGCAGCCGCGAGACCGTGCCGGACTCGCTGCTGCTCTGGTTCCATCGGGTCGAGTGGCGTGAGCGACTCGCGTCGGGCCGAACGGTGTGGGAGGAACTGGCCTACCGCTACAACGCCGGCGTCGACAGCGTGCGTGCAATGCAGCGGAGCTGGCGCGCGGTGCAGGGGCACATCGATGCCGAGCGATATGCGCAAGTGCTGACGGCACTGGCGATCCAGGAGCGTGAAGCCCGCTGGTGGCGCGACGCGTCGTTGCTCTATTTCCAGTCGTTGAACGGTCTCGTCATTCCCGCGCGCTACGAGCGTCCTGCGCTGACACTCGAGCAGTATCTCCGGATCCGGTGTCCCGCTGATCCACGTCGCCCACGATGCGACGTGGTGCGCTGACCGCCGATCGTTTCGCTCCGCCATCGTACGAGGAATCCATGTCCGTCCATCCGCGCGCCGGGCTGCCTGCCACGCAGGCGATGCTCACGAACGTGCCGCGACTCGTCGCCGAGTATTACACGCGGCGTCCCGACCCGGCAGTGCGGGACGAGCGCGTCAGCTTCGGCACATCCGGCCACCGTGGGTCGTCATTCGCGGGCAGCTACAACGAGCATCACATCCTCGCGACCACTCAGGCGATCTGCGACTACCGTCGCGCGCAGTCCATCGACGGCCCCGTGTTCGTCGGCATCGACACGCACGCCCTGAGCGAGCCGGCGTTCGCGAGCGCGCTCGAGGTGCTGGCGGGCAACGACGTTCATGTGATGGTGGATTCGCGCCGCGGATTCACGCCGACGCCCGCGGTCTCGCACGCGATTCTCCGGTATAACGCCGGCCGCACGAGCGCCCTCGCCGACGGCATCGTCGTCACGCCGTCTCACAATCCACCCGAGGACGGAGGGTTCAAGTACAACCCGCCGCACGGCGGTCCGGCTGACGGCGCGGCGACCACGTGGATTCAGGATCGCGCGAACGCGCTGCTCGACGAGCGGCTCGCTCCGGTGAAGCGGGTGTCGCTCGCGCGGGCCCGCGCCGCTGCGACGACACACGAGCACGACTACCGCGCCGCCTACGTCGCCGACCTGGCCAACGTGATCGACTTCGACGCGATTCGCGGCGCGAGCGTGACGCTCGCCGTGGACCCGTTGGGCGGTGCCGGCGTCGAATACTGGGGGGAGATCGCTGACCATTTCCGCATTCCGCTCGTGATCTCGAGCGACACCGTGGACCCGACCTTTCGATTCATGTCGGCGGACTGGGATGGACGCATCCGCATGGATTGCTCGTCGCCGTACGCGATGCACAAGGTGATCGAGCTCCGGTCCCGATTCGGTGTCGCCTGGGCGTGTGATACCGACCACGATCGCCACGGCATCGTGACGCGTAGCCGCGGGCTGCTCAATCCGAACCACTTCCTCGCCGTCGCCATCTCGTACCTCGCGACGCATCGGCCCGGCTGGCGCACCGACGTCGGCATCGGCAAGACGGCGGTGAGCAGCAGCATGATCGATCGCGTGGTGAAGAAGCTCGGCCGCCCGCTCGTGGAAGTGCCGGTGGGGTTCAAGTGGTTCGTGGACGGCCTCACTCGCGGCACCCTGGGGTTCGTGGGCGAGGAGAGCGCCGGAGCAACATTCCTTCGGCGGGACGGCGGCGTGTGGACGACGGACAAGGACGGCCTCATCATGGGCCTGCTCGCCGCGGAGATGACGGCGGTCGACGGCCGCGATCCCGGCGAGCAGTACGTTGCGCTCACTACCGTGTTCGGCGATCCGGCATACGCGCGCATCGATGCGCCGGCGACACGCGCGCAGAAGTCGGTGCTCTCGTCGCTCTCGGCACGCGATGTCACGACGACTGTCCTCGCCGGCGAGCCGATCACCGGGGTGATGACGAAGACGCCCCATCTCGATGCCCCGTTGGGCGGGCTCAAGGTCTCGACCGCCAACGGCTGTTCGCCGCGCGTCCCTCGGGCACGGAGGACGTCTACAAGCTGTATGCGGAAAGCTTCCTCGGCACGGACCATCTGTCGCGTATCCAGTCGGAGGCGCAGGAAATGCTCGCGCGCGCCTTCGCCGCGGGCGGCGCGGGCTGACAGGTACGTCGATTCACTGGCGCAAGTCGGCGGACGGACAGCGACTGGTGAAACGACTTCCGTCGGGAGAACGTATGAATTTCGAATGCGTGCCGCGGTTCCGCCGCACGCGCCCGACTCGCTGATCAGGACGTGCCGGAGCAGGGCGGCCCTCGTTAGAGCCGCGAACGCCGCGCTGGCGTCCGGCGCCGTTGCCGCACACGACTCATTCGCCCAGCAGCACGGCGGAGGTAGCGGCGATAGCGGCGGAGAGCGCTGTGACGACGAGGGCAGCTCGAAGCGACCACGGCATGCGCAATTCGCGCGGGTAGCGCACCAGTCGTCGCCACGCCACGGTCGCCACCAGCCCTGCCACGACGATCAGCAGGGCCGCTGCGCGCGCCAGTAGCTGATGTCCATCGACAGCCGGTGACGGCATGAACGGCCCACCGAGCGCGCGCGCCGCCAGCCCGCCCGTGAAATACGTGGGAAGAATGGTGATCGCGGCGAGCGAGAGTGACGCGGTGGCATACATCCGGATGCCGTGACGTGCGCGGAACATCGCGAACACGAGGGCGAATGTCCCCGTGAGCGCGAGCACGACGGGAACGTGGTTGATCAGGAGATGAAGGCGAACCGGATCCATGGCGTGCCGGGCATGAGGGGTCGGGCATACGTCGTCGGCCGTCCGCGAAAGTCGGGCCGCACGACGCCGGTGTGACGCACGGCACGAGGCGTCGCGCGACGATCCGATGTGCCGCCGCTGGCGTGCGCGGCACCTCCATCTAATTTGCAGCGATGACTCACCAGACATGCGCGCCCTGCAACCGGTCCGTCCGGTGATCGACCGCCCTCGCTCGCTCGACACGATCGAGACCCCGGCGGTGATCGTGGATCTCGACCGCATGGAACGCAATCTCGACGCCGCCGGAAGGTATGCCGCCGCGCACAACCTCGCGCTGCGCCCACACGTCAAGACGCACAAGGCGCCGGTGGTCGCCGAGGCGCAGCTCGCGCGCGGCGCGCGCGGACTGACGTGCGCCACGCCGTTCGAGGCCGAGGTGATGTCTGCGGTGTGCGACGACATCCTTGTCGCGTATCCGCCCATCGGTGCGCCGCGCGCACGCCGCGTCGCCTCACTGCCTCCTCGGGTGCGCGTGACCGTCGCGCTGGACTCCGTGCACGCCGTCGACGAGATCGCCGCGGCGGCGCGCGCGGCACGCCGCACCGTCCACGTCTATGTGGAGCTCGACCTCGGAATGCATCGAGTCGGAGTGCCGGGGCTGGCCGATGCGGTGGCGCTCGCGGCGCGCGTGCAGGCGGCGCAGGGCCTGGAGTTCGACGGGATCGCCTTCTATCCCGGACACGTGCGCGAGCCCGTGATGGAGCAGGACTCGAAACTCCGAGTGCTGGGCGACGCGCTCGAACACGCCCTGGCGCGATTCGATGCAGCAGGCATGACGCCTCGCGTCGTGAGCGGCGGATCGACGCCCACGCTCTGGCGCACCCACGAGCTGCCCGGCGTCACCGAATTCAGGCCTGGCACCTACGTGTACAACGACCGCACGACCGCCGCGATCGGCGCCTGCACCCTGGATGACTGTGCGCTCACCGTGCTCGCGACGGTGGTGTCGACAGCGGTGCCGGGCCAGGCGGTGATCGACGCGGGCACGAAGTCGCTCGGCCGCGAGCCGGTGCGCGGTGCCGACGGCGAGGGATTCGGACAGCTGCTCGAGCATCCGGACGTCGTCGTGACGCGGCTCTCGGAAGAGCACGGCGTACTGGATCTGGCGCGATCGAGCTGGCGGCCGGTGGTGGGAGAACGTGTCCGCATCGTGCCGAATCACGTCTGCATCGTCGTTCACCTGTACGACCTGGTCTTCGGCACGCGCGGCGATGCCGTGGTGTCGTGCTGGCCGGTCGCGGCGCGCGGACGCGGACCGCGCGCCGACTGACCGCTGACGCGGGGAACCCACCGGCAGCGCGCGTCGCTCGCCGCCCCTTGGAGTTGCGTGCGTGCCGGAGCATCTTTCGAGGCGGCCGCTCGGCGAACCGCGCGGTCACCGCTCATCACACCGCGCCGATGCCCAACGCCCGCCAGAAGTCTGCACACCAGGATGAACCGGCCACGGATCCCGTAGTGCTGGTTCGCGCTCGCGCCGACGCGCTGTATCGCGCCGCGATCGAGTGCTGTCGCCAGCATGATCGGGCCGCGAAGCTGCATCGCGGTCTCGATGAGCCGGAGCTCGAGCACAAACACGTCGACGCGCTCTGCGCGATGAGCGACAGCTCGCTGATCGAAATGTCCGAGGCGTACGAGGGTGCGGCGGCCGACGTGCATCTCGAAGGTGCCGAAGAATGGTGGCATCGCGCGAATGGGCTCTGGCATGCGAGCCGTGAGTACTCGCGTCACCGGTCCGATTGCGACGACATGGGCAAGAAAGTGTCGTCCCGGCACAGCGCCGATCAGCTCGGATCCATGCACATGGAGTATGAGCTTGCCGCGTCGGCCCTCCTCGCGATGCGGCATGCCGCCGACGCATACCGGAAGACCCGGCCGGATCTCGCCTAGCCGAAGGCGCGCGTGCGGGAATTCACGGACGAAGCGGGCCGCCGATGGCAGGTCACGCTGGGCAAGGAATCATGGGGAACGCTCGTCCTCGTGTTCTCCCCCGTGGGTGCGGGCGACAGCCGCACGAGCATCCTCGCCGCGGAGACGAGCTTTGCCGCGAATGCGGAGCTGGATGCACTCACCGATGACGAACTGCGGGCGCGGCTGCGCGACGGCCGGCCCTGGCCCTAGCCCTCCAGATCCACTCATGGCGACGAGAAAGTCAGGCACGACGCACGGCAACACACGCTCGGCAGTGACGCGCGCGGCGACGGTACCCGCACGCCACCTCAGCACGAGACAATCGGGCGCCAAGCGCGGCATCCGCGCGCGGTACCCCTGGAAGGAGGAGCCCAACCCGTACTTCGAGGTGCGGCAGTCGAGGATCCAGGGGAAGGGCGCCTTCGCGCTCCGCAATATCAAGAAGGGAACCCGGCTCATCGAGTACGTGGGCCAACGCATCACATGGCGTACGGCCGACAAGCGGTACGACGATGAGACGATGGGGCGGCACCACACCTTCCTGTTCACCGTGGACGATCGCACGGTGATCGACGCAGCAGTCAACGGCAACGACGCACGGTTCCTGAACCACTCGTGCGACGGGAACTGCGAAGCGATCACCGATCGCAAGCGCATCTTCCTCGAGGCCCGCAAGAGCATCAAGGCGGGCGAGGAGCTCCTGTACGACTATCAGTACGAGCGCAGCGACGATCACACCGCGGCGGACGAGCGAACCTACGCCTGTCGCTGCGGGTCGCCGAAGTGCCGCGGCAGCATCCTCGCGCCCAAGCCGGCCGAGGACTGAACCATGGCCGCGTCCCGCCCATCGCCGTCGCTGCGCGCGCTCGTGTCGCGCGTTGTCGATTACGCGGGACTCTTTCCGCCTGCCGCGCTTCCGATGCGGGAGGCGGTGGCACGGCAGGCGGTCTACCTGCAATCGGCCGACGCGTGGATGCTGGGCCGGCTCGTCGTCCCCGTATCGAGGCTGAATGAACTAGCCGGAGTGGCGGCCTCACACGCCACGATCGGGACGCTGCCGTGGCGTCTCAGCGTTTTGATCGACGACGTAACGACGGACGCAGCCCGTGTTCGCGAATTCTCGAATGCGCATGGCGAGCGCTTCGTCGTCGAGGCGGTGGAGGGCAGGGCCGCGAGTGCCGACGAGATCGAGCGGATGGTCGGCGCGTTCGAGCCCGGACTCGAGCGATACGTGGAACTGGCACCGCACGACGATCCACGAGCGCTGCTGGAATCGGTGCGTCGCGCCGGCGGACGCGCCAAGATCCGCACGGGAGGCGTAACGTCGGGCGCCTTTCCGTCGGCCGCGGAGATCGCGCGCTTCATCGCGCGATGCGCCGAGTCCGGGGTCGCCTTCAAGGCGACGGCTGGACTCCATCATGCCGTGCGTGGAAATTATCGGCTCACGTACGAGCGCGACGCAGCCCACGCACCGATGTTCGGATTCCTCAACCTGTTCGCCGCAAGTGCGATGGCGGCGGCGGGTTCGTCCGAGGCCGAGCTCCTCCCGGTGCTCGAAGAGCATCGTGGCGCGGCCTTCGCCTTCGATGTGGACGGCATGCGATGGCGCGATCACGTCGTGCCCATCGACCGGATCGTGCACGCACGACGCACACTTGCCGTCGCCTTCGGATCCTGTTCCTTCGAGGAACCTCGTGACGACCTACGGGAGCTCGCCCTGCTGTGACGCTACGACTCGACGACAGCCACCGCGGTGACCTGACCTCCTGGGTCGAGAGCGCTGCGCGCTCGGACACCGATTTCCCCGTGCAGAACCTGCCGCTCGGTCGTTATCGCGTGGGCGACAAGGCGGGCCGACCCGGCGTCGCGATCGGCGACGACATCCTCGATCTCGCTGCAGCGAGCGAGGCGAACCTGTTGTCGGCCGATCTCGCGGCGCTCGTGTCGCGGTGTGTCGAAGAGCAGGCGCTCAATCCGATGCTGGCCGCCGGTCCCGATGCGCTCGGGCGACTCCGGATGCAGGCGAGCCTCATTTTACGGACGGGTACTCCGCAGGGAGACCTGGCGCGCGCGGCGCGCGCTCGCCTGCTCGTGCCGATGGCCGATGCCCAACTCCTGCTGCCGGCGCGCATCGGCGACTATACGGATTTCTACGCGTCGGAGGCCCATGCCACCAACGTGGGGAGCATGTTCCGGCCGGACAACCCGCTGCTGCCGAACTACAAGTACGTCCCCATCGGCTATCACGGCCGAGCGTCGTCCATCGTGCCGAGCGGCACGGTCGTGCGTCGTCCGCACGGGCAGAGCCGCGAGGATGCGGCGGCGCCGCCGGTGTTCGGCCCGACGGGTCGACTGGACTACGAGATGGAGGTCGGTGTCGTGATCGGATCGGGAAACCGGCTCGGCACGACGATTCCGATGGCGGACGCGGAGCGGCATGTCGCCGGACTCTGTCTGGTGAACGACTGGTCGGCGCGCGATATCCAGTCGTGGGAATATCAGCCGCTCGGGCCGTTCCTCGCCAAGAATTTCGCGACCACGGTGTCGCCGTGGATCGTGAGTCTTCAGGCGCTCGCTCCCTTCCGGGTGCCGGCGTTCGCGCGCGCCGACGGCGATCCTGCTCCGTTATCCTATCTGCGCGACGCGGCCAACGAACGCTCCGGCGGGGTCGACATCAAGCTCGAGGTGCGGCTGTCGTCGGCGCGCATGCGCGACGAGGGAGCGCACGCGCTCCGCGTCAGTCTGGGATCGTTCACCGCGATGTACTGGACGATCGCGCAACTCGTGACCCACCATGCCAGCAACGGGTGCGACCTCCGGCCGGGAGACTTGCTGGCGAGCGGCACGGTGAGCGGGCCGTCGCCGGAGTCGCGCGGCTGTCTGCTCGAGCGTACCTGGCGAGGCACCGAGC
>JAJAYP010000077.1 GCA_026786185.1 Gemmatimonadaceae bacterium
CGTAGAGTCCGACGGGCAAGGAGTCGATGATGCGTTCGGTGACGCGTCGCTCGCGATCGATCTGGCGTGTGCGTTCGATGACTTCGCTTTCGAGCCGGTGCGCGTACGCCGCCTGGCGCAGTACCGGGGCGAGGATATCGGCCACCGTCGCGAGAAACGTTCGCGCGGCGGGCGAGAGCGTCGTCGTGGGCGTGAGGACGAGCGCACCCAGTGGATGATGCGCCGCGTCGAGCCGCACGACGACGATGTCCCCGGCGTCTCGCGATCGCTGGGCGACCCGCGCGCGAACGACGGAGGCAGCGGGCGGCGGTGTGCCCACCCGCGACTTGCATCGCAACTCCATTTCGTCCATCAGCCAGAGCGAGACGCTGGACGCAGCGACCGTGTCGGCGACGCGAGCGAGCACGCCACCAAGTACTTCCGTGGGCGCGTCACCCGTGGCGAGCGCCGCCGCGATCTGCGCGAGCGCGGACAGCAGCGGGGGATCTTCCCGCGCACTCGTGAGCATTCGCGTGGATTCGATGGCTGCGTCCGGCAGCATTCCGGGCGCACCAGGCGGCGACGATGAAGCAGTCAGATAGCGGCTCGTGGTGGAAGACGAGCCAGTATAGGACGAAATGCCCGACTGGACAAGATGACCGACGGAATAATCCGTCTGGCTCGCTTCTCAGGCGAGTGCGCGCGCCTGCTCCAACAACTCGGCGTTCGTGCGCTTGTGCGATGGATTCGCCTCGACGTGCTCCCACCGGATGATGCCATCCCGGTCGATGAGGAAGTAGGCGCGTGTCGAGAAGAATCGGTCTTCGATCAACACGCCGTACCGACGCGAGATGTCTCGCTTGAAGTCGCTCAGGAGGTCGGCGGTCATGGAGAACTTGCTCTTGAACTCACCTAGTGTGGGAGTCGAGTCCACGCTGATCGGCAGGACGACGGTATTCGCGTTGGCGAACTCGCTCCAGTCGTCGCGCATGTCGCAGAGTTCCTCGGTGCAGGTGCTCGTGAACGCGAGCGGAAAAAAGGCGAGCAGGACGTTCTGGCCGCGTAACCCGGAGAGCGTGACGGCCTGTCCGGAGGTGGACGGGAGCGTGAAGTCCGGCGCGGGAGATCCGACGGCGGGTACAGCGTTCGTCATGAGGCGGTGAGTATGGGGAGCGTGGCGATGCGCACGTCGAGCATTACGGAACGCCGGCACGGTGAAATCGGTTCGCGACGCGTGCGTGGACCGAGACGTTTCCGGCGGCGGTCTCGAATTCGAAGTTTACACGAATGTTGCAGAATAAGCACCAAGATGGTGCAAACGTGTTCAATTGCGGCACCTTTTGGCCCACTCTGTATCGCATTTTGTGCATGATTGACACGAAAGCGTTGACCGTTCGTAAGGTTCCGGTGTAACTTGAATGGCGCGACCGACACGCTTCGCGCGACACGAGTGTGGCGAGGAGAACGGGGCCGGATGAGCCGGCCGCCGCGCATGTTCAGGAATGGAGTACACGCATGACACGCAAGCATTTTCTGCTCGTGAGCGACTTCGACCAGACGCTCAGCTTCAACGATTCCGGCCATGTGTTGAGCGAAATGCTTGGCATCACCACGTTCGCCGAAAAAGTCGCGGGCCTGTCTCATCAGAATCTCGTGCAGTCGGGTGCCGAACTGTCGTATCTGCTGTTGCACGATCCGGAGTTCCGTCGCGTGCGGCAGGCAGATCTGATCGCGGTGGGGAAGCGGATCCGGCTCAAGCGGAACATCGCGCTGCTGACTTCTTGCCTGGAACGTGGCATCGAGGGGCACCGGTTCGATTTCTACGTTGTATCGGCGGCGCCGGAGGATGTGGTGCATTCCGCGCTCGAGGGCATCGTGCCGCGCGAGCGAATCATCGGCACGCGATTCGTCTACGACGAGACTACGGGCGAAATCGCGTCCATTCTCCGCGTACCGGCCGGATACGGCAAGGTTGCCGCGGTGAATCAGCTGCGCGAGTCGCTGGGCATGCCGGGCGAGCGGGTGGTCTACGTGGGGGACGGCAGCTCCGACATTCACGTGATGCTGCACGTCAACCGCTGCGACGGCCTCACGATCGCCGCGTCCGAAGCGCGGCACATCGCGAGCATCGCGCGACGCACGGTGATGAGCGACGACGCCCTGAGCGTCCTGATTCCCGTGCTGGAGGACATTCTCGGGTACGACCGACCGAAGGTCCGGGCACTGTTCGAGCATCACGGCGTACTGATCCAGGAATGGGACCGCGTTCGTACGGACTGGTTGACGATCCGCGATGGCCGACGTCTGGCGGCGGGAGCGCGCGGGTGATCGAAACGCTCGGCTACCTGGCGGGCGTCATCACCGTCGTGGCGTTCCTGCCGCAGGTCATGCGCGCGTGGCGCACGCGGCAGACGCGCGACCTGTCGCTGACGGGCATCGCCCTGCTCGTGGGGGCCGGCTCCCTCTGGATTCTCTATGGCGCGATGATCGGCGACTGGCCCATCGTCGCGACCAACTGCGGCATGGTGGCGCTCAACGTCGCGCTGGCCGTCGCCAAAGTGCGTTACGCCTGAGTTCAACCGCGGAGGGATGACCGAGTGGGAGTCGCGACGATCGTCGCCGCGGACACGGCGTGGATGCTCGTGTGCACGGCGCTCGTGCTGATCATGGTGCCGGCCGCGGGCTTCTTCTACGGGGGCCTGGTACGGTCGAAGAACGCGCTGAACACGATGATGATGTGCGTCGGCGCGATCGGCGTCGTCGGCGTCCTGTGGGCGCTCGTGGGATACTCGCTCGCGTTCGGCAGCACGACGCGGTGGATCGGCGGGCTGCAGCACGTCGCCCTGCAGAATGTCGGCCTGGAGGCGCGCGGCACCATTCCGCACCTGCTCTTCATGGCGTATCAGGGCACATTCGCGCTCGTCACCGCCGTGCTCATTGCGGGTGCAGTGGTGGAGCGCATGCGGTTCGGTGCGTATCTCACCTTCATTGCAGCGTGGTCCCTCGTGGTGTACGCGCCCGTCGCGCACTGGGTCTGGGGCGGCGGCTGGCTGGGCCAGCTCGGCGTGCTCGATTTTGCCGGCGGCACGGTGGTCCACATCAACGCCGGCGTCGCGGCGCCCGTTGCGGCACTGCTCGTGGGCGGGCGGAAGGACTACGCCCGGCAGGCGATGCTGCCGCACAACGTGCCGTTCGTCCTGCTCGGCACGAGCCTGCTGTATTTCGGCTGGTTCGGCTTCAACGCCGGCAGCGCGCTCGCTGCGAACGGCGCCGCGGTGCTCGCGTTCACCAACACGCTGCTTGCGCCGATGTCCGCACTGGTCGTGTGGATGGCGCTCGACGCAGCGCGGACCGGTCGCGCCACGGCCGTGGGTGCGGCGACCGCCGTCGTGATCGGGCTGGTCGTGATCACGCCGGCGGCGGGGTTCGTGTCGCCGAGGTCCGCGCTGGCGATGGGCGCGATCGGTGCGGTGCCCAGCTATTTCGCCATCGTGTGGCGCGCCCGCACGCGGCTGGATGATTCGCTGGATGTGCTCGCCGGGCATGGTGTGGGCGGCGTCACGGGCGCGCTCCTGACCGGTGTGTTCGCCAGCGCGCAGTGGGGCGGCACGAATGGCCTGTTGCACGGTCGCCCCGTCCAGGTAGGGCTGCAGGCGATCGGCGTGCTGGCGACGATCGCCTACTGCGCCCCTGTGACGTACCTGCTCCTGAAGGCGACCGCGCTGGTCGTCCCGCTGCGTGCGTCGAGCCGGGCCGAAGGACTGGGCATGGACATCACGCAGCACGGAGAGGAAGCGTACTTCGACGGCGAGGGCGCCGTCCTGGTGTTTCGCGACGGCGACGCGCCTCCTGCGCTGACGACTCGGGGCGCACAGGGCGCCGCATGAAGCTCATCGTCGCGATCATTCGACCGGACAAGCTCAACGACGTGCTCGAGCGACTCTACCGTGTGGAGGTGCGTGGCCTGACGGTGAGCCGCGTCATGGGGCACGGAGGGGAAACGGAGCAGGTCGAGACCTATCGCGGCATGACCGTGAAAGTCGAGCTGCACGAGAAGGTGCGGCTGGAGATCGGCGTGTCGGAGTCGTTCGTGGACGTCACGGTGGCGGCGATTCTCGCGAGTGCGCACACGGGCGAGGTGGGCGACGGCAAGGTGTTCGTGCTGCCGGTGGAGAGTGTGTATCGCATCCGGACGGGCGAGCGCGATCAGTCAGCCGTCACACCGGCGCCGGGATCGCCGAGCGATCGTCCGGGATGACGCGCGGATACCGGGGCGCAACGGAGCGCGCGACGCATCGACATCCGAGTGGAGCGTATCGGGATCGAACCGATGACCTCCTGCTTGCAAAGCCCCAGCGGGAGTAGGTTGGTTTATCAGAAGTGCCGTAATTCATGGGGTTATACGGAAAGGGTGCGAACGGCCAAAGCGGCTTTTCGCACCCTTTCTGCTTCCTACATACCCACAGTTCACGGAGTAGGCGCGTTCACTGACTGCACGACGATGACCGGCTTTCCGTTCCGAATTTCAGCCACAAGGCGAAGTTTCGTATCCCGGGTGCTGTCCGTGCTGCGTGAATGCTCGCTGTAGCCAACGCTGAGGTAGGCGATGGTGTCGGGATCGGGACCCGGACCAGTCCCCCACACAGCGGCTCCGCTCGACACCATACGACCGAGGACGTCGCTCAGTGCTTCCTGACCCTGCGGCTCATTACTTGGCATGATAGGCGTGAGAGAGGTAGTCCTTCTGAACGGCACCCTAGAGAATCTATGCAACCTATCCTATCGGCTCCTACAGCCGAGGAGCCGACGGTAGTGGGCCAAGTTCACTGTGACAAAAGCCACCCGAAGGGCTCGTTTGCCTAGCGCCTTTGGCCGGAGGACGCATACATTACGGCTCTGTGGGGCGATAATCGTCGGTTGACTTCACACCATCGGGTACCACACTGAAAACGATTTTCGCGATCTTCGCCGTCGGTGATCCGTCGTCCCTTGCTCCTAAGATTCAAGCGACGTACATGGACGACAGTCTGCTTGTCGCTCATGGCCAATGGCTTGTTGCCGATAGTGGTACCGCGCAGAGCGTTAGCAATAAGCTAGGTATCTCGACTCTAGCCCCGACCCCAGACTTCAGACCTACTAGCACAGCGATTGTTGTCGCTGTATCAGGGTATTTTGGCCGGACCGGCGCGAATGTTTGGGAATGGATCGGTTCGAAGTGGGGACGCGAATAGTGATGGCCCCAAGAGATAAGGGCAGCTCGACACCGACTAGCCCTCCGACTAGCTATCCAAACACACCCCCGCCATCGGGTTCCAACGATCCTTGGGTGATAACGGCCATCAACAAGATGGAGGGAACGCTAGGAAGGCTTGAGGCGACGTTGACGAGTTTGCAAGGGCAGCTAGGCCGCGTCGAGACCAAACTTGGTGAGGTGGAGAGGGAAGTCGCTGGGCACGGGAAGTGGATGCACACGCTGAAAGTCTTTGCTGGCCTCATGTCCGTCTTTATCGGCTGGGTATTTCTCAACGCCGTTTGGCCGTGGCTGAAGTCCAAACTCGGCATACCCTGATGCCCAAGAAGCCCGCGAAGCTCCGCCCCGAAGTATCCGAAACCGCCTTCGGCGTCATGCAGGAGGCGATAGGGCAAGCGCCCAAGACGCTTGCCCCGGACCGAGCGAGTGGAGGCTCGCTGCCCCACAATTGAAAAGCCGCAACCTTTGCAGGATCACGGCTTATCGAGTGGAGCGTATCGGGATCGAACCGATGACCTCCTGCTTGCAACGCAGGCGCGCTCCCAACTCAGCTAACGCCCCGGACCGTGCTGGTGCTCACAAGCTAATGATACACGGGAGAAGGGAGAAGTCGGCGGTAGGAGGCCGTTGGCGTACGGCATCGGCACCGGCGAACCGTGAAGGCACCCCGCGATGCTGCCCGAGGTGCCTTCGATAGAGCGCGAACGGCGCGTCGCGCTACTCGTGCGCGGGAAGCGGTTCCATGGTGTCAGGGTTCACCGGCACCTGCACTTCATCGCGATATGGAGAGGTCATCAAGGTGACCCGCATGCGAGGAAATGCGTTCATGAACGCGATGTAGCACAGCCCCCACGCGCCGACATAGCCGAGTGCGATGGCGATCTCCCACAGCCCGAATGGCGTGTGCGCCACCTCGCCGTACATCGACGGATACACCTCGAGATACCGCACGAGCCACATGCCGACGAGACTGATGGTCGTGAACAGCGCGAGAGTGGGGTGGAACACCTTGGCCGCGCGCGACAGCAAGCCGAAAAACGGCGCGAAGAACACGAGCATCACGGCGGACACCGTGAGATGCGTCCAAGGCGCGATGAGACGGAGGCGAGCCCAGTGCGTCTCCTCACCGAGATTGCCGTACCAGATCACCAGGTACTGTGAGAAGGTGAGGTATCCCCAGAACGCAGTGAAGGCGAAGCACAGCTTGCCGAGATCGTGGAAGTGGTTCTCCCGGATGAGCGCATCGGCATGCAGGAACCGTCGCCACGCCATGACGAGCAGCGTGAACAGGGTGAGTGAGCAGAGCCACCCACCCATGAAGAACCACCAGCCGTACAGCGTGCTCTGGAAGTGCAGCGACAGCCCCATCGACAGATCGAACGCGAGCACGGACCACCCGTACCCGAACGCCAGCGCGAGGAAGACGGCCAGCTTGCCCTGCAGTGAATGCGTGCTGTGCAGCTCGCGCCGCTCTTCGCCGAACCCGGCGCGCATGCGAGACCGAAGGCCCCTGGCCCACGCCGCCCCTGCCTCGGGCAGCAGGCCCACGTCCAGACGGACCGACGTGTAGATGTACCACAGCGAGAGCGCGGTGATGACGACGAACGACAGCAGCACGCGGGTCGTCAGGAAGCCCGCATTGAACCATGTCACCTTCTCGGGGACGGGAGGCACTTCGTGCGTCCACGGGAAGATGTGGCCCTTGCCGAGCAGCACGCTGACGATGAGCAGCACGAGCGCCAGCGGCAGGAAGGCGACATAACCTTCCATGAACCGGATGATCGGGCGCGACCACCGAGCCGTGGTGATCCGCTGCACGGCGACGAACATCACGCCCGCCGACGAGAGCACCGTGAAGTAGAGCCAGTTGAAGTGGTACGCGCGCCACGCACGATCGGGCGCGAGGAACAAGCCCACGACGAAGGCCAGCACCCCGATGACGGCAAAGACGACACATGCGCTGGTGAGCGCCTTCGGCAGCGGCTTGCTGTACGCCGCGACGAGCTCGGCGCGTGTAGGGACTGGTGCGGAATGCGCGCTCATCGCGCTCCTCCGGCGTTCGGCGTCGGAATTGGGGGCACTGGGGTTACGGCGGTGTCAGTGACGGTGGGGCGAACGCTGTCGGACGGTGCAACGGCGGCCGGCGCCACCGGCGCGCCCGCGGAGACAGCGCCACCACGAGACGGGCCGGCCTGCGCGCCCGCGTGGAGCCAGTACGGCGACGGACGCGTCGGACCCATCTGCGAGTAACCCGGAACCTTGTCGCCGGTCTCACCCGGCAACCCGACCGGTCCGGTCACGACCTGATGGCGTCCCTGCAGGCCACGCACGTAGTTGACGACGTCCCACCGATCGAGTTCCTCGATGCGATTGTACGCCGGCATCGCGCCACGACCGTTCCGCATGATCGCCCAGAGGTATCCGTCGCTTCGTGATTCGGCGGACGCACCGACGAGCGGTGGAGGATAGATCACCTTCGTCGCCATGATCGGGCCGTCGCCCTTCCCCGCTTCGCCATGGCAAACGGCGCAGTTGATCTGATAGTACATCCGCCCGTTGTGCAGCGAGCGGGCATCGGCAGGCACCGGATTCACGAGCCCGGCCATCGAGTCCAGCACGCCGGGCAAAGCGACCCGTGACACCGCGTACCCGGGAGCGGCACTGCCGTACACCGACACGGAATTCTGCGGATTGCCGCGCATCGGGATCGAGTCGTTCGTCGATTACCAAGGGTCCATCATCGGCTGCTGCTTGAAATAGGTGAACCACGAGCAGGCACCGAGCGCAAAGACGACCGACAGCCGCACGGCGCGTTGCACGGCGCGAGCGAGCTTACCGTTCATTACGCACCTCCAGCGCGCCGTGCCGACGCAGCACGTCCGTCGCCTCGGCGACCCGGTCCGCGCCCGCGACAACCCAGATCCCGTAATCGCCATGACTGAACCGCGGGTCGTAGCCGACCGTCATCGTGAGCCGGGGAATGCGTGACAGCGCGAACATGCCGAACACCGTCGACAGTGAACCGAACAGCACCATCAGCTCGAACCCGATGATCGTGTAGGGAATCCAGCTCGCAACCGGCTTGCCGCCGACGACGAGCGGCCAGTAGTCGGAGATCCAGATCGCCACCCAGTACCCGAAGGTGACGCCGAGCAATCCACCGATCAGCGTGAACCGGCGCACGCCGCTCTTGGGGGCGTCGAGCGCGTCCTCGAGCTCATGGCGCGGTGTGGGGGTGTACACCGTGATGTCGCCGAAATTCTTCTTGCGAAGGTCCTGAATCGCCTCGACGGTCGCGTCGATCTCGGCGAATGCTCCGAGCACGCCCTGCATCAGTGTGTTCCTCCAGCCGGACGGATGGTGCCCGTGACGCGCGGCTCGGCGACCTCGCCGTGGGTCAGGTGATGATGGCCCACCGCGGCGTGACGCAACTTGGGCGGGATGATCTCCTTCACCTCGGAGATGGCCATCACCGGGAGCTGCCGGATGAAGAGCAGGAACCACATGAAGAACCAGCCGAACGAGCCGATGAGGATGAAGTAGTCCACCCACGTGGGATGGTAGCCGCCCCACTGCCACGGCTCGAACTCGTGCGACAGCGACGGGATGACGATGACGAACCGCTCGAACCACATCCCGATGTTGATGAAGATGGACAGGATGAAGAGCCAGCTCGTGTTGCGACGCAGCTTCTGCGAGAAGAGCGAGAGCGGCAGCACCATGTTGCAGATCAACATGATCCACGCGGCCCACCACCACTGGCCGAACACCCGGTTCCAGAAGTACTCCTGCTCCACCGCGTTGCCCGACATCCAGGCGACCTGGAACTCCGTGATGTAGGCGAGGCCCACGACCATCGACGTGAAGAGGCACAGCTTCGCTGCCGCGTCGAGATCGTTGATCGTCACCATGTGCTCGAGCTTGAAGTACTTCCGGATGGGGATGATGATCGTGAACACCATTCCGATGCCCGAGAAGATCGCTCCGGCGACGAAGTACGGCGGGAAGATCGTGGCGTGCCAGCCGGGCGTGAGCGCCATGGCGAAGTCGAACGACACGACGGAATGCACCGACAGCACGAGTGGCGTGGCGAACGCCGCGAGGAACAGGTAGGCCCGCGTGAAGTGCCGCCACTCGCGGTCCGAGTTCCGCCATCCGAGTGCCAGCACGGCGAAGATCCGCTTGCGGATCGGGTTCCGCTCCTGATCGCGCAGGACCGCGATGTCGGGAATGAGCCCGACGTAGAAGAAGGTGGCCGAGACGGTGAGGTACGTGAGGATGGCGAACACGTCCCACACGAGCGGCGACTTCGGGTTCGGCCAGATCAGCCGCCAGTTCGGATACGGGATCAGCCAGAAGAACTTCCACGGCCGCCCGAGGTGCAGGATCGGGAAGAGGCCCGCCGTCATGACGGCGAACACGGTCATCGCTTCCGCTGCGCGATAGATCGTCGTGCGGAAGCCGGCGCGGAACAGGTAGAGAATGGCCGAGATGAGGGTGCCGGCGTGGCCGATACCAACCCAGAACACGAACGAGACGATGTAGACGCCCCACATCACCGGCGGTTGGTAGCCCGCGGCGCCGAGTCCCTCATAGATCTGGTAGGTCCAGGCAACGATGCCGAGGAGCAGCGCGAGAATCGCCAGCCCCAGCGCGGCGAACCAGCCGAGCGTTGGCGACAGGGTGGCGATGACGTCGCGATCGACCTGCTCGTAGTCGCGCACGCCCGGCAGGCGATTGTCCGCCGTCGGGATATTCGGATACCGCTCCCGCTCGGGGGCGCGGCGCGGTGGTGCCATGGGCGCCAGCGCGCCCTTACGCCCCGGCCGGCGAGGCCGGCCCCGGATGGTTGACCTTCTTCAAGTAGACCACCGCGGTATAGGTGTTGAGCTCCTCGAACACATGATAGGCGCGCCGGTCTTCCACGAGCTTCGACACCGACCAGGTGGGATCGGCAGCGTCACCGAACATGATCGCCCGCGACGGACACGCCTGCGCACACGCGACCGTGAACTCGTCAGCGACGAGCTCGCGACCCTCACTCTTCGCGCGCGTCTCGGCTTCACGAATCCGCTGCACGCAGAAGGTGCACTTCTCCATCACGCCCTTCGTGCGGACCGTGACGTCGGGATTCAACTGCCAGTTCAGGGGCTCGGGGAACGCGTACTGCTTGCGATCCTCCTCGCCGTACCCGAACCAGTTGAAGTACCGAACCTTGTAGGGACAGTTGTTGCTGCAGTAGCGCGTCCCGACGCAGCGATTGTAGACCTGGACGTTCAGTCCATCCGGCGCATGATAGGTCGCGTACACGGGACACACGGGCTCGCACGGCGCATTGCCGCAATGCTGACACAGCATCGGCACGAACCGCGATTCGAAATCCTCGGTGAACCGGCCATCCTCCGCACCCTCGAAGTAGCGCTCGAGGCGGATCCAGTTCATCTCGCGACCGCGCGTAATGTTGAATCCCGGCTTCGAGACCGCATACACCGATGCGTTCTGCCAGGGCGCGCCCACCGTGGGAATGTTGTTCTCGGCGTAGCATGCCGTGACGCAGGCGGAGCAGCCGGTGCAGCGCGCGAGGTCCACCGTCATCGCCCACCGCCGGTTCGCCATCCCCGACCAGTGATTGGTGGCGTACATGCCCTTGTCCTTGCCGTTGTCCTTCGCCGTCGGCGCGCCGAGCTCGCCCTGCGCGTCGGCCGCAACGGGTGAGCGCAAGCCGGGCAGGAACTTGAGACTCGGCTCGCCGGCGATGTTGTGTCCGCCCTCGGCCTGCTCGTGCACCTCCGCCGTTCCTTCCGCCTTCACCTCGGCTCCACTGGGCGCGCCATGTGCGGCAGCGCCTTCCGTCGTGGCACGGTCGCCAGTGCCGCCAGCGAGCAGTGAGGTGATCGGCACGGCTTGGGCGATGCCGCGCCCGTGCTGACGCGCCGATCCCTCGGTGGACACGAGTGTCTCGTGATCCCCCGTCTTCGTGAGCGTCGCCTTCGTGCTGACGAGCGCGAATCCGCCGGCGTTGTCGCTAATGGCGCCGAGCAGGTCGTGCGCACGAATGCCGATGTTGCGCGCGTAGCGGCCGTAGCCCCACTGCGTGACGACGCGATCGTTGTGCTTGCCGTCGTGTTCCTCGAGCGTTGCGGCGGCGCCGTGGCCCTGTCCCATCGCGAGCCCGAGCGTGTCGGTGCGGATGCCGAGGTACAGGTAGGCCGGCGCGCGCACCTTGCCGTTGGCGGTGGTCACCTCGACGATGTCGCCCCGTTCGATGCCGAGCCGATTGGCGGTCTCCGGATGGATCTCGACCCACGAACTCCAGAGCACCTTCGTCACCGGATCGGGGAGCTCCTGGAGCCAGGGTTTGTTCGCGCCACGGCCGTCACCCAGCACGGGCGAGAGATAGGTCACGAGGTAGAAGTCGCCGGCCGTGCGTTCGAGCGTGGGCGCGGCGGGCGCCGACGCAGGGGCAGCCGCGGACGGCGCACGAGCGACCAGCGCGCCGGTGCCCATGCCCTTCTGCAGCGACGTGGTGAAGACGCTCATGCCGCCGGGGAACCGACCGATCAACCAGGACCGGTAGTCGCGCGTCGGGAAGCGCGCCGCGTTCGCCGGATCTTTCTGCCCCAATTCGATGAGGACGTCCGCGGTCGCGCGCGTGCCGGCAAACACGGGATCCATGGCGGGCTGCTGCAGGCCGATCGCGCCGCGCCCGGCGTCCGCGTCGCCCCACGACTCGAGCGCGTGCAGGTCGGGGAGGATGAGGTCGCAAAGCTCCGTCGTCTCGTCCGGGTAGAGCGAGAAGCTCACCTTGAACGGTACCTTGGCGAAGGCATCGGCGAACTTCGTGGCGGCGGGAAGCGCGTAGGCCGGGTTGGCGCCGCGCACGAAGACGACCGGCACGCGGCCCGCGCGCATGCTGTCGACGGCACTCCTGATGTCACTGAACCGAGCCACGCCATCGAACGCGCCCGCGCTTTCGGCGGGCCGTATGGTGGTGCCGACCGCGCCGTTCGCCTGATTGAGCGCGGCGACGGCGAGCGCGAGCTCGAGCGCATCCGCGCCGCGCGCACCCGACAGCACGAGCGCCGGCCGCGCCGACGCCATCTCCTGCTGCAGTCGCACCAGCACGGATTCCTTCACGCCGCTGGCGGTCGCGGCATCCGCAAGCGAACCGGAGCCGGCCAACGCGCGGGCGATCGCGAGCTCGGTGCCAGGCTTGCACGCGATCCACTGGTCGGCGTTCAGTCCCGTGAGCGATCGACGCGGACCGATGTAGACGAATCGTGGCGCATCCTGGATTTTCGCGCGTGCGTCGGCGAAGTCGAGTTGCTGCGGCACCGACATGCCCCACGTTTCGAGGAAGTCGGCGCCGAATGAAACGATGAG
>JAJAYP010000078.1 GCA_026786185.1 Gemmatimonadaceae bacterium
CACCGAGCCGAGCACGCCGAGCGACAGGCGTACGCCAGCGCGCCTGGCGGTGAGCGCGGGCCGAACGGGCGTCGGCCCGGTCACTGGTGTCGTCGTTCGCGCGGGCTCCTGCGCGGCGACGCGATTGCTCGATTCGGCCAGTGCCGGTGATGCCGGCTTCGGCTGCGGGGCGGGCGCGGACGGTGGTGCGGGCGTCGCTAGCGGCGTGGGTGCGACCGCTGGTGCGACGCTCGCTGCCTTGACGGGAGCCGCACGCTCGGGTGCGCGCGCGACCACCACCGGTGGCGCCGCAGGCGGGCGTACGGGTGCGCTCGTAGCAGCCGGCGCCACAGGAGCCGGCGCCACAGGGGCCGGCGCCATCACACTCGGTGCTCCAGCGAGGGAGACTGCCGCGGACTCGACCGCCGGTGCGCGTGGTGCGGCGACCGGGCGCGGAACAACGGCGTATCGCGGCACGAACGCGACGCGACCGTCGAGCATGATGCCGAGCCAGTCCTGCGACTGATACTGGTCAGCAGCCAAGGGAAACACGGAGCCTTCGCGGAATTCTTCGATCGAGAGGCTCGACATCGACGGGGCGGAGCGAACCCTGACGGCCGGAGCGGTGACCACCACCGACTCCACCCGGGTGCCCGTATCGGAACGCCGCTGAGCCAGCACGGGCACGGCGGCGAGCAGCAATGCCGCGGCGAGTGAAGCAGGTTGGATCCTCGGAAGCGACATCGGCATGGACGGATTGGTCGAGGTTCGTTGCAGTCTCGCTGGGGCGCAGGGACGCGCGGGGAGCTGGAGACCGTCGCAGGCAGAGGACGCGACGATACCCCTGGGCGATCCCTTTCCAGGAGGACGGCACGAGCCGGGGAGAGGCAACGGAACGCCTGATCGCGGCAGGTCCCGATCGCTGCGACAGGCGACCCGCCCGTCAGCGTACGAGGACGCGGTATCCGTGCGCGGGAATCTCGATGCGGCCCTGTGCGGCCAGGGTCATGCGCGATTTCGTGAACCAGTCGGTGTATCGGCCGGGCCGCGACAACGCCTCCAGCGTCGCACTTGCCGGTGCGTCGCCAAAATTCACCGCGACGAGGACGGTGTTCGTTCCCTTCGTGCGAGTGAAGGCGTACACACGGTCACCGCCATCTGTCCGCACGACGGTCTGCGGGCCGCCCCACGCGCCGTTCGACAGCGCCGGCTGCTGATGCTTGAGCGCGAACATGGCGCGATAGAATTCCGCCAGTGACGGCCCCTTCCAATCGACGGTGTCCTTCTCGAAGAATCGCAGGCGCTTGTTCATGCTGGCCTCCTGACCCGTGTACAGCAGCGGCATGGAGCGCCGGGATGTGGCGGCGAGGACGAACGCCGGCAGATGGTTGGCGCCCATGCGTTCGAACTCGGTTCCGTTCCAGCTGTTCTCGTCGTGATTGCTCGTGAAGGTCATTCGGTACGCGTCGGCACCGTACAGGCTGTCGTCCTTCGCGAAGTATTCGTTCAGGGCGCCCGTGTTCTTCTTCCCCCGCGTGATGTCGTTGAGCAGGTGATGCAACTGCCACGCATAGGTCATGTCGAACACCTCGTGCATGCGGGGATCCTCGGCTTCCGCCAGCATGAACAGGCCGGGACGCGATCGCAGCAACTCGCGCCGCGCATCCCGCCAGAAGTCCATCGGCACGCCACCGGCGACATCACACCGGAAGCCGTCGATTCCCATTGTCTCGAGCCACCAACGCATGTCAGCGATCATCGCGCGCCGCATGGCAGGATTGTCGTAGTTCAGCTCCGCGACGTCGGTCCAGTCGGTGTCCCGTCCCTCGTTGTCACGCGCGTTGATGACGGTGCCATCCGCCCGGGTGACGTAGTAGTCCTTGTGCTGCGTGATCCACGGGTGGTCGAACGCCGAGTGGTTCGGCACCCAGTCGAGGATGACCTTCATGCCCTGCCGATGCGCCGCCTTCACCAGCGAGCGAAATTCCGAGGCCGTGCCGAACGCGGGATTGATCGCCCGGTAATCGGCGATCGAGTAGTAGCTGCCCAGCGACCCCTTGCGATTCTTCCGACCGATCGGCTGCACGGGCATGAGCCACAGGATGTCCACGCCTAGTCGTCGAAGTCGCGGGAGATGCCGCTGCAGCGCGGCGATCGTGCCCTCCGGCGTGAACTGGCGGACGTTCACCTCGTAGATCACCGCTCGCCGCGACCAGGCGGGAGGCACGGTCGTCGAAGCGCCGGACGACATCGCGTCCGGCTGCGCGCACGCTCCGTCGAACGGCAGAGCAGCGAGGCTGGAGGCGATCGCGACGATGGCGAGCGATGAGCGCAGCGCGGTTGACATTGGGCAGGCACCGGGACGTGATGGTCGGCCGCATGATCGCGGGGGAGTCGGACGAGAATGCAGTGACCGCGCGCTCCGCGCCAGCGGCCGCGCGCCGCCCGCCCGGCCGTCGGACCGAGGGTCGCTTCGTCGCGCTACGGCGTGCCCGTACTCCGGTTCAGGCCGTCGAGGACGAGCGTGACGCGCTCTGCCTCGCCATCGCCGATCGCCTCGCGCGGAGTTCGGCCGTCCAGCTCCACGTTTGCGGTCTCGAGCCAGGCGATGGCGTCGCTCGGCTCGGCAAACGCGGCTGCCAGCTCCGCCAGCAACACGTGCCGAACGCGCTTTTTCCGGATTCGCTTATTCATGTGATCGGGCTCCAATGGAAGTGGGTGCGCCGGGCTCCAGCAAATAGCCTGACTGAGGCAGAATGAGTGCCGCACCCTCGCGTCTCGCTCGTACCGCGCGCCCGATTGCCTCGCCGTACGGCGCGCCCATCGCGATATTCGGGTGCGTGACGGTCATCTCCTTCCACCGATTCTCCATGCGCCGACTCCATCTCCTGCCGCTCGCCGTGCTCA
This sequence comes from Gemmatimonadaceae bacterium, assembly GCA_026786185.1. Lineage (GTDB taxonomy): Bacteria > Gemmatimonadota > Gemmatimonadetes > Gemmatimonadales > Gemmatimonadaceae > AG11. The sequence continues at coordinate 2,887 of JAJAYP010000078.1, forward strand.
TCGGATGTGCCTCGGCGCGTGCAGTCACTTCGTCCCCCATGGGCGAGCTGCCACGTCTCCATACGCCAGTTGCCACGGTTGCAGCGATCACCCCGGGCGACCTGATGACGCGACTCTACATCATCGCGGATGATTCGATGCTCGGACGCGAATCCGGCACGATCGGAAACGTGAAGGTCACCGACTACGTCGCTCGCGAGATGGCCCGCCTGGGCCTTCGACCGGCAGGTGACGATGGCACATTCTTCCAGACCGTCCCCGTCGTGATCGCCCACATCGACAGTTCGCGGCCGCTCACGGTGGAGGGAACGGTGCTCGCACTCGGCGCAGACGTGATTCCGTTCCCCGCCGGGAGCGCCGGTCGCGCACTTCCGTTCGGGGCGACGACTCGCTCGCTCGATGGCGCACGCGCAGTCTACGGTGGACAGCTCGGTGGAACGATGATCGATCCGCGTGATGCCGCCGGACGGCTTGTCGTGTTCACCGTGCCGGTCGGAGCCAACGGCCGTCGCGACTGGCGCTTCTACATGCTCGGATCCCTGACCCGATATGCCGGCGCGTCAGGAATCGCCGTCGTGGTGCTTGACGTCCTGCCACCTGCAATGCTGCGTCGGCTGCGCGCACCCGCGACGCGCCCACGCGCCGACAATGCGAGCGGTAGTGCGCCCATCGCACTGCTGGTCAGTCCGACGTCGGCCGAGCGACTGCTCGGCGTTCGCTCGCTGGACGGACTGGCGGCAGGAGCGGAGGGTCGAGTCGTCACCGGCACGATTGGATTCATCGAGACGCCGGCGCCGTTTCCGTCGCGGAATGTCGTCGGCATCCTGCCTGGTGCCGACGCCGCGCTTCGCGGGCAGTATGTCGCGATCGGAGCACACAACGATCATGTCGGTATCGCGCCCCGTGCGCTGGACCATGATTCCGTGCTCGCGAACAACATGGTCGTCCGTCGTCAGGGCGTGCAGGACACGGTGCGCGTGCCGACGAGTTTCGAAGCGGCACGTATCGCGATCCTCCGCGACAGCCTCACCCGCGTACACGGTGGGGCGCGGCGTGACTCCATCCACAATGGAGCCGACGACGACGGCTCCGGCACGGTCGCCATGCTGGAGATCGCCCAGCGCTTTGCCGGCGCTCCGCGACCTCGCCGGTCCCTGCTGTTCGTGTCACACACGGGAGAGGAGAAGGGACTCTGGGGTTCGGAGTGGTTCACCGATCATCCGACCGTGCCTCTCGATTCGATCGTGGCGCAACTCAACATGGACATGGTGGGCCGGGGAAAGGCGACCGACATCATGGGACGCGGTCCGAACAACGTGCAACTCATCGGTCCACGACGACTGTCCACGCAGCTCGGCGACCTCATCGATTCGGTGAACGCGACGCGAGTCCCGCGGATGGACATCGACGGGTCGTTCGACACGAACGGACATCCGCTGAATCGATACTGCCGGAGTGATCACTACATGTACGCCAGGTATGGCATTCCGATCACCTACTATTCGCTCGGCTATCACACCGACTATCACCAGGTGACCGACGAGCCGCAGTACATCGACTACGAGCACCTGGCGCGCATCGCCGTCTTCGTGGGCGACATCGGCGAGGCGATCGCAAATCGTCCCCAGCGACTCGTGGTGGACAAGCCGCGACCGGATCCGACCGGGGGCTGCCGCCAGTAACGGAGGCTCCGTGCTCCGGTCGAATGAACCGTGCCGAGGCATTACAGCGTAATCAGACAGTCGGGGCTCGATGGGACTCGAGGAAGACGGCAAGGCGGCTGAGTTGAAGCCGGGAGCGAGCGGGGCGGAGGCGACATTCCGCGCGGCGCTGCTCCGGTCGCACGCGGCTGGCGGCGCACGCGGCCCAATCGCGGAGCGCGCTGTGCAGAGCTGCATCACGCACTATTACCGGACGGATTGAACACCGGCGTTCCAGGCGCCGAGACGGCTGCAGGGTGTGACCATGCGCGCCCGCCCCAGTCTAGTGACAGCCATCCCTCACGTACCGGTCCATGCTGAGCCAACTCCGACGTCGCGACGGCCGCATTGCGACCGCCGCCCTCGCCATTCTCCTTGCAGGTTGCGCCGGCGGTCCGGCGCCCGCCACGACATCGACCCGTCCTGCGCAGCCCGGGACGACGGTATCGACCGCCCTTCCCGCAGCGCTGAACGTGACTGCGGTGGCGGGAGAGATGATCGAGCGTGCGAACGCCAGTCGTCGCGCGTCGGGCCTGCCGGCCCTCGCGCGGAACGCCAAGCTGATGTCCGCAGCGCAACTGCAGGCCGATCAGATGGTGAAGGCGGGCGTAATGGCGCATGAGCTTCCGGGCCAGCCGTATCCCACCCTGCGAGCGCGACTGCTGGCGGTACAGTACGCCTTGCGTGCGGCGGGCGAGAACATCTCGGAGGGACAGCGCAGCGCGGCCGAGGCACAGATGACCTGGATGGACTCGCCATTACATCGCGCGAACATCCTGTCGCTGGAATTCACGGAGTTCGGCACCGGCGTGGCGGCAGCGCGCAATGGCCGGCTGTATTTCGTTCAGGTGGCAGGGCGCCCCACACGACCAACGAGCGGCGCGGGTCAAGACTGACCCGGCGCGGCCCGGACTTACCCCGCGCGAGCGCCCATCAGGCGCCGACGAGCAGTTCCACGCCGCGCGCTGACACGCGATGCGAAACGAGGGGCAGCGGCGGATCGGCCTCGTCGGCGATCGCGATGGCGGCGCGGAGCGTTGCCTTTCCGCTTTCCACACCGGCACGGTCCCGCGCGAAGATCGTCGCCATCGGCTCGCCCTGCTCCACCCAGTCACCGGGCCGCACGCTGATCATGAAGCCGACGGAGAGGTCCAGCACGTCCTCCATCGTCGTGCGCCCGCCGCCGAGCGCGATGATGCCGCGGCCGACCGCACGCGGCTCAACGCGGGCGACGAACCCGCGTCTGGGGGCCGCGTAGAGCTCCACCTGTGCCGCCTGCGGCAGAAGTGCCGGGTCGTCCACGACGGCCGGATTGCCTCCCTGCGCCTCGATGATGCGTTGAAAGTGCTCGGCGGCGCGTCCCGTGCCGATGGCCTGCTCCATCCGCCGACGCGCCGCGTCTTCGTCCGTGGCGACTCCGGCGAGGACGAGCATTTCCGCACCGAGCGCGTACGTGACGGACATCAGATCCGGAGGACCTTCACCGCGCAGAGCGAGAATGGACTCCTCGACTTCCAATGCGTTCCCGCAGGCACGGCCGAGCGGACGGTCCATCGCGGTGAGGAGCGCGACGACCGGCGTGCCGTGATGCTCGCCAAGCTCGATCATCGTGCGTGCGAGCTCGAGACCGCGATCGAGCTCGGGCAGGAAGGCACCGGACCCCCGCTTGACGTCGAGCACGAGGCCTGTCAGTCCCTCCGCGAGCTTCTTGCTCATGATGCTCGCGGCGATGAGTGGAATGGCTTCCACGGTGCCGGTCGCGTCGCGCAGCGCATACATCTTCCGATCGACCGGGGCGAATTCAGCCGTCTGACCAAAAAGCGCGCAGTCGAGTGTTTCCAGCATTCGCTTCGTCTCCGCCACCGAGAGGTCGGTGCGAAAGCCGGGAATGGACTCGAGCTTGTCGAGCGTGCCGCCCGTGTGCCCGAGTCCGCGTCCGGACATCATCGGCACGGCAACACCAAGCGAGCTGATAAGCGGGGCAAGCACGATGGAGACCTTGTCGCCCACTCCTCCCGTGGAGTGCTTGTCGATGCGCGGCTTCTGGAGATACGCGAGATCGAGCATGTCGCCGCTCTGCAGCATCGCGTCCGTGAGGGCGCTCGTCTCCGCGGCGTCCAACCCGCGTAGAAAGCAGGCCATGAGGAAGGCGGCCATCTGGTAGTCGGGGACGTGGCCGGCCGCGTAGGCGTTCGCCAGCGCACGCCACTCCCCCGCGTCGATCCGCCCGCCGTCGCGCTTTCGCTCGATCAGGCGCAGTGCGAGCATTGACCGGACTTCGGGGTATCCGTACACTCACGGGCAGAACGTCCCCACGCGGGCCGGCCCGCCCTGCCCCGATTACGCGATCCCGCGCCCGCCGGCTGCTCGCTCACCCGCATTCTGGAGCCTCCCATGACCTTGACCGTTACGCCGCGTCGCCTGCTGAGCGCTGCTGCCGTGCTGACGCTCGCGTTCGTCCCATCCCGTGCCGTTGCCCAGTCGGCCGCGGAGCACATCGCCCTCGGCGACACGGATCATGCGGCGATGAACGCCGCCGGCGCGCTGCAGCACTACGAGACGGCGATCAAGGCCGACCCGAAAGCCTACGAAGCACTGTGGAAAGCCGCCCGCGAAGCCGTGGACGTGGGGGAGTTCAACGCGAGCGCCGTGGAGCGCGACCGCCTGTACTCGATGGCAGAACTATACGCGCGCCGGGCCGTGGAGGCGAATCCCGCCGATGCCGAGGGTCACTTCAATCTCGCGCGCGGCCTGGGGCGCAAGGCGCTGTCGCTCGGCGCGCGTGACCGTGTGAAGTACGCCGGCGACGTTCGCACCCACGCGCTCGAGGCACTCAAGCTCAATCCCAGGCATCCTGGCGCACTGCACGTGATGGGGATGTGGAACTACAACGTGATGCGTCTGAGCGGCATGTCGCGATTCATGGCGAAGACGTTCCTCGGCGGGCGGGTGTTCGACTCCGCCAACTGGGCTGACGCGCAGCGGTACATGGAGGAATCCGTGGCGAGCGAACCCCACCGGCTCGTGCATCACCTCGATCTTGCCCGGGTGTACGCTGGGCGCGGCGACAAGGTGAAGGCGCGCGCGCAGTACGAGGCGACCATTCGCGGCACGGCTACGGAATTCAACGATCGGCACTTCCAGCGTCAGGCGTCGGAAGAGATCAACGACGTGCGCTGACCCGATCGGCAGCGCGATCGAAGGGCGGTGTCCGTCGGACGCCGCCCTTCATCGTCTCCAGTGATCTCAATCGAGCCCGGCGTCGAGTTGTACCTCACGCCGGAGATCGAGCTCGGCGGCGCGTCGAGCCTTGCGTCGCAGGATGGAGCGCTTCACGTCGCGAATTTCGTCGCGCAGATCGTCCCATGCGTCGCGGCCGCGTCTGGTGGTGGTGCGGCCGACACGCCCGGCTCGGGCACGAAGCACCGCGCGCGTCTCGGCTCCCGAGCGCGGAGCGGCAAGCAGGGCAGCACCGGCACCGACGGCCACGCCGAGGGCGAGACCTGCGCCGAACAGGGCGAGCTGTTCCCAGCGCTCGCTCCGGGCTTGCGGCGTTGCGCGGGCGGACCGCGCCGGGGACGACTGTCGGGATGTGGACGCTGCGGAAGCGGCGCTACGGCCGCGGGATGGTCCTGCGTATGACATTGGTGTCTACGTTGGAGGTCGGTGCTGGTTTGATACTTGCGTGCGGATGCGTCGATCGCCTTCAGGTCTACGGTCCTTCCGACGGGCGCATTGCGTTTGCTCCCGAGGGGCGCTCCATGGTCCCGACCACCCGGCATCTCCGCCATTCCCCACGGTGCCGGATGCGATTCATCTCATGTCAGCGGTGCGAGGCAGTGCATGGCGAGCAATGGAAAGACAGTCCTGCTGGTGGAGGACAACGAAGACAACCGCATCGTCTATTCCACGATTCTTCGACACTTCGGCTATACGGTGAGCGAAGCGTTGAATGGCGAGGAGGGGATCGCGAAGGCGCGCGCGGAGAAGCCCGACCTGATCCTGATGGACATCTCAATTCCCATCATCGACGGGTGGGAAGCGACGCAGGTGCTGAAGCATGATCCGATCACGCGCGACATACCCATCATCGCACTGACGGCGCACGCGCTCGCATCGGATCGGGAAAAGGCCATGGAAGTCGGATGCGACGGCTATCTCGCGAAGCCGTGCGAGCCGCGAGCCGTGGTGGCCGAAGTGCAGCGCTTCCTCGGCAAGGACGCTGCGCAGAATGCCGGTTGACGAGCAGGCGGGCCACGCGGGCGTCGTCGCGGCGAAGCTGACCACCGCGACCGACGCGTCAGCCCCGGCAGTGGTTCGATCTGCAGCGGTAGCCCCGGTGACCGATTCGGCGCAGCGACCGCTCAAGTCCGAGGGCCACTTTCGCATCCTGGTCGTGGACGATCACGAGGACAACATCGAGGTCCTTCGCGTTCGCCTCGAGAGCTGGGGATACGGCACCGATGCGTGCTACAACGGGCACGACGCGCTCGCGTACGTGGAGAAGACGCCGCCCGATCTGATCCTGCTCGACGTGATGATGCCGGAAATTTCGGGCATCGAGGTCGCGCGGCGCATCAAGGGGAACAAGGCGTTGCCGTTCATCCCGATCATCATGCAGACGGCACTCGACTCCACCGAAGACAAGGTGGAAGGGCTCGAGGCGGGAGCCGACGACTACATCACGAAACCGATCGACTTCGCCGAGCTGAAGGCACGACTGCGCTCCATGCTCCGGATCAAGCGGCTCCAGGAGGCGCTCGAGGAACGCGAAAAGGAACTGCTCGAGGTGAACGAACGCCTGCGGTTCATGTCGCAGACCGACGCGCTGACGGGCCTGGACAATCGCCGGCACCTGAACGAGCGCATCGACGAGATGTTCCAGCATGCGCAGCGGCTGAATGAGCCGTTTTCCCTCGTCATGTGCGACCTCGACAAGTTCAAGAGCGTGAACGACACGTACGGCCATCAAGCCGGCGACGAGGTGCTCAAGCAGCTGGCGAAGATCCTGAAGGACGAGGCGCGCGAGATCGATCGCGTGGGGCGCTACGGCGGTGAGGAGTTCATGCTCCTCCTCCCGGGGACGGTGCTGGACGCGGCCGTCACGTTCGCGGAGAGGGTGCGGAAACGGATCGAGGGTCATACATTCACGTTCGACGGCGGCACGCTCCAGCGCACCGCGAGCTTCGGCGTGTCGGGATGGCCACATCCCAGCATCGATGCGAGCGACGCACTCGTTCGCACCGCCGACGACGCCCTCTACGTCGCGAAGGAAACCGGTCGCAACCGCGTCACCCGATACGACGGCGACGAGTTCAAGGCGCACCAATCCTCCAAGGATGGAGCAGACGCTGCCCCTCGGCCCGACTTCTCCGCCAGCGACGCTGGAGATCCCTCCCAGCGGTGACGAGCTTGCGCGCCTGCGCGCGCGCGTCGCCGAGCTGCAGCGTGAGCGCGATCATCTTGCCGCCACCGTCGGCATCCTGCAGGAAGTGTCGGCGTCCCTCCACTTCGTCGACGTCCTCCAGGCCATCGCGCGCAAGCTCGGCGAGACGTTCGGACTCGATCGGTGCGCGATCTTCCTGTCGGGAGACAAGGACGAGGTTCGGCTCGTTGCCAGCTACGAGGATCCGACGATTCGCAATCTCGTCGTCGACCTCAACCGATACCCGGAGCTGAAGCGGGCGTTCGAGAGCGGCGAGACGGTGTTCATTCCCGACGCGGCGAACGACCCGATGCTTCGGAGCATCAAGGCGCAGCTCGACACGCGCAACGTGCGCTCCATCGTCGTGGTGCCGATTCGCTGGGAAGGTTCGGTCATCGGCGCAATCTTCCTCCGCACCGAGCGTGAGGCCGAGCCATTCAGCGACGTCGACGTCCGATTTTGCCAGACGGTTGCAACGCTCACGGCGACGGCCCTGCGCAACGCCCATCGATTCGAGACGTTGTTGCACAGTCAGGAGGAGGTCGGCATCGCGCAGCGCAAGGCCGAGCTGCAGCGCGTGGCGCTCGTGGGATTCCTGCGACGCCTGCTGGACCGGTACGCGAAGGGCGAAGAGCACACCTGGGCGGAGACGCTGCTGCCCCAGGCAGCCGACGAGGAGCTGGAGCGGCTCGTCACGGTGGCGATGCAGGTGCTCGAGGAAGAGGCGAAGGGCTAGGTCGGACCCGCATGCCCTCCGTCCCACCCGAGCGTCGTGCCGCCGAGCTGCGGGCGCTGCTGCAGCAGGCGGCGCACGACTACTACGTGCTGGATCGCCCGACGTTGCCCGATGCCCGGTACGATCACCTCCTTCGCGAGCTGCAGGATCTCGAGCGGGCACATCCCTCCCTCCGGCTCGCCGATTCGCCGACGATGCGAGTGGGGGCGGAGGCAGCGAGCGCGCTCGCCAAGCATGCGCATCTGCTGCCGATGATCTCGCTCGGCAATGCATTCTCCGAGGAAGAAGTCACGGCGTGGGAGGAGCGTCTCGCGCGACTCGTCGGCGACGACGCGCGGCGCGCCGGATACGTCGCGGAGCTCAAGATCGATGGGGCCGCGGTCAGCCTCACGTACCGCGACGGTGTGCTCTCCGAGGGGACGACGCGCGGCAACGGCGTGATCGGCGAGCAGGTCACCGCCAATCTCCGGACGCTGCACGATGTGCCGCTGCGATTGCGCGGCGACGACGTGCCGCCGTTGCTCGAGGTCCGCGGCGAGGTCTACATGCCGTTTGCGGGCTTCGAGGCCATGAACGCCGAGTGCGTCGCTGCCGGTGAACCGGTGTACGCCAATCCGCGGAACACGGCCGCCGGCGCGCTCCGGCAACTCGATCCATCGATCACCGCGCGACGGCCGCTGCGGTTCTTCGGCTACACGGTCGCCGCGCCCGCCGGCATCGCACTGCCATTCGACACGCAGTGGGCGCTCCTCGCCACGCTCGAGCGGTGGGGGATTCCCGTCGCGCCGCACCGTCGACGCTGCGCAACGCTCGACGAGGTACACGAGTGGTCGCGCGATGTGGAGCGACGCGTGCGCGCCGATCTCGACTTCGCGATCGACGGCGGCGTCGTCAAGGTCGACAGCCTGCGATTGCAGGAAGAGCTGGGCGTGATCGGCGGACGAGAGCCTCGATGGGCGATCGCCCGCAAGTTCGCCCCCGACATCGCCGAGACGACGCTGAAGGACATCCGGGTCAACGTGGGCCGCACGGGCTCCCTCAATCCGTTCGCCGTACTGGAGCCAGTGGAGATCGGTGGCACCACCGTACAACTCGCGACCCTGCACAACTTTGACCTCATTCTCGCGAAGGATCTTCGCGTGGGCGACATCGTGCAGGTGAAGCGCGCCGGTGACGTGATTCCGCAGGTGATCGGACCCGTGCCGGAGCGGCGCGATCCCGAGTATCCGCCGCGGACGACGCGCGTCCCGACCACGTGTCCGTCGTGCGGCACGCCGGTCGAGCGTGACGAGGAAGAAGTCGCGATCTATTGTCCGAACGTCGCCTGTCCCGACCGGCAGCTCGAGGCGATCGTGCATTTCGCGTCGCGTGGCGCGATGGACATTCGAGGATTGTCGTACGCGCGCATCGAGCAGTTCATCGCTGCATCGCTCGTGCACGATGTCGCGGATCTGTACGCGCTGGAGGCGGCGCAACTCACGGCGCTCGACCGATTCGCGCACAAGTCGGCGGTCGCCCTCGTCGACGCAATCGAGGCGTCGAAGGCGCAGCCGCTGTCGAGACTCCTGTTCGGGCTGGGCATCCGGCATGTGGGACAGACGGCCGCGCAACTGCTCGCACGACATTTCGGTTCGATGGACGCCCTCGCTGGCGCGGGCGTCGAGGACATTCGTGCCATCCGAGGCATCGGCGACGGAATCGCGCGAGCCGTCTCGGCGTTCGGCGAGGACGCGTCGGCCCGCGAGCTCGTGCGAAAGCTCGGCCGAGCCGGTGTCTCGATGACCGAGCCGCGAGCCGTCGCTTCTGGCGGCGCACTCACTGGGATGACCTTCGTCGTCACGGGCACGTTGCCCACGCTGTCACGATCGGACGCCACGGAGCTGATCGAGTCGCAAGGCGGTCGCGTCACGAGTGGGGTGTCGAAGGCGACGACCGCCGTCGTGGCGGGCGAGGAGCCGGGCAGCAAGCTGGACAAGGCGCGCGTCCTCGGCATCGACGTGATCGATGAAGCCGAGTTGCGACGTCGTGCTGGCGCGACAGCGGATCTGCCGACGTGACGCCTCCGACACTCGATCAGTCCTCCGAACCAACTACCTTCAGGCAACCATGACGATCGATCTCAGCGGAAGCGGTATGCTCGCGATCACGCGCGACGCGCTCACCGCGCTGCGCGCGGCCCTCATGCGCGATACCGGCCCCGCCGCCGCCGGATACCTCCAGGAGGCCGGCTATGCCGGCGGTGGTGCGCTGTTCGATGCGTTTCGTCGATGGCTTGCCTCGCGAGGAGTCGGAGAACCGGAGTCGCTGCCGGTCGAGGTCTTCCAGCAGGAGAGCGCGGAGTTCTTTCGTCGCGCGGGGTGGGGATCCCTGCAGGTGGGGGCGTTGCACGACATGGTCGCCACGCTCGACTCGTCGGACTGGGGAGAAGCCGCGCCCGAGAGCGCGCTTGAGCAGCCCGGATGCCACCTCTCCGCTGGAATGTTCGCCGATTTCTTCGGGCGCGTGGCGGACGCACCGCTCGCGGTAATGGAGGTGGAGTGCCGGTCCGCCGGAGCGGACCGCTGCCGATTCCTGCTCGGCAGCACGGAGGTCATGCAGGCCGTCTACGAGCAGATGAGTCAGGGCGCGGGCTATGCCGACGCCGTGGGGGCGTCGGCGTAGCGCGACGCCTCAGCCTCCGATCGTCTCACGATAGAGCGGGTTCGGCACCAACTCGCCCTCGAAGAGCACTTCGCGATCCCACGGCAGCACGATCGTGCTTTCCGTCGCCAGCGCATGGTAGTCGGGCTCGTATGTGCCCGTTCGGAATGCGACGGCGGTCCGCACCTCCGCGGCGCCCGCGTTCACGACGGCGCTCACGGCGAGCCGCATCGTTGCACCGGAATCGCAGGTCTCGTCCACCAGCAACACGCGCTTGCCCCGCACCCCGCCCGGCACGGCGCCGAAGATGGCCGGCGTATCACGCACGGCGTCCGACTGGTAGCGCCGGCTCACGACGATCGAATGGAATTCACGATCGAGGATCGCGGCGATGACCGCCCCCGGCACGACACCGGCGGTGGCGACGCCAACGATCAGCTCGGGGTCGTACGAGCGCACGACCTTCAGCGCGAGCGCTCGCGACAGCTCACCGAACAGCGGCCACTCGACCTCGAAAACCCCCTTGTTCGGCTCGGCGGTGGTACGTCGTGGGGTCATGGAGTGCTCCGGAAGGGGGAACGACGGGGCACGGTGACCCGGCGGCGTCTGAACTGGAAGCACGTTGCGTGCGCGACCGCGTTGGCGCTCGCTGCGTTGTGGACTTAACTTTGCCCGTCGTCCCCCGTCCTCCGCGTGACCAGTCCCCCTGGTCGCCCTCTCCTCCAGCCGCAGATCGCATGTCCTGGTTGAGCCGCCTGCTCGGCGGCAAGTCGGAGGGCGGCATGAAGCCGCAACGCCTCGACTATCTGAACGAGGCGCTCGCCCTGGAACGTCAGGGCGATTTCGACGCGGCACTCACATCGTATCGCCTTGCGCTGCGGGATCACCCCAGCGATCCGCGCATCCTGCAGAACATGGCGATCGCGTTCTCGCGGACGGGGCGGCTGAACGAAGCGGTGAGCGCCTATCGGCGTGCGCTGGAACTCAATCCCGAGCTCTCCGGTGCGCACTACGGTCTCGCCTTCCTGCACCTGAAACGCGGTGACCACGCGGAAGCATCCGCGCATCTCGAGGCGTTCCTGGAAACACCTCCCTCGGGTATGGAGGCGGATCGCTGGGTTCGACACGCTCGGCAGACGCTCGACGACCTGCGCTCGCAGTCGACCAGGCAGCCCGAGCGCCCCGAGCCATAGTGGGTACCGTCCTCGCCGTCGTCAGCCAGAAGGGGGGCGTGGGCAAGACGACCACCGCGATCAACCTGGCCAGCGCGCTCGCGCTGCGCGGTCGGAAGACGCTCCTCGTGGACGTGGATCCGCAGGGGGCCGTGCGACACGGACTGGGACTCGACGCGGACGGCAGCGCCGGCGGACTCGCGGAGCTGCTTTCGGGTTCGCGTGAGCTGCAGGACGTCGTGCAGGCGACGACCCTTCCGTGGCTTCGCGTACTGCTGGCCGGTTCAGTGAGCGAAGCGGCCGAGCATGAGACATACTCGTCACAGCTCGCCGAGTCGCCGCGGCTCGGGGAGCTGTTCGAGCGCGCCTGCCGGCGAGGGTATATCGTCGTCGTCGACTCTCCGCCGGGGCTGGGCGCAGTGACCCGGCGAGTGCTGGCGCACAGCCAGCACGTGCTCGTACCGCTCCAGTGCGAGCCGCTCGCCCTGCAGACCACCTCGCAGATCCTGCGCGCGGTACGGGACGCGGCGGTGACGAACCCGGCACTCGTGCTGGATGGCATCCTGCTCACCATGCTCGAGGAGGGCAACGAAGTTTCCCAGCGTGTCGCCGCGTACGTGCGGGCACAGCTTCCGACGGAACTGCTCTTCGACGTGGCGATCCCACGCACGATGGCGTCGATCGATGCCTTCGCGGCGGGCCAGCCGGTGGTGCTCCGCGCGCCGCATGACCCGGCCGCCCGCGCGTACTCGCAACTCGCCGAGTTGTTGGAGCCTCGGTTGCGATGAACGGTCGACGGATGGTTCGTTGTGCCGGTGCGGCGCTGGTTGCCGGCGGTCTGGCGCTGGGGTGCGGCGACGTACCGACGCTGCAGGATGGCGTGGCATACATCAGCGCCATCGAGCTGCCCCTGCCGGCGGTCGCGGCGGGCGATACGCTGCGTGACAGCCTGGGTCGTGTTGCCCCGCTCCGCGTGCGCGCGTTTGGCCGAGACTCGCAGGAGATCACCGGACTCGAGGTGAGCTTTCTCCCCACGGTGCTCCCGGCGGGCGTGACGATCGACGCGAATGGCGTCCTGGTCGCCAGGGATACGGTGGGCAGCGTGCAGATCGTCGGACGCGTCGGCAATCGGCTGCAGACGACCATCGCGATCCTCCAGATCGTGCCGGATCCCACGACGATCGCGCGGCCGGCCGGTGACTTGGCGGGTGATACCTCACTAGCGCTGCCGGCACTCCGCCCGATCCCGGTGACGGTGACTGGCGTGTACCGCGGTGCGAGCACGACCGTCAATGGGATCATCGTCCGCTACCGCATCGACAGCCTGCGTCCGCGTTCCCTCCCATCGGGGAGCGCCATTCTCGCGAACGCCGCTGGCGCAGCGCTCCGTCCCGATTCGACGATCGCCGTGGACACCACGAAGTCGGGCGGGACGGCCACCCGCAGCGTGTTGATTCGCGCTGGCAGCGGCGTCCAGTCGGTCTTCGTCAGCGCCTCTGCGCGGCGCCTGCGCGACGGCACCCCGCTCGCGGGCAGTCCGGTTCGCGTCGAGGTCTCGGTCAAGCCGTAGCTCTCCCTTCCCGCCCGTAGCGGTTTCCCTGCCCCGCGACGTATAATCGCCCTCGACAGTGCGGCCGCGCCGTCGCGGCCGCTTCCTCAGCAGGAGGTTCGCGATGCTCTCGTCCGGTGGTCCGCGCAACACATCGCCTGGCACCCTCACCACGCTCTTCTTCGACGCGATCGAGCGGCATGACAAGCCCGATGCGTTGCAGCACAAGGTGAATGGCGTGTACAAGCCGATCTCCAGCCGAGCGGTTGCCGAGCGTGTGCGGCGTGCCGGACTGGGCCTCATGGAGCTCTGCGTGGCGGCCGGCGACCGGGTGGCGATCATGTCGGAGAACCGTCCCGAGTGGGCCCTCGCTGACTTCGCCTGCCTCACGACGTCGCTCACCGACGTACCGCTCTACCCGAACCTGCCGCCGGAGCAGGCGGCCTGCATTCTCCGCGACGCCGGGGCGGTCGCGATCTTCGTGAGCGACGCGTCGCAGGCGGCTAAGGTTGCACAGGTCCGTACGACGCTGCCGGCGTTGAAACACGTGATCACCTTCGCCGCCGATCGGCACGCGGGCGCCGACCTGACGCTGGCGGAACTCGAGGCACGCGGCGCGACGGTGGACACCGACGAGCGTCGCTCGGCGTACAAGGCGCGCGCCCTGGCCGTGAAGCCGGATCAGCTCGCGACGTTGATCTACACGTCGGGCACGACCGGCGAGCCGAAGGGTGTCATGCTCTCGCATGACAATCTCTATTCGAACGTGATGGCGTCGGCGACCGCGATTCCCTTTCTGCCGAATCTCGATGTGGGCCTCAGCTTCCTGCCGCTCTCCCACATCTTCGAGCGGATGGCCGGGCATTACATGATGTTCCACGTCGGCTGCTCCATCGCCTATGCCGAGTCGATCGACACGGTGCCGGTGGACATGCAGACCGTGCGGCCAACGCTCGTGCTGTCGGTGCCGAGGCTGTACGAGAAGATGTACGCGCGGGTCCTGGAGAATGCGCTCGCCGGTGGCGCGGTGAAGAGCCGGATCTTCTTCTGGGCGCGGCGCGTGGCGGATCGGTGGGCCGACGTGACGCTGGCCGGTGGTACGCCGCACGGACTGCTCGCGCTGCAATACAAGGTGGCGCAGAAGCTGGTGTTCTCGAAGCTCAAGGCGCGCACCGGTGGGCGCCTGCGCTACTTCGTGTCGGGCGGCGCACCGCTCGCGCCGGAGATCAACAAGTTCTTCTACGCGGCGGGACTCGTGATCCTCGAGGGATACGGCCTCACGGAGACGTCCCCCGTGATCGCCGTGAACACGCCCGAGGCGTTCCGGATCGGAACGGTGGGCCGCCCGCTCAAGGGTGTCGAAGTGACGATCGCCTCGGATGGCGAGATTCTCACGCGCGGACCGCACGTGATGCAGGGCTACTACAACAAGCCGGATGCGACGCGGGAAGCGATCGACGGTGACGGCTGGTTCCACACCGGCGACATCGGCGAACTGCGCGACGGCATGCTCGCGATCACGGATCGCAAGAAGGACATCATCGTCACCTCCGGCGGCAAGAACATCGCTCCGCAGCCGATCGAGAGCCTGATCAAGACGAACAAGTATGTCAGTCAGGCCGTGGTGATCGGCGACAAGCGGAAGTTTCCCGCCGTGCTGGTGGTGCCGAACTGGGAGCAGGTGGAGAAGTACGCGAAGCGCAAGAACATCATCTGGACGGACCGGAGGCAGCTGCTCGAGATGCCGACGATCCGTGCGAAGATGGAGAAGGAAGTATTCTCGCAGCTCGAGAGCCTGGCGCAGTTCGAGCGGCCGAAGAAGGTGGCCCTGCTCGAGCATGACTTCTCGATCGATCGCGGCGAGCTCACGCCGACGTTGAAGGTGAAGCGGAAGGTCGTCGACAAATCGTACAAGGCGGTGATCGACGCGATGTACGCCGTCGACCACGAGCCGGTGGGCGTCTAGCCACGACGGACGTGGAGCGTGACGAGCGCGGACGTCGAGGTTCCGCGCTCGGCCACCCACATTGCAGCGTCGCGCGCGAGCTCCGTCACGCCGTCGGGGATCGGAACCGACACGGGTGCGAGGACGCGGCCCTTTGCGCGGGTCGCGCGCACGGCGGACGCGACACGCTCCACGCCACCCCCATCGATCGCCATGCCGCGCGCCGATCCGGCGGCGATCGGGATCGGACCGTCGCAGCGAAGCACGGAGATGCCAGGCTCTCCTTCCGTTCCGTCCGGCGGATCGACGATGATCAGCGGCGTCTCGACGAGCCCGCGCACGAGTGGAGCGTGCGTGCTCCAGCCACCGAGGAGCACGGCGAATCCCGTGCGATCCGTGAGGTTGAGGAAGGCAGCGATGCGCGCGGCCTCCGTCTCGTCCGCCGACGCGTGCCACGGTACCGGGCCATCGCCGGCCGCCGAGCGGCGAAAGTCGACGACGCCACGGCGCACGGGGTACTGCGCCTTGCAGACGGGGCAGCCGAGCGTGCCGTCGACGATGTGCCGGAACTCCATGCGCGTGGAGGCGGCCACGAGCCAGCTCTCCTCGTGGGGATTCGGGCAGCGCAGGGCGTCGACCAGCTCGATGAACATGCGACGAAATCTAGCGGCGTCGCCCGATCGGCCTTCAGCGTCGCGAGAGTCGCAGCTCGTCGACGTTGATCTCGACGGACACCGTCACCGCAAAATGAACCGCGTCGGCGACCGCGGCGGGTTCGAGCATCTGCGCGCGCGGCGTGAATCCGTCCCGACTGTCCGGATCGATCGGATCCCACAACTCGGTGTCGACGGGTCCCGGCGAGACGAGCGTGGCGCGGATTCCAGTGCCGCGCGTCTCGCCGCGCACCACCTCGTGCAGTGCGCGGAGCCCGTACTTGCTGGCGGCGTAGGCGGCATTGCCGGGAAACGCCGCCCGGTCGGCGATGGACCCGATGGTGACGACGTGTCCTGTGCGGCGTGCGCGCATGGCGGGCAGAAAGGCGTGCACGAGGCCGAAGGGCGCCGTGAGGTTCACCTCGAGGGTCTCGCGAAACAGCTCGACCGACGTCTCGTGCGCAGGTGCGAGGACGAACGCGCCAGCGTTGTTCACGAGGATGTCGGGGCAGGCGACCCCCGCGGCGTCCAGGCGACGCCTGACGAGCGTGGCGCTGTCCGGCTCGCGCATGTCGCACGTCACGACGATCGCATCACCGCCCAGTTCCGCGGCGAGAGTGCGTAACGCCTGCTCCGTACGCGCGACGAGCACGAGACGCGCACCGGCGGTTGCGAGCCGGCGCGCCACGGCAGCGCCGATGCCACGAGAGGCTCCCGTGACGAGTGCCGTCCGCCCGACCAGCTCCTTCCCGACCACGGTCAATGGTGCGACGCGTAGGCCAGGCGCAGGAACTCATCGCGCGTCTTGCCGTCGTCGCGAAAGACACCACGCAGCGCAGAGGTGATGGTCCGCGAGTTCTGCTTCTCCACGCCGCGCATCATCATGCACATGTGGAATGCCTCGATCACCACGCCCACGCCGCGGGGCTGCAGCACTTCCTCGATCGCCTTGGCCACCTGCTCCGTGAGCCGTTCCTGCACCTGCAGCCGGCGCGCGAACATGTCGACGATGCGCGGCAGCTTGGACAGGCCGACGATCCGGCTGTTCGGGATGTACGCGATGTGCGCCTTGCCGAAGAAGGGGAGCAGGTGATGCTCGCACAGCGAATAGAGCTCGATGTCCCTCACCATCACCATGTTCTCGTGCTGCTCCTCGAAGAGCGCATCGCCGACGACGTCCGACAGGGTCATCGAGTAGCCGCGCGTCATAAAGCCCATCGCCTTCGCAACGCGCTCCGGCGTCTTGAGCAGTCCTTCGCGTTGTGGATCCTCGCCCAGCAGCGCGAGCTGTTCCCGCACCAGTCCAGCGTACGCGTCGGTCGGCGTCTCTTCCGCGAGCTGAAGAGACGGGTGGAGGGCAGGCGCGAGCGGCGCCGCGGCCGACCGCTTATTCACCGGCGTATTCGACATAGTTGTTGGGCGTCTCCCAGAGCACCAGTCGGGCGAGCCGGCCGGGGCGGATTGCCGGCTCCAGTTCGCGCCAGATGGCGACGATGATGTTTTCCGACGTCGGGATCACTCCCTGCATGAACCGCACGTCGAGATTGAAGTTTCTGTGGTCGATCTCGTTCACGACCCGTTCCTCGACCAGCTGCTTGAGTGCGCCGAGGTCGACGACGTAGCCGGTGCGGGGGTCGATCGCACCGCGCACGCTGACGTCGAGCGTGTAGTTGTGCCCGTGCCAGTTCGGATTGTTGCACTTCCCGAAGAGGCGGGTGTTCTCCTCATCGGAGAGCGCCGGATTGTGGACGCGATGGGCCGCATTGAACATGAGGCGGCGCGTGACGGTCACGTCGGGCATGGATACGGCGAGGAGTCAGGGTGGTCCGTCCGCAATGAATGCATCGCGGCGGCGAGCCGTTCCCGCCGACACCCAAGCTGCCTGAAATGGCGCGATGCCGCGAGCGCTCGGCGCCGCGAACCGCTGTTGGACCATCGGCCGGCAAAAAACGCGGGCCCCGCAGCAGCGTGCGGGACCCGCAGGAGGAACTGGAACGGAGAGGGTTTTTTGAAGCCCAGTCGTAATAATGAGGCTCTCACCACACCTTCCGGCTTCCCCCGCACTGGGGGCATGCCGTCAGTATAGATTATCGAACCCACTCGAAGGACTTATCGGCTCAAAAACGTGACTCTCCGTTCCGTACGGCGTTGCTGAGTTGACTGTTGAATCTATGCCCCGTCACAGAACGGGTCAATTCACGGAGGATGTGATGGATCTCCGCATATTCGGCGCACTGGCACTGCTGCTCATCTGGGCGATCGCCGCACTCGTGCTGGAGGGGCCGGGGTGGGTCCACCTCCTGCTGACGATCGGCGTGTCGCTCCTGATTTATGGTCTCGTCGCGCGTGGAAGTTCCGGCAAGGACGCCGGATCGCGATAGCGAGCGACGTGCGCGTTGCTGCCCGGGCGGCACAGCTGTCACGCTGCACCGTACACTGATCGATGCCGGTCGCTCATCGGCGTGAGGGCAACATCGCGGTCGTGGCGCCCGAGGGCGAGTACGACGTACGCGAGCTGCGCAGCGCCTTCGAGGGCGCGTTGTCGTCGTTCGCGGCCCTCAACGCGCGCGGGTTGATGCTCG